>NZ_NPKS01000046.1:0-38785 GCF_008329595.1 Methylobacterium sp. P1-11
CATCTTGTTGGCCACCGCCACCGTCACCAGCATGCGCGGCTTACGCGCCAGCATCTGTTCCAGCCACGTACCCTTCGGCGCGCCGCGTCGGCTTGCCTGTAGGGCAACTCGCCGTGTCACGTTCGCAGGATCTCGTCTAACGAGCCGGCGCGCGACTTCATGCACTGCGGCCGCGCCTGTCGAGGGTTCAAACGTGCTTTCGCCCCTCAATCAGTTTCTGGAACTTCTCGTACTCTGCTGGATCGACACGGTATGAGTGGTCGTCGCCGGGGAAGGTCATGGTCTTGACCTCCTCGACGTACTTGCGGATGCCAGTCACCGCGACCTCGGTGAGATTCGCGTAGCGTTTCGTGAACTTCGGCTTGAAATCCGTGAAGACGCCCAGCAGATCGTAGGCGAGCAGGATCTGGCCGTCGCAACCAGCGCCGGCACCTATGCCGATGGTGGGGATCGTGAGCTGCTCGGAGATCAGTTTGGCAATCGGGGCCGGCACGGCCTCAAATTCCAGCATGAAGCAGCCAGCGTCCTCGATAGCCAGGGCGTCCTCCAGGATCTTCATCGCAGCCTCGGCGGTGCGACCCTGGATCTTAAAGCCGCCGAAGTTGGCGATGGTGTGCGGTGTCAGCCCGATGTGCGACGCCGTCGGGATCCCGGCGTCGACGAGAGCCCTGAGCACATGGGCCTGGCTCTTGCCGCCCTGCGGCTTCACCGCGTCACAGAGCGCCTCCTGCATGAATCGCGTGGCGTTCGTGAGGGCCCGGTCGACCGTGTTGTAGCTCTGGTAGGGCATGCAGCCGAGCACGAAGGTGTCTGGCGCACCACGCCGTACTGCGCCGGCATGAAGGATCATCATGTCCATCGTCGCGGGTATCGTGCTGGCATGGCCGTGTGCGACCATGGCGAGACTATCGCCGACGACAGCAACATCGACACCCGCCATCTCCGCCCACCGAGCGGAGGTGTAGTCCGGTACGGACATGTAGACGAACTTCTCGCCCGTCTGCTTCGCGGCGCGGATATCGAGGATCGTCCGCTTGTCAGCCTTTTTGGTCGGCTCGTTCGGAGATTTCGCCGTTGCCGCGCTCATGGCTGCCCCTCCAGACTTGATTGTTGGTCGAGGCGGCTGAGCCCGGCCTACGACTTCGGTTCGAGCCCGCGGTGATCGCCTAGCGCAGGCGCTGCAGGACGCGGTCGATGTCGGCCGTCGTCATCTCCCACTCGTTCTGGAAGTTGGCCACGACACTGCGCATGAAATGCGGTTGAAGCCGTTCCGCCTCGGCCGTGTCACCGAGGTGGTCGACCAGCATCGCGTAAGCGAGTTGCGAAGGCTCGGGTCCCTCGTAGCTCCACTCGAATCCATTGCGGGAGTAGCGCCTCGCGTCGGTCCTTTCCGGAAGCGGCTTGCCGTCGACCGTGACGACGATCCCGTCGATGGTCCGGTCCCCCACGTAGACCTTGTTCACGACCGCGCCTCCCTCATCTGGTGGCGCGGCGTGCGACCATCGGAGCGGGAGCGCATTACTTCTGGGAAAATCCAGAGGCTGACCACCATGAAGGGGCCGAGGAACGACACGGCCCATTGTGGGCCGGTCTGACCAAGGTAGCCCATGTAGAACCACCCCGCGAGCGCGGCCAAGGCGACGGCGACGGACAAGCCGAACTTGATCGGAAACGGCATCGGATTCCTCCCGGGTCGGTGGTTGTTCTTACAGGGTGAAGACGGAGCCGACCTGCTGGAGCAGGCCGAGCGCGCCGCCCAGGCCGGCCAGCACGATGGCGAGACCGGCCAGTCCGTCACGCCAGCGCTGGGGCCATACGTTGAACAGGCCCGGAGCGAACAGGACGGCCAGACCGCCCACAATGATGAGGCTCGTCCAACGCAGGTTGGCGGCACCGTAGGCTAAGCCACCGCCGACCAATGCCAGCAGAAGCACGACGTTGACCGCCAGCAGCAGCAGACCGAGCGGTCGGCCTTTCAGGTCAGGGCGGGTTTCGAGCGGGAACATGCCCGTGAGGACGTAGAAGCCGACGCTGGCGACGCCGGCGAAGAGGGCGAACCATGTGAGGGCGGTGACGTTCGGTTCGATCATGCTCATGGAGGACCTCCCAAGTGTCGGGGCGGCACCGCGTCGGCGCCGCATGTCGCGTGTGGCGGGGGCTTACTCGGCCGGCTGCATCGCGCCGGGCCCGGCAGCTCCAGGCGTGCGGGACGTCTTGCGCATGTCGGTCTTCACGTGACGGATGTCGTAGCCATTGAAGAGCGTGCCGAGCAGGCCACGGTTGAGGTCCGAGGTGCCGAACAACCAGTCCATGATCGGGAAGGTGAGATTCATGTTGCGCTCCATCATGATCGACTGGTCGTGATGGGCGGTGTGGTGCCGGCGGTTCGTGTTGATGAACGGCATGTTTCGGACAAACCAGTTGTCCTCGACGTGGCAGCAGAAGTGCATGAACTCGTAGATCATGTAGATGCTGGTCGTCGTCGTGATGAACAGCCAACCGACGTTCGGCGTGAACACGTTGCCGAGCACGATGGCGCCGGGAATTGACATCAGTGTGAAGGTCGCCAAGGCGTAGGGCGGAAAGAACGTCACCCGGTAGTCGCGATGGTCGGCGAAACGCATCTCATGGTCGGTGAAGAACTGGTGATGCTGGAGCGTGTGCCGATTGTAGACGGCGCGGCCGATCGGATTGCTCTGCGGCCGATGCATAACGTAGCGATGCAGCCACCACTCGAAGAAATTGCAGAACAAGAAGACGACCGGCACCGTAGCGAGCTCCGCCCAGGTCGGCGCCTTGATGTTAGAAATATAGATGTACGATGCCGTCAGGCCAATGGTGTAGATGATGGCGATGTGTAGGAAGCCGTTGTACCACCCCGCGACGCGCTGCCGGTAATTAGCTCGGTAGTTTTTCTGCCGCTCGCTCATCTTGGTGACCGCGATTTCCATTGAGCTTCTCCCTTGTTCGATATCGCTGATTGTGGCCGCCGCAGCCGCTTGATCGAAGATGTTCAGTAGAACGCCATCACCGTCACGGTGTGCGAGAGAAGGGCGGTCTTGTCGGCCGCCGTCGGCTTCGAAGGCGGCCCAAGCTTGGCGGCGGGACGGACGGGGTCGCGGGCCTGCCGGCCGGGGTTCCGCCGCACTCCCGGCAGATGGGACGACGCCGACCCTCATCAGTGATGCGAGACGCCTGTCACATTCCGCTCCACCCAATTTGTTGCCTGCAGGATATCACTGATATATCAGATGTCAACAGCAGTGTACCAGTTCCGTTGAGGCGGCGAGAGTGCGGGTCACCCGCATTCCCGCCGGTAGGCTCAGTGCGAGATTGCTTCGAGCGACCTGCCCTTGGTCTCGATGCCGAGGATGCCGACGCTCGCCGCCGCGATGACGAAGGAGCCGGCGCCCAGGGCGAAGACGCCGCCGTGGCCAAGGGTAGGCAGGATGATGCCGATGACGTACGGCCCGATGAGCGAGCCGACGCGGCCGATCGCGGAGGCGCAACCGGCCCCCGTTGCACGGGCGCGGGTCGGGTACAGCTCGGGCGTGTAGGCGTAGAGGACCGACCACATCCCGAACAGGAAGAACTGCATCATCAGCCCGAAGGCGATCAGCCAGGTAAAGCTCGGGGAATGCCCGTACAGGTAGGCCGCCACCGCGCTGCCGAGCAGCATCAGGACAGCCGTCGGCTTGCGACCCCAGCGCTCGACGAGGATGGCTGAGGCGATGAAGCCGGGAATGCCCGCGAGCGAGATGAGGATCGTGTAGGTCACGGACTTGGCGACGCTGTAGCCCGCATCCTGCAGCAGGGCACCGAGCCAGGTGGTGAGCCCGTAGAAGCCCAGCAGTGCGAAGAACCATGTCAGCCAGATCATGACCGTGCGACTGGCGTAGCCTGGGCCCCAGAGTTCGAGGAAGGAAAAGCGACGTTCGCCCTGTACCTGCTCAGGCAGGACCTTCGGCTCGGCCAGCGAGCGCCCGTCGAGGTGCGCGGCCACCTTCGTCTCGATGGTCGCCATCACGCGGTCAGCCTCATTGTACCGGCCCCGATCGGCGAGCCAGCGTGGCGATTCCGGCACCAGGAAACGGATCACGAACAGGAACAGGGCCGGCACCGCTTGCGCCAGGAAGACCGCCCGCCAGTCGAAATAGCTTAACAGGACGTAGCTGAGGCAGCCCGCCGCGATGAAGCCCAGCGGCCAGAAGCCCTCCATGATGGCAAGGTAGCGGCCGCGTTTATCTGTCGGCAGGAACTCCGAGACGATGGCTAGGGCCACCGGGAACTCCATGCCCATGCCGAAGCCGAGGAGCAGGCGGGCGTAGCCGAGCATGGTCGCGTCCGGCGCGTAGGCGCACCACGCGCTGCCTAAGCCCCAGAACACCATGCTGATCTGGAAGACGAGCTTCCGGCCGAAGCGGTCGGCAAGCATTCCTGAAAGTGCCGCGCCAGCGAACATGCCGATGAAGCTCATGCTCGACAGGAGCCCGGCCTGAGCCGTCGAGAGGCCGAACTCAGTCTTGATTGATCCGAGAAGGAAGGTGAGCGAGCCGAGGTCGATTGAGTCGAAGAACCAAGCCGTCGCGATGATGAGAAAGATGTTGCGTTGGAATTGGGTCATCGGCAGGCGCTCAAGCCGGGCCGCGATCACTGCGCTCGACCCGGCCGCGACGCGGGTGGGGATCTCGGTTGTGGCCCGCTCCGGCAGCACATCGCCGGCGGGTATCGCAATCTGCCCTACCATTCCTTGCCTCCCTGGGTCGTTTAGTATGCGCGTCGTGTTTTTGCGGGATATTTCTAATCAGCGCAAGATATATCAGGCGTATGCACTTGCGCAGGGAAGTGCCCCGCCCCATGCACTGGGGCGAGGCAGCGTTGAGCGGACTGGGCAGGCGGAGGGGCGTCGTCGATGAACTTCGTGACCGGTAAGACGACGTCGGTCCGTGCCGCGGAGCGTGGTGAGAAGAGGGCGAGGAAGGCCGTGAAGGGGTCGCCCGACGCGGCGGCCGGCCACGAGGATTTGCCCGACCTGACGCTGACGGACAAAGCCTACCAGCAGCTGGAGGAGATGATCACGACGCTTGTGCTCCCGCCCGGCATGGTGCTGGGCGAGCAGAACCTGGTCCAGCGCCTCGGGATTGGCCGTACCCCCATCCGTGAGGCTCTACAGCGTCTCGCTCGCGACGGTCTTGTGGTTGTCATGCCGCGGCGCGGCATCCTTGTCTCCGACATCAACGTACGCACGCAGCTGCGCCTGCTGGAGACCCGGCGCGTCCTGGAGCGCTTGATCGCGCGCCTGGCTGCGGAGCGGTCCACGAAGGAGGAGCGGGAAGTCTTCGCGGGCATCGCGCAGGACATGCGCGAGGCGGCCTCGGCGTCGGACGACTTGGCGTTCATGCGCTTGGACCGTCAATTCAACGAGCTGATCGCAACGGCATCGCGCAACGAGTTCGCGGTGCGCTCGTTGGAGAGCATGGCGGGCCTGTCACGGCGTTTCTGGTACCAGCACTACAAGCAGGCGGCCGATCTGCCGCTGACCGCCAATCTCCACGCCGATGTCTGCGAAGCGGTTGCCCGACGCGACGTCGATGCCGCCGGCGCCGCCTCAGACAAGCTCGTCGACTACATCGAGAGCTTTGCTCGCAAGACCTTGGATCTTTGATCCGCGTCGTTTCGACAGTGCTGACCAAACCGGATATCGCGTGTGTTATATTCGTTGATGCGTCGGAAATCTGGACCAGCCGCCCAGCGTATTGGCGCCACCCTCATGAACATTTGCGACACAGTTGTGAAAAGCTTCGTGCTGGATGTCCGCTTCCCGGACGCTGCCGAACATGCTCAGACGGCGGCAACGGGCGCTTTGCTGCCGGGCTGGTTTCGAAGCCCCTCGACACAGAAGCCGAGGGGCCAAACACTCAAATCTCAATCCCTTCGGCCAGGGTCAGAGCATCCTCGACGTCGACACCGAGGTACCTGACCGTACTCTCAATCTTTGTGTGGCCGAGCAGAATCTGGACGGCGCGCAGGTTGCCGGTCCGCTTGTAGATCAACGACGCCTTCGTGCGACGCAAGGAATGGGTTCCGTAGTCCTCGCTTCGCAGACCGATGCCCGTGATCCACTCATTGACCAAGCGCGCATACTGACGAGTGCTTATGTGCGTCACGTCGTCGAGCCGGCTTGGGAAGGCATAGTCGTCGAGTGTTCCGCCCCTGGCCTCAAGCCATGCTAGGATGCTGGTGCGGGCAGGTTCGAGCAGTTCGAACTGCACCGGCCGCGCGGTCTTGCGCTGGATGACGATGGCCCGGCTACGGACGCGACCACCGCTGACAAGATCGCCAATCTTGAGTTTGACGATGTCGCATCCGCGCAGCTTGCTGTCGATGGCGAGATCGAACATCGCCCGGTCACGCGTGCGGCGTTCGCGATCGAGCCAGAACCGGATGGCCCAGACCTGCTGAGGCTTGAGGGCTCGCTTGGCGCCAAGCTTGCGGCCAGCGTTCCAGGCCGGCCGCCCTTTCGTGGCCGGATCGTGTGCAGAGTGTCCCATCTTCTGTCTCCTCGCCGGCTCATGCCGACGGAGCGAGGAGACATCTGAAACGAGCCCTGGAGATCAGGGTGAGCATATACGGACATTCCGCATCCGACCCAACACGGCCGTTCGACATCCGTCGGTCGATGCTCTGAAGCAGACGCGACAGCCGTTGCGTGTGATCAGGCAGCCAAGCCCGCGAACGCGAGGGACTGGTGCACGGACACGCCTGCCGTCACCCCGTCCGCCACCGCCCAACTCACGCTGTGCGGGGCACGCGCGATGTCCCCCGCGGCATAGACACCCACCACCGTCGTCAGCTTGGCGGCGTCCGTGCGAATGACCGGCCCGAACGGCCCCTCGTCCAGCACGCAACCTAGCCGTTCGGCCAGCGGGCCGTTCAAGCGCGAGCGTGGCGCGAGGTAGAGCGCGTCGATCGCCACCGTCCTTCCATCCGTTAGATGCGCGCCGGAAAGCGTCTCGCCCGGGCCCGAGAGGGCGGCCAGCGCGGCAGGCTCGATCTCGATGCCCCGCTGGACGAGCCGGGCGCACGTCGCCTCATCGGGCATGGCACCGCCGTCCAGGTAAAGCGTCGTCGGTCCCCACTCGGCGATCAGCAGCGCTTGGTGGGCGGACAGTGGGGACACCGCCAGCACGCCCAGCTTGCGTTCGGCAAACTCGTAGCCGTGGCAGTAGGGGCAGTGCAGGACGCTCTTGCCCCACCGTTGCGCGAGGCCGGGCAGGTCAGGCAGCACATCAGAGATGCCGTGGGCCAGGACGAGGCGAGCGGCGTGCAGCGTTTCGCCGGTCGCGAGAGTGACAGTGAAGTCCTCCCCGACGCAGGCGTCCGTCGCCTCCCCCGCTACGAACGTCACCTGCGGGTAAGTCGCAAGCTGCGCGCGCGCCTGTGCGATCATTGCCCGCGGGTCGCTGCCGTCCTGGCCGAAGAAGCCGTGGGAGGCCGCCGCGAAGCGGTTGCGCGGGCTGCCGGTGTCGATCACGCAGACGGAGCGCCGTCCGCGGGCGATGTAGGTCGCAGCCGACAGTCCGGCGAAGCTGCCCCCGACTACGATCGCGTCAAACGGCATGGACCTGCTCCAGGGTGAGGGTGCCGCCGCGCTCGGCGAGGCGGGCGTGGAGGTCGGCGCTCAGCGCGGCGAGGGTGACGCGGCCGAACCGATCCAGCAGCAGCGCCTCCGCCTCGCGGAAGCCGGCGTCGAGGGCGGCGTTGACGGCCTGCTCGACGAGACAACCTGGCGCTTCCGTGCGGTTGCCGATGGCGAAGAGGTCGGGCGAGCCGAGGGCGGCGTAGACGTCGCGGAGCGTGATGGTTCGGAGGTCGCGCGCGATGGTCCAACCGCCGCCGTGCCCGCGCTCGGAGCGGACGAAGCCCACCTCGCGCAGCCCGGCCATGATGCGGCGCACGACGACGGGGTTGGTGTGCATGGCGGCGGCGAGCCGCTCGGAGGTGATGGGTCCTGGCTCCTCGGCCATGTGCAGCAGGACGTGGAGGATGCCGGACAGGCGGCTGTCTCGTCTCATGTAGCAAACGGTGTTACATCACCCGGCGCGCGTCAAGCCGAATGACGCTTAGGTCCGTGAGCGGTCGGAGAGAGGCGCGATAACGTCCGCTTCGATAGATCGCCACTCGTAAGCGGACGGTCGCAAAACCACCCATCTGAGACGTTCGCCCAGTGCGGTTGGCGGCGGCCGAGGATGGCCGATAGCGGAATGGCTGCTCTGGAGAGTCCATGCCGTCGAAGCAGCTATCCCGAACTCAGCTCATCACGGGCGCAACGACGGAACTTATCAAAACGGTCAAGACACTCGCTTCGGCGCCAACTACATGGCGGGCACATCGTTCGACCTCGCTGACTACACCTTATCTGCCGGTCGTTGAGGACATTCCGCCTACCATCCGTTTCGCGTTCGTACGGGATGGTCGCTGCCATTCCCCCTCTCGATAAGTGCTATAAGGCGCTGCAAAATCGCATGGGATCAGGCGTCGAGGGCCATCAGGCTCGCATTGCCACCTGCCGCCGCCGTGTTGATCGACACCGACCGTTCTTCGAAGAGATCCGAGAGCTCGTAATCCTCTAGATCGGACGCCGTGAGGATCGACTGGATCGTCAAGATTGGACCGCTCCGTCCGGCGATCCGGCGGGTCAGCCCCGCGAGGTCGGCCCGTCCGCCTTCGTGGAGCACGCCGCCAAGTCCGGGGGCGACCGCGGGATCCTCTGAGGGGACGATCTTCCGCAGGACCTCCGCGGGCAAGCCGTCGAACAGGCCCGATAACGCCCTCGCAGCCGTGATTACAGCGCTCTGGCCGGTCGCCAGGATCGCGCCGACCTGAAGCAATGTTCCCTCCTCGCCCGAGGCCAAGGCCGCGATTTTGCCGCGAGGACGAAGGCTGTAGATGTTGCGTTCACCGACCGGGCCCGACAACACGCATTCGGTGGCAGCAGGTGCCCGAGCGAAATAATTTTCGACCCGGGTCGCAACGTCGGCGTGGCCCCGCTGCCGGAGCCATCTGATGTAATCCTGAGCGACCGTATCGGCGGAGGACGGAGCTGCGGTCGCACCGGTTGCGGACGGAGCCAGGCGGGTCAGCAGACGGCGGAGGTAGCGCGGACCGCCGGCCTTCGGCCCTGTCCCGGACAGGCCCGAGCCGCCGAACGGCTGCACGCCGACCACGGCGCCGATGGTGTTGCGATTCACATAGACGTTGCCCGCCTCGATCCGGTCAAGAACGCGCGTAACCGTCTCCTCAATTCGAGTGTGCAGGCCGAAGGTCAGCCCGTAGCCGGTGGCATTGATGGCGTCGATGAGCGCGTCGAGACCACCCCGCTGATAGCGCATCACGTGGAGCACTGGGCCGAACACTTCCGCCTCCACATCCGAGATTTGGCCAATCTCGATCACCGTGGGAGGGACAAAGGTGCCCGCATCCGTGGCTGGGGTCTTGCCCAATTGCGTAGTCTTATGGCCGCGCATCCGCATCGTCTCGATGTGGCGGGTGATCCCTTCGGCCGCCCCGGAGGTAATCACCGGACCGATATCGACGGACAGGCGCCGGGGGTCGCCCACTTCCAACTCGCGCAGGGCGCCGTGCAGCACGGCCAGCGTCTTCTCGGCGATCTCCTCCTGCAGACACAGGATGCGCAGGGCCGAGCAGCGTTGACCGGCCGAATCAAAAGCGGAGGCGAGGACGTCCGTCACAACCTGCTCGGGCAGTGCGGAGGAATCCACGATCATCGCGTTCTGCCCCCCGGTCTCGGCGATGAACGGCACCGGGCGTCCGTCCGTGGTCAGGCGATCCGCGAGGGTCCGCTGAATCAGACGGGCGACGGCGGTCGAGCCGGTGAACATCACGCCTTGAACCCGCGCATCGCCGACGAGCGCGGCGCCGACGTCGCCCGCACCGGGGAGGAGATGCAGCACATCCGCGGGGATCCCGGCCTCGCTCAAGAGCCGCACGGCCTCAGCCGCGACGAGCGGGGTCTCCTCCGCCGGCTTGGCCAACACGGTGTTGCCAGCCGCGAGGGCGGCCGCCACCTGCCCGGTGAAGATCGCGAGGGGAAAATTCCATGGCGAGATGCAGGCGACCGGGCCAAGGGACCGTCCGTGGTCGGGGCTGCAGACCCGTTCTGCCTCGCCGGCATAGTAGCGCAGAAAGTCCACCGCTTCCCGCACCTCGGCGACGGCATTCGACAGGGATTTGCCCGCCTCCCGCACGATCAGGCTGAGCAGAACCGGCATCCGCATCTCGAAAGCGTCCGCGGCGGCGCGGAGCAGCTCGGCCCGGCGGGCTGGTGGCGTCGCGACCCAATGCGGAACCGCCGCCGATGCGGTCGCCAGGGCCAGGGCGATGTCAGCGGGCTCCGCGGCGCGCGCATGGCCCACCACGTCCCCGCGATCGGCAGGGTTGAGCACCGGTTCGCAGGCCTCCGCAGCGGAGCGTCCGGATGGAACGGCGGTCCAGGCCCTGGCGGCTCCCTTAGCTAGGTCGATGGCGAGCTGGGCGAGCACGGCCTCGTCGTTAAGATCTAGGCCGGCCGAGTTTGGCCGCCCAGCGCCGAACAAGTCGCGCGGGGCCGCGATCCGCTCGTGTGCCGCCCCCGGCTCGCGCATCTCCCGCACTGTGGAGACTGGATCGGCGATGAGGTCGTCGATTGATACGGACGCGTCGGCGATGCGGTTGACGAAGGAGGAGTTCGCGCCGTTCTCCAAGAGTCGCCGGACGAGATAGGCGAGCAGGGTCTTGTGGGTACCCACGGGGGCGTAGATCCGGCACGGACGGCCGATGACGCCGGCGCTGACCACGGCCTCGTAGAGCGGTTCGCCCATCCCGTGCAGGCACTGGAACTCGTAGGCACCGGGCCGGAAATCCGGGCCGGCCATCTCTACGATGCTGGCCAGAGTCTGCGCGTTGTGCGTGGCGAATTGCGGAAACACCGCGTCCGGCGCAGCCAGCAGCTTCCGGGCGCAGGCGAGGTAGGACACGTCGGTGTGGGCCTTGCGGGTGAAGACCGGGAAGTCGGAAAGCCCCTCGACCTGCGCCCGTTTGATCTCGCTGTCCCAGTAGGCACCCTTCACCAGCCGTACCATCAGGCGGCGGTCGCTCCGGCGGGCGAGATCGACAAGCCAGTCGATGACGAAGGGGCAACGCCGCCCGTAGGCTTGGATAACGAACCCGAGTCCGTTCCAAGCCCCGAGGTCCGGGTCGGTGGCGAGGGCCTCAAGGATGTCGAGGGACAGGTCGAGCCGTTCGGCTTCCTCGGCGTCGATGTTCAGGCCGATTTCGTACCCTCTGGCGAGCAGGGCCAGCGCCTTCACCCGGGGGATCAGCTCAGCGAGCACGCGGGCGCGCTTCATTCGTGTGTAGCGCGGGTGCAGCGCGGAGAGCTTGATCGAGATGCCCGGCCCCTCGGTGATGCCCCGTCCGGCGGACGCCTGCCCGATGGCATGGATTGCCTCCTCGTATGAGGCTTGGTAGCGACCGGCATCCTCGGCCGTGACCGCGGCCTCCCCGAGCATGTCGTAGGAATAGCTGAAGCCCTTCGCTTCATGGCGGCGCGCCCTGCGTAGTGCTTCGGCGATGGTCTCACCCATCACGAACTGCTCGCCCATCAACCGCATTGCGAGGTCCACGCCCCGGCGGATCAACGGCTCTCCGCCCCGCCCGATCAGGCGCGTCAGGGCCGAGGACAAGCCGCTCTCGCTCGTAGTCGCGGTGAGCTTGCCGGTCACCAGCAAGCCCCACGTCGCCGCGTTGACGAATGGCGAGGGGCTGTGGCCGAGATGGGCCCTCCAGTCACCGGGCGCGATCTTGTCGCGGATCAGCGCATCGCGAGTGGCGGCGTCCGGGATGCGCAACAAGGCCTCGGCGAGGCACATCAAGGCCACGCCCTCCTGGCTCGACAGGTCGTACTCGTGGATCAGGCCCTCGACGCCGCCCCGCGGCGTGGTCCGCCGCAGGCCCGCGACGAGGCCGCGTGCCGTCGCCGCGACACGGGCTGCCGCCTCCGGAGGAAGCTGCGCGAGCTCAAGGAGCGGCGCCAGGCACTCCGCCTCAGGGCGCCGGTGAGCCGCAACGATCGCTGTGCGCAGCGGCGATAGTGTAGGCAGGTCGTCCCGGAAATCCGCAAAGGACGCTGGAGTAGGCGCAACGCGCCGGGCTGAAGACACGATCGACATGGCTGAACCCGTCTTTCTCAGCGGCCGGCCGCTGGCCGGATACGAACGGTTTTGTAGCGGCGCTGGCGTGGTGCTAAAATCCATCAATCTCTCCGGATACCAGTGGAATTCCCGTAAGAATGGCGCTAATCTAGTGAAAAACACAGACTCGACCGATGCCGCCATCTTGCGCATCCTGCAGCACGACGGGCGCATTTCGACCGTCGACCTCGCCGAGCGGCTAAGGCTCTCGCCCACCGCCACGGCCGAACGTCTGAAGCGGCTTACCCGCGAGGGCTACATCACCGGCTACGGTGCCCGCCTCGATCCGGCGATGCTCGATCTTGGATTGCTGGTGTTCATCGAAGTGCTGCTCGACAAGACCACCGGCACGGTGTTCGACCGCTTCTCAGCGGAGGTCCGCCGCGTGCCCGAGATCTTGGAATGCCACATGGTGGCCGGAGGCTTCGACTACCTGCTCAAGGCCCGGGTGAAGGACATGGCCGCCTACCGCCGCTTTCTGGGGCAGGTCATGGTCGATCTGCCCGGCGTGAAGGAGACACGTACCTACGCGGTGATGGAGGAGGTCAAGACGGACAGCCCGCTGCCTGTGTGAACCTCAACCTTCAACGACGAGCGAGGCAGCGACGAGATCCTCCAGGGACGCGCCGACGGACTTGAACACGGTGATCTCTTCGGCGTCCCTGCGGCCAGCCTTGGCCCCGCTGCATAGGTCGTGCAGGTCGCCCGCGAGCCGGTCCTTCGACCACGTGCCGTCCGCGATTGGCTGTGTCAGGTCGCCGGCCTCGCGGAGGGCCCCGGCATAGGTGTCGACATAGACACGGGCGACGCGAATCAGTGCGTCGTCGCTCTCGCGCATCGCGGGCGTAAAGGCGCCCACGAGGTCGACATGGGTACCGGGGTGGAGGTGACGGCCAAGCACCAGCGGCTGCGTCGAGGTCGTGGCGCAGCTGACGATGTCGGCGGCCGAGACCGCCGCCGGAAGATCGGCCGCCGGCTCGGCGGGAAGCCCTTCTTCCCGCAGCCGCGCCGCCAGGGCCTCGGCCTTCGCTGCCGAACGACCCCAGACCAGCACGCGCCGGATCGGCCGGATGGCCACGTGCGCGTGGGCGAGCGCCGGCGAAAGGTGGCCGGTCCCGACCAGGGCGAGCACGGCGCTGTCCGGACGAGAGAGGTACGTCGAGGCGAGCGCCGAGGCGGCGGCGGTGCGGCGGTTCGTCAGCGCCTCTCCGTCAATCATCGCGCGGGGCGCTCCCGTCTTTCCATCGAACAGGACGTACACCGCGTGGACGGCGCCGAGGCCGCGTTCGGCATTGCGGGGGAACACGTTCACCAACTTGACGCCGACCACGTCACCCCGGCGCCAGGCCGGCATGGCCAGAAGGCGACCGGGCGCCTCCGCCGCGCCGACCTCGTGGGCCGTCCGGACGGGGGCCTCGATATCGGCGGCGGCGAAGGCGCCGCGCAGGGCCTCGATCAGGCGCGGATGGTCAAGGGCGGCATGAACCGCATCGTGATCGAAGAACGGAATCAAGGGATCACCTGAGAGCGCGACTCACCGCGGCGGCGCCGGGCGCGGCCGTTACGGCACGATCGGGGGATGATAGGTGAAGGTCGTCATCAGGATCGCCGCCAGCACCAGCATGATCGGCAGGTGGATCATGAACTGCACCGCCGTGTAGCCGATCAGATCGCGGGATTTCAGCCCGAGCACGCCGAGCAGCGGGAGCATCCAGAATGGATTGATGAAGTTCGGCAGCGTCTCGGCGATGTTGTAGACCATCACCGTCCAGCCGAGATGGGCGCCGACCTCGTTGGCCGCCTTCATCACGTAGGGGGCCTCGATCACCCACTTGCCGCCGGCCGAGGGGATGAAGAAGCCGAGCACCGCCGAGTAGATCCCGACGAGGACCGAGAAGGCCCCCGATCCGTGGGCGAGGCTGACGAACCCGTGGGCGATGGCGTCCGACAGGGTCGAGCCGTCCGCCGCCTTCACCTTGGTCAGCATGTAGGCGATGCCGCCGTAGAAGGGGAACTGGAGCAGCACGCCGGAGACGCTCGGCATCGCCTTGGCGAAGGACGAGATGAAGCCCCGCGGCCGCCAGTGCAGCACGGCGCCGAGCAGCAGGAACACGAAGTTGTAGGTGTTGAGGCCCGACATCGTGATCAGCGGGTTGCCTGCCTTGAAGGCATCGTAGAGCCAACCGGATGCGAGGACGAGGACGAGGATCGTCAGAAGCGGGCTGTGCTCCAGCCATTCGCCCGGACGGGTCGCGCGGATTGCCTTGGGCTGGGCGTCGACGAGGTCGATCCCAAGATCTGCGGCCGTTCGGGCATTCGCATCCGAAGGGGTGGTCAGGTAGCAGATCGCGGCTGAGAGCAGCGTGCCGAAGGCGACGACGACGAGGTTCTGCCATGTCAGGATGGTCTGCTCGAAGCCGATCACGCCCGTGATCGGCAAGAGCGAGGCCGGAATGCTGGCGGCATTGGCTTGCAGCTGTGCCGGCCCCGAGCTGATTCCGAGGGTGAAACCGAAGCCGAGGCCGAGATAGCCCGCCGCGCCGGCGGCCCGGTAATCGAGGCGCAGATCCTGCCGGCGGGCGATTTCGCGCACCAGCAGGCCGGAGAAAATCAGGCTGACGCCCCAATTGAGCAGAGACAGCAAGATGCTGGTGATGCCAACGAACACCACCGCCCCGCGCCCGGTGCGCGGCAGGGCGGCGGCTCTGCGCATCAATCCGGCCACGGGGGGCGAGACGGCAACGACGTAGCCGCCGACCGCCACCAGCGCCATCTGCATCGTGAAGGGGATCAGGCTCCAGAAGCCGTCGCCGAACGCCTTGCTGATCGCGAGCGGCTCGCTCCCGTGGGCGAATACTCCCAGGGCGACGATGCAAGCTGCAATGAGAACGAATACGTAGCTGTCGGGGAACCAACGCTCGGCGAAGGCCACGATCGCCTGCGAGACGCGCACGAGACGCCCCTCCCGGGCTAGATCCGGGCTGGGCGGGGCGATGGGCGTCAAGGTAGCCGTATCGCTCATCGGTCGTGTCTTCCTTTCAGGCGTCGAGGACGAGATCGCTGACAGGCACAGCGCGGCAGGTCAGGCATTGGTCGGGCTCGCCGTCGTAGGGGCCGAGGTGGGCGACCGACCCGGACGCGACGGGCACACTGCAGCTTTCGCACTGGCCCGCCCGGCAGCCGCTGGGCAGCCCGAGCCCCGCCGCGTCGGCCGCGTCGAGCAGGGTTCCGGCGGAGGGCGTCCACGTGAAGCCCGTTCCGCTGCGGGCAAGGCGCACGGTTCGCGGTGCAAGGTCAGAAGGCACGGCCACGGCCGACGCAAAGCTCTCGCTGAACACGTCGAAGCGCGGGACGCCGAGTCTCGTCAGGGCCGCCTTCCCGTCGCGGAGGAAGGCATCCGGCCCGCACAGGTACACGAGGGGGCGGCACGCCGGATCCGGCAGGGCCAGGTCGGACATGGCCGGCCGGCCGGCCCGCTCGTAATCGGCTCCGAGCCGATCCTCCGGGCGCGGGCGCGTGAACACGCGGGTGATCCGCAGGCGTGGGAGGACCGCCGCGGCCTCGCGGAGGCGAGCCCCGAACGCTTCCTCTGCGCCGTTGCGGGAGATCGCGACCAGATGCACCTCGGGCGCGAAGTCCGGGTGCGCGGCGAGCGCGGTCAGGTAGCCCACGAACGGCGTGATGCCGACCCCGGCCGCCATTAGGACGATGGGGCGATTCCCCCTGAGCGGCGGAGTGAATGTGCCCGCCGGCATTTCGAGTTCGACCAAGTCGCCGGGCATCAGCCCATGGACGAGGCTCGACATCCGTCCGGCCGGTCGGCCTTCCAACGCGGCGTGGTGCTTGACGCCGATCTCGTAAGTCTCCGGCGCTAGGGCGTCACCCGTCAGGGAATATGCCCGGCTGAGGCCCGGAGCTGCGGCGTGGAGGATGGCGTATTGGCCGGGGAGATAGGCGGGAACCGGACCGTCATCTGCTGGCGCGAGGGTGAACGCGGCGATGTCCGCCCCCTCGCGCCGCAGCGACGCGACACGGAACGAGCGCCGTCCCTGCCAACGTCCGCGATTGGCCCCGACGTCGCGGACAAGCTCGCAAGCCACCGCCCGCAGGGGCACGGAACCACTAACCGGATCGCGGTCGGCATCGGACAGCGCGGCATTGATGTTGGCGCTCGTCGGCCCGGCAACCGGCCAGCCCTCACGCCCCAGGGGCGGGCAATCCTCCCACCACCCGAACTCCGTGATCACCGTCCCGCTCGGCAACGTCGCGTCGATGCGTGCCCGAAGCCGGGCCTCGCCGTGAGCGGTTCGCACGATGACGGCATCGCCCTCAGCGATTCCGCGGAGGCGGGCGTCGTCGGGCGCGACCTCGATAGTTGGCGCCGCCGCACGCTTCCGCAGGGAAGCGATGTGGCGGTAGGCGCTGTGAACGTACCAACCAGTTTTGGCGGTCGACATCACCAGCGGCAGGCCGGGCTCGCCGAGTCCTGCGGGCTCGACATGGCGGGCGAGAGGGGGCTGCCCATGCGCGAGCAGATCCTCGGAGTAGAGCGTGATCCGCCCCGTCGCCGTGGGAAAACCGGTGACCAACCCGTCCTGGCGGAGGGCTGCGTATTTGCGCCGGGCCGTCGGCTGAGCCAAGCGGATGCCCCCGGGGCATGCCCGTAGGTCCTCTGCTGTCAGGCCGACGGGCGCGAGCTGGTAGTTCCAGCCGGTTTCGATCGAGCCGCCGAAGAACTGTTCACCATGCCCGAGGCGGCAGGCGAGATCGAAGGCGATGGCGTAGTCAGAGCGGGTGCCGCCCAGGGGCGGCACCATGGCTTGGCGCAACTGCACCAGTTCCACCGCCTCCTGCGTGATCTCGAACCCGACCTTCAGCGCCTCGCGCTCCCAGGGTAGGCTCGCCGGCAGGACGATGTCGGCATTCGCGGCGGTCGGATTCAGGAACATGTCGACGTGGACGTGGAAGTCCAGCGCCTCCAGAGCGGCTTGGTTGCGGCCCGTATCCCCCTGCGAGACGACAAAGTTCGTCCCGAAGCTCATCAATCCGCGCACTCGGTATGGCTCGCCGTCGAGCACGGCACGAGCGAAATCACGAGCGGTGATCCACCCCCGGCTCGGCGGCCCGAGGGGCAACTCGGCCAAGCCGAGGGCCTTTGCCTGCTGCGCTGG
Organism: Methylobacterium sp. P1-11; assembly: GCF_008329595.1. Classification (NCBI taxonomy): domain Bacteria; kingdom Pseudomonadati; phylum Pseudomonadota; class Alphaproteobacteria; order Hyphomicrobiales; family Methylobacteriaceae; genus Methylobacterium; species Methylobacterium sp. P1-11. Next base: position 17,423 of record NZ_NPKS01000046.1, read on the forward strand.
GGCCAGCAGATCGTAGGCATTCACCGATCGGGTCGGCGGGGCGGTCGTCCAGAGGTTGCCACCTTCGCGGTCGACGGCTCCTGTAAGGGCGTATAGCGTGGCGATCGCACGCTCGGTGGCGGTAGCGTTGGTGTGCTGCCCCACCCCTGTCCAAGAATGGTAGGCAAGCCGTGGCGCCCCCGCGAAGACCGCGTTAAAGCGCGCGATCGCCGACGGATCGAGTTGGGTGATCGTGGCAACGCGCGCCGGATCGTAAATGTCGGCTTCTTCGGTCAGCAGGCGCAGGACACTGGTGCACGCGCGCCTGTTGCCCGCGGCGTCCGTCAGGCGAACCTGTGTGTCGAGTTGCGCGGCAGCACCGGCCGTCGGGTCGCGTGGGTCGCGCGGCTGCGGCCGCCCCGCTTCGTCGAGTATGACGAAGCCGCTTGCGCTGGGCCACAACTCGGCGGCCCTCAGGAGGCGTCCGGTGGCGCGATCGACCAGGAACGCCGCGTCCGTCCAGTCACGGACGAAGGCCGTGTCGTAGCTTCCTTCCCGCAGGAGGTGGCGGATTGCCCCCATCGCCAGGGCTCCGTCCGCCCCCGGGCGGATCGGTAGCCACAGGTCGGCCGTCTCCCCAGAGCCACCGCGCTTGGGATCGACCACCACGACGGTCGCTCCGCGCCTACGGGCGTCCGCGACGCGTGTCGCTTGGGCGAGCCACGTGCGGGTCGGGTTGTGGCCCCACAGCACGATGGTGTCGGCAGTCTCGTAATCGGGCGTGCCGATCCCCCGGCCGAAGGTCAGGGCGTGGGCGAAATCCTTGTGCCAGCCGCAGATCTCGACGGCGTAGATCAGATTGGGGCTGCCGAAGACACGGACGAACCGCTCGACCCATTCGAAGCTGTCGACCATTGGCGTGCCGCTCGGCGTGGTGACCGCGAAGGCGACTGCCTCGGCGCCGTGCCTTGCGCGTAGATCCCCGAGACGGGCGGCAACCTCTGCCATCGCCTCGTCCCAGCTGATCTCAACCCAGCCCGGATCCGCACTGCCGCGCTCACTGGTGCGCCGGAGCGGCGTCGTCAGGCGGCGGGGGCTGCCGAGAAGCTCCGGTGCGGCCCGCCCCTTGGAGCAGAGGGCTGCGCCGGTCGGGTGCGAGGGATTCGGTGCGACGGACACCAGCCGCCCGTCTTCGACGCTGTTGAGCGTTCCGCACCGCGATCGGCACAGGGTGCAGTAGCCTTCCTTAATGTCTGCTGACATGGAAGCAACCTCAGTAGCGCGTCACGCATTACCATTGGATTGGTGGTAGTTCAAGCAAGGGCCGAAACACGCTAATGGTGCTGCCGGGAGAAGGCGTGCCGTGCTTGATCGCAAAGATCGAACCAATCCGCTCGCGACGGAGGAGAACCTGCGGGAGCGGGTCGAGCGCCAGTTACGTCTCGACATACTCGCCGGTACGATCGAGCCTGGCACGGTATTCTCAGTCCCCTCGCTCTCCCGTTCTCTCGGGATCTCGACGACGCCTGTTAGGGAGGCGCTTCTCCAGCTTGCCGCCGATGATTTGCTGCAGCCGATCCGCAATCGCGGTTTCCGAGTTGTCGATCCGACGCTCGACGAGTTGCGCAATCTGTTCGAGGTTCGCGTGCAACTCGAAGCTCAGGCCTTCGCGAAAGTCGTGCGGGCCGGAGCTGTTGACGTGAACGATTTGATGAAATGGGCCGACGAGATTGCGAGGGCTGTGCGGGATCGTGATGTGCCGGCCTATCTCGTGGCGGACCGGTCTTTTCACGAAGCGCTCTTGTCCCGTGCGGGCAACCCGATCCTTACCGGCATCGTCATGAAGCTGCGCGACAAGATGCGGCTTTACGGCATACGCTCGAAGGCTGGGCGGACGAGACAAGACGCGTCTGTGGCAGAGCACTACCGCATCGTCGACCTCGTTACAGGGCGGGTCAAGGACGATGCGATGACCCTAATGACGGACCACATCATGGCCTGGGAGCCGGTCTTTACGGAAGCAGTACTGATGCGGACAATCAACTGAATTTCGCCTATTGCTGATCGTTCTCTATTGTAAAGACCGTTCTTTCCGGAATGTATTGGCCCAATCCTCTTCTCGCTACTCAATTTGTAGGCGTTTCAGTGTCGAAGGGCGTCCGCTTGGGGGGATGTGAGCAGGCCCCTCGAATGACTGAGATGGCCGCGACTGAGACCCACAAGCTGTGCTGTCACAGCGTCCGCTTCGGAGAGTCCGCGAGACGGGGCTGAGCGGCCGAGATGGGCGCGAAGCCGAACGTCGGCTTTCTGACGGCAGCGCACGGATCGGCCTGCCTTCGCCTCGCGCAGAAAGGCCACCGGTTCACAGGCCCCATCGCTCCTCCAATCATGACACCGCTTCGTCCGGTGCTCCAACTTACCTCGCCGCCTTGCCTCACCGCTGCTCCAAGGGCACTCTGCGAAGCCACCAGCTTGAAGGGCATGTGAACTTGATGGTGCCAAGCACGAGCGATCGCGCATGAGGCGCCGCGAGGTTCTCGCCGCGCTGGCTGCCGCCTCTGTCGTGCGGCCCGCGGTGGCGCAGCCCGCAAAGGTCCTGCGCTTCATTCCGGAAAGCGACGTCGCGGTCATCGACCCGATCTGGACGACCGCGACTGTCACTCGCAACCACGGCTACCTCGTCTTCGACACACTCTACGGCCAGACCGCGCGCTACGATTTCCAGCCGCAGATGGTGGAAAGGCATGCCATTGAGGCGGATGGCCGCCACTGGCGGCTCACCCTGCGCGAGGGCCTGCGTTTCCATGACGGCGAGCCGGTGCTGGCCCGCGACGCGGTGGCGAGCATCCGCCGGTTCGCCGCCCGCGACGCCTTCGCCCGGGCGCTGATGGAGGCCACCGACGAGCTCACCGCCGCCTCCGATCGCGACGTGGTGTTCCGCCTGAAGCGGCCCTTCCCGCTGCTGCCTGCGGCGCTCGGCAAGACCGGCACCTCGATGCCCTGCATCATGCCGGAGCGCCTGGCGAAGACCGACCCCAACACGCAGGTCACCGAGATGGTCGGCTCCGGGCCGTTCCGCTTCAAGTCAGACGAGCGGGTGCCGGGGGCGCTCACCGTCTACGAGCGCTTCGACGGCTACGTGCCCCGCCCGGACGGCGTGGCGAGCTTCACCGCCGGGCCGAAGCGCGCGCATTACGACCGGGTCGAGTGGCGGATCGTGCCCGACGCCTCCACGGCTGCAAGTGCCTTGGCGGCCGGCGAGGTCGACTGGTGGCAGAACCCCACGCCGGACCTGCAGGGGCTGCTCCGGGCCAAGCCGCAGATCCGGCTGGAGGTGCTCGATCCGGTCGGCGGCATCGGCTGCCTGCGCTTCAACCACCTGCACCCGCCCTTCGACAATCCCGCGATCCGCCGGGCGCTGCTCGGCGCCATCGACCAGACCGAGTTCATGAGCGCGGTCGCGGGGGACGAGCGCGCGCTGTGGAAGGACCATGTCGGCGTCTTCTGCCCCGACGCGCCGATGGCGACGCGGGCGGGCACCGAGGTGCTGGTGGGCCCGCGCGACTTCGGCGCGGTGAAGCGCGCCCTCACGGAGGCCGGCTACCGGGGCGAGCGCGTGGTCATGCTCGACCCGACCGACTATCCCGCCACACACCCGCTGGCGCTGGTCGCCGCCGAGGCGTTCCAGAAGAGCGGGCTGAATGTCGACGTCGTCGCGATGGACTGGGGCACCCTGGTACAGCGCCGGGCCAGTCGCCAGCCTCCGGATAAAGGTGGCTGGAGCACCTTCGTCACCTACCTGAACGGCACCAACAACTTCGATCCCGCCGGCCAGCTCGGCATCCGCGGCAACGGCGATCAGGCGTGGTTCGGCTGGCCCCGGGCCCCGCGGCTGGAGGAGCTCCGCGCGCAATGGTTCGCCGCGCCCGATCCCGCGGCCCAGAAGGCGATCTGCACCGAGATCCAGCGGCAGTTCTTCATCGACGTGCCGTACCTGCCGCTTGGCGCCTACTTTGAGGCGACCGCCTATCGCGGGCTGACGGGCCTGCGCTCCGGCTTCCCGCAATTCTACGACGTCCGGCCCGCCTGACGGCCTTCGCCGCTGCCCCGCTCCCGCCTGCCGCATCGGCCTTCGCGTCGGCGCCGCGCGCCCTGAAGAGACAGAAGCCGATGCGCATCGCCGTGCTCCAGTTCACCCACGAGACCGTGACGTTCCTGCCGAACGACACGACCCGCGACGACTTCGTCTATCCGGGCTCCCCGGCAAGTGGCGAGGCGCTGCTCGCCACCGATCCCAAGGGCTACATGGGCGGCTTCGTCCAGGTCGCCCGGGAATACGAGGGCGTCGACCTCATTGGCCTCACCTCGCCGCTCTGGCCGCGCACCGGAATCGGCTCGGGCTGGGTGACCCAGGACGCGTTCAAGCACTTCCTGGGCCTGATGCTGGCGGAGCTGGAGGCGGGAGCGCCGTTCGACGGGGTCTATCTCGCGCTGCACGGGGCGATGGCAGTGCGCGGGGTGCCGCGCCCCGAGGCCGAGATCGCCCGGCGGGTGCGGGCCATCGTAGGGCCGGGCGTGCCCATCGCGGCGACCTTCGACCCGCACGGCAACGAGGATGCCGAGTTCCTGCACCACGCCGACCTAGCGTTCGCGGTGAAGTACTTCCCGCACTACGATATGCATCTTCAGGGGCAGCGCGCGGCGCGGATGCTGGTGCGGACGATCCGCGGCAGCTTCCGGCCGGCGCACCGGACGATCTCCATCCCGATCCTCGCCCCGACCGTGGTGATGTGGACCGGCGCCTCGCCCTGGTCCTACCTCGTGCAGCGCGCCCTGGTCTGGGAGGCGCGGGAGCCCGACGTCTTCGTCAACGTCTTCTTCGGCTTCCCCTGGTCGGACGTGCCGGATGCCGGCATGGCAGTGCAGGTGCTGACGAACGGCGATCCCGCTCTCGCCGACCGGGTCGCCCGCGACATGGCGGCCTGGACGTGGCGGCACCGCGCGGCCCTGGTGTCGAGCGTCGCGATCCACCCGGTGCGGGACGGCGTTGCCAAAGCCTCCGAGGCCGTGCGCGCGGGCGAAGCGCCGGTCGTGCTTGCCGATTACAGCGACCGCTCGGGCCGGGCGACCTGGCTCCTCGCCGAGGTGCTGGCGCAGGGGCTGGAGCGCACACTGATCGCTACGGTCGCCTCGCCCACGCTCCTGGACCGGCTGCTGGCCGGGGGCGTGAAGACCGGCGATCCGTTCGACGCGGAAGTCGGCGGCCCCGTGGGCGGTGAGGCGGAGCCTTCGGCGGGCGTCCCGGTCCGCGTCACCGGAACGGTGCAGGCTATCGTCGCGGGTACGACCGGCCGGGGTGCCGGCACGTGGCTCAGCGTCGCCTTCGGCCGGGGCAACGTGCTGGTCCTGAGCCCCTACCTCGTCCAGATCATGGAGCCCTCGGAACTCTGGGACCTCGGCCTGAAACCAGAGGATTTCGACGTGGTGGCGATCAAGTCCCGAGTCCATTTCCGCCGGGGTTTTGACGACAGCGGCTACGCGAGGACGATCCTGCTGGTCGAGCCGCCGGAGCCGTTCGTCGGGACGGTGCACCTCGATGCCCTCCCCTACCGGCATCTCCGGCCCAGCGACTTCTACCCCTACGGAGACCCCGCCTTCGACGCCGGATAGCGCATGGCTCCCGGCGATGCCGTCGCGGCGGCCATGCGCTAGATCATGGCCATGCCGAACGCGCCGGTCTTCTCCCTCCCCCGCCTCGATCGCCTCGCTGACCGCTTGGTCGCCGATGTCGCGGCCGGTGCGATCGCGGGGGCCGACCTCCTCGTCGGGGGCACGGACGGGGACATCTGGCGGCGCACCGTCGGTTTTCGGGACAGCATTGCGGGCATCGCCCTCGAGCCAGACGCGCTCTGGCGCATCTACTCGATGACCAAGGTCGTCGTCTCGGTCGCCACCCTGGTCCTAGCCGAGCACGGCGTCCTGCGCCTCGACCAGCCGGTCGCGGACTTCATCCCCGCCTTCGGACGCCTCGGGGTGCTGGATCCGGAGGGCCGCGTCGCGCCCGCTCAGACCGCACCGACCGTTCAGGACCTCCTGCGGCACACGGCGGGGATCGCCTATGGCTATCTCGGCGACGGGCCCGCGCGGCGAGCCTACGAGGCCGACGGCCTGCTCGCCGAGGATCTCGACAACGAAGCCTTCGCCGCGCGGATCGCCCGCCTGCCGCTGGAGCACGCGCCCGGAACGGTCTGGCACTACTCGCACGCCACCGACGTGCTCGGCCGCGTCCTGGAGGTGGCGGGCGGTGCGGATCTGCAGGGCATCCTCGACGCGACCCTCCTCGGGCCCCTCGGCCTCGCGGACACCCGGTTTTGGATCCCGGCGGCGCTGGCCGCGCGCGTTGCCCAGCCGCTGCCGCAGGCGCCCGGGCAGCGGCCAGCCTTCCACGATCCGACCGAGCCCCGGCGCAGCCAGCGCGGCAATGGCGGCCTCGTGTCGAGCACCGCGGATTACGCCCGCTTCCTGCGCATGCTGCTGGCCGGCGGCGTCCTCGACGGCGTGCGGATCCTGGCCCCGGCGAGCGTGCGGCTCATGACCTCGGATCATCTCGGGACGGCGATCGCGAAGGGCGCCTACTATCCGCCTGGGCCGGGCTACGGCTTCGGGCTGGGTGTGGCGGTCAGGCTCGCGGCCGGCAAGGCGCCGGTTCCGGGCAACGTCGGCGACTGGTTCTGGAGCGGCGTCGGGGGCACCTATTTCTGGGTCGATCCGATCGCGGGCTTCTTCGCGCTTCTGATGATGCAGACGTCCTCGGCCGCCCAGCGCCAGCATTACCGCACGCTGGCCCGCGCCATGGTCTACGCCGCGCTCGACGTCGACTGAGGTGATGGATGCCGTTACGGTGTCTCAGCTCCGATCTTTGGTGAGACTGCGACATCGTTATGATCTCGGCGTCCACGCCGTCCAGGATCGCGCGATGTCGTCCCCGCTCTCAGAAGTTGTCGCCTTGGCCTCGCGGTTGATCGCGCTCGACACCCGCAGCAGCCGCAGCAATCGCGGACTCGCCGATTTGATCGTCAGCGAGCTGCCGGAATTTGCGGTGGAGCGGCTGGATTTCACCGACCCGGAGGGCGTCGAGAAAACCGCGCTCGTCGCCCTACGCGGCCAGGCCGGCGGCTGCCTCGCCTTCTCGGCGCACATGGACACGGTGCCGCCGGTCGGCTGGGCGCGCGATCCGTTCCAACCCGCAGTTCAGGACAATCGCCTCTACGGTCTGGGGAGTTGCGACATGAAAGGGCCGATGGCTGCGGCCATCGTCGCCGCCCGCAGCCTGCCCGCCGACCGCGCCGTGATGCTGCTGCTGACCTGTGACGAGGAGACGACCAAGGCCGGCGCTCGGCGCATCGTCGCCGAGAGCCAGATGCTCAAGACTCACCCACCCGCCGGCATACTCGTCGCCGAACCGACGAACCTGCGTCCCCTGCGCGGGCATCGCTCCGACGTGCAGTTCACCGTGACGGCCCGCGGCATCCAGGCCCATTCTTCGACCGCGGATGGACTGAATGCCAACATCGCCTTGATCCCGTTCCTGTCCGAGATGCGAGACATCTACCTCACCCTGCGTGCTGATCCCCGATTCCAGGATCCGAGCTACGTGCCGCCCTGGTGTGACCTCAACATCATCGTCGACAACCACGGCACAGCGACCAACATCACCGCGCCGCTGGCGACTTGCCGGATGAAGTTCCGGTACTCGAAAGCGATCGATCCGATGTGGGTCATCGAGCGCGTCGAGACGGCTGCGCGCCGTCAGGGCCTGGACCTCGTCGTCCGTCAGGAGGGGACACCGCCCGAACTGGCAATTGAGCATCCCCTGGTGCAGTTGGCCGCTTCCGTCACCGCAGCGTCGCCCGATGTCGGCGCGTTCGGCAGCGATGGCTCGCAGTTCGCCGCGGTGGCGCCGACCTTGATCCTCGGTCCGGGCTCAATGGAGCAGGCACACAGGCCGGAGGAATTCATCGACCTGGAGCAGCTCGAACGATCGGTCCTGATCTTTCAAAAATTGGCCACTGCGCTGGCCATGGTCGCCCGATAGCCATCAAATCTGGCGGCGTGCTGGAGAAACAAGTGGCCGAGCCTCGCGTCCATGATGGGGCGTTGAGGTGCTACTACCGGCCGGATTTGGCCGAAGGCTGAACGGCCGCCTTCAGGCTAGCAATGGGTCAAAGCAGATGTGTTTTAGCATCCACTCGTAGCACTGACTGAAATGGAGCGCTTGATCCACGTCGGAGCTCAGCCGCGTTGCGACGCCAATTGGATTATGTCAGTTTTCTCAACGCTGATGCTTGTCGACAGATGCCTTGTAGATCTCGTCGATCGCCTCGACGAGTGTGGCATCGAATGTGTTATCGCTCATACCAGCCGTGAGACCCTCCGTGAGAGCGCGAGAGAAACTCGCGATCACGCCGTGGTTGCAGGCCAGCTTGGCGCAAGCTTCCTCCCGCGAGTAGCCGCCCGACAGCGCCACCACCCGTGCCACACGCGGATGACGGGTCAACGGCGCATAGAGGTCCGTTACGTCGGGCAGGGTGAGCTTCAGCATCACCTGCCGCCCTTCAGGAAGATCATCGAGTCGCTTTGCTAGCTCCGCAAGAAGGAGCGCCTCGGCGCCGCGCTTGTCGGGGCTCTTGATGGACACCTCCGGCTCAATAATCGGCATGAGCCCGTGCGAGGCAATTTGGTCGGCGACCGTAAACTGCTGCTCCACGACGGCGGCGATGCCTCGCTCGGAAGGCATGTTGATGACTGAACGCATCTTCGTGCCGTAGACCCCGAGCCGGATGGCTCGTTCGAGAAGCGCGTCGAGATCCGGCATCGGCTTCATCAGGCTGACGCCGTCGTCCTTAGGACCAAGTCCCTTGTCGACCTTGAGGAACGGCACGATCCCGCGTTCCTCCCAAAGGAAGGCCGGAACGGGCTTGCCGGCGGCGCTGCCGTCCATCGTGCCCTTGAACAGAATCGCACCAAGCACCTTTGCACCCGTGAAGGCGGGCGAGGTCATGATGCGCACCCGCATCGCATGGATGAGGGCGAACATCTCAGGGTCGCCGGCGTAGGCGTCGTCTGGGATGCCGTAGAGGCGCAGCGCACCCGGGGTCGACCCGCCGCTCTGATCGAGCGCGGCGATAAAGCCGTCTGCCGCGACTCGATCTGCCATTTTGTCTCGGTACATGGCTCTCACCCCACGATCGAACGCGCTACCACCCATCCCCACGCGACGGCCTTGATCACCAGCCCTGACCGAACTCGTCAAGGTCAGCAACCGGTCCACGGAGCCCGGCCCGTGATGTTAGCCCGCTCGCCGCCGCTACCAAGGGCGGACAACAGACTTCCTCGAGCTGCAGCTGCACCGCGGTTGAACGATCGTGGAGTTGTCGCAGCGGCCGAGAAACGGCTCGCAACACATCACCGGATCAGACGAGGGCCGCGTGCAAGGATACTCATCAACGTCGCTTAGAACTCCACAAGCCGACCTTAAGCGCGTAACGCGATTGGATCCTGGAATGTCAGCTTACGGTCCATCGTCCCGGCTAGCTGAATGACCGAAATGGGCGCAATGCCGCCGGTCGACGCTGGTTGAAGGCGATCCGACTGCTTTGGAGTATCCGCCTCGAAAACTGTCTCCGCAGTTTCACCTAGGGCGCTAGTCGAAGCCGGTGCGTTACGCTGTCAGACTCTTTGCAGATACGAGCAAGCCTCTGTTGTCGCGTTCAAGCGAAGGGCAGCTCTCCGAGGCGCGCTAGCCAGCTGCGGCTATTCTGATACGACCCGCCCGTCTACGAGCCTGTCCACCTCGGCGTCCGATAGGCCGATCTCGAGCAATAGCTCGCGGCTGTGCTGACCGAGGCCGGGGGCGAGGCGGCCCGGCGCCGGTTGCGTTCGACTCCAATGCGACGGCACGCGCATGGACTTGACCGGCCCTTCTGATGCGTGCGGCACGCTCTCGAAGAACCCCGTCGCAGCGAGATGCGGATCCTCGAGCAAGCTCGCCGGCGTCTGGACGGCCATGCAGGGGATGTCACGCTCGCCCAGAGCGCTCTCCCATTCCGCCGATGTCCGTGACAGCAGGATCTCGGCGATCATCCCGTTGAGCTCGTCGATGTGGCGGATCCGGCTGGCGTGGGTGGCGTAGCGCGGATCCTTGGCGCGCCAATCCTGACCGGCAAGCCGGAAGAACGCCTGCCAGTGCCGATCCGTGTAGAGCACGACACAGAGATGTCCGTCGCGGGTCCGAAAAGGCTTGCGATGGCGCGATAGAAGGCGGGGGTAGCCACCGCCGTCGAGCGGCGGTTCGTAGGTCAAGCCGCCCAGATGATCGCCGAGCACCAGGCTCGCCATCGTCTCGAACATGGGCACGTCGATGCGCTGGCCCTCGCCCGTCCGCTCGCGGTGCAGCAGCGCCGCGAGAATCGCGTTGGCGGCGTGCAGACCCACGGCCCGATCGGCGATGTTCACCGGCACGAAGCGGGGCCCCTCCTCGCCGCTCTCCGCCATGAGGGCCGGGATGGCACTCGCGGTCTGGATCAGGTCGTCGTAGGCAGGTCGGTCGGCATAAGGGCCGTCCTGGCCGAATCCAAATGCCCCAAGATAGATGATGGACGGCCGAACCGTGGCCACAGACTCGTAGCCGAGCCCGAGCCGCTCCATCGCCTTCGGCCTGATATTGTAGATTAGCACGTCGGCGGTCGCGGCAAGACGCAGCGCGACGTCGCGCCCAGCCGGCGTTTTGAGGTCGACCACAATGCTCCGCTTGCTTCGATTCGCGTGCATGAAGATCGGGCCCATGCAGCCGCTTCGACTCGGACCGACTTGGCGGATGAGGTCGCCTCCGGGCGGCTCGAGCTTGATCACGTCCGCCCCCATGTCGCCGAGGATCGAGGTCGCGTAGGGCCCCATCAACACGGTGGTAAGGTCGAGGATGCGGATATCCTGAAGCGGTCCCATGATGCATTCGGGTTCGAGGCGCGACCGAGGACGCTCGACCGCGACCCTGGCCGGAACCGGCGCATTGGTCCAATATGCCCAGAGGGTATCTTCGATAAGCGGCACCTATGAGAGGGGCATGGCCGGCCGGCGACCGACGCGGGCGCAGATCGAACTGCGGCATCTGCGATATTTCCTGACCGTCGTGGACGAGCTCAATTTCGGCCGTGCGGCGGAGCGCCTCCGGATCGCACAGCCCGGGCTCAGTCAGCAGATCAAGGCCCTGGAGGAGATCGTCGGAGCATCGCTCTTCGACCGCTCCCGCCGGGCCATCCGTCTCACGCTTGCGGGGGAGCTTTTCGCCGAGGAAGCGCGGCGGGCGCTGTCGCAGGTCGAACGTGGCCTCCTGCTGGCACAGAAGGCCAGCCGGGGGGAACTCGGCCACATCACGGTCGGCTATGTCGGGTCGGCCGCCTATACGGGCGTCCTGACGACCATAGTCGGCCAGTTCCGGCAAGCCTTTCCCGACGTGCAACTCGACATCGCAGAGATGGAGATGTCTCGCCAACTGGAGGAACTCGGCGAGGGGCGCCTCGACGTCGGATTCGTGCGGCCGCCCGTTGAATTGCCCGCCGGCGTGATGACCGTGTCGATCTTTCAGGAAGAGGTCGTCGCGGCGGTCCCTGCTCGGCATCCGCTGGCCGACCTGCCTCGCCTTCCGCTCGGCGAATGCCGCGACGACATCTTCATCACGCCGCATCACGCGCCGGACGTGAGCTTCGCCCATCATACGATCTCGGCCTGTCGTGCAGCGGGCTTTTCACCGAAGCTCGGCCCTCAGGGCCGCGATTTCACGACGATCGTCAGCATGGTGTCCGTGGGGCTCGGCATCGCTCTGGTGCCCCACTCGGTCGGCTGCATCGCTTTGCCTGGCATTCGGTACCGTCCGCTGGAAGGGACAGCCCTGACGTCCGAACTCGCGGTCGCGTTCCGCCGCCACGATCCCTCCGCGGCCGTGCGCGCCTTCGCCCGACATGTGCGACACGGCGTGCGCGGCAGCCCGTCCGATAAGTCCGTATTCTCGATAATGCCCTGAACGCCTATTGGACCGGAGGCTGCGTCGACCGGATACTCGCCTTCTGTGGCTTGCCGAGAGGCGGGCTTTCCGTGGGAGCACGCGGCCATGTCGGATTGGCGAGCCAGAAGCGGCAGTCCCTTCACCTGCGAGAAGACCGCCGTCCGGGCTTCGCGCGGGATGGCGGTCACCAACCATCCGCTCGCCTCGGCGGCCGCGGTGGAGATCCTGGCCGCGGGCGGAAACGCGATCGACGCGACCGTGGCGGCACTCTTCACCCTGACCGTCGTCGAGCCCATGATGGTCGGGATCTTCGGCGGCGGCACGGCTCTGATAAGGCTCGCAGACGGGCGCGAGACCGTGATCGATGGGCTCGCGACCGCACCGGCGATCGCGCGGTCCGACTCCTACAAGCCCGTTTCCGACACGTGGCCCGATTACATGGAGGCCGCAGGACGGGAGAACCGGGTCGGGCCGAAGGCCGTCGCAGTACCCGGTAACCTGAAGGCTTGGTGCGAGGTGGCCGAGCGATTCGGCAGGCTCGGGCTCGACGCGCTCCTCGAACCTGCGATCCGCCATGCCGCCAGAGGCTTCCGGATCACGCCATATCTCACGGCATGCATCGAGGACACGGCACCGGACCTCTCGCTCGATCCACCGATCGCCGGCTTGTTCCTGCCCGGCGGTCGCGCTCTCTCTCCGGGGTCCCTGCTCGTGCAACCGGATTACGCCGCCACGCTGCGGCGGATCGCATGCGAGGGCCCGGATCTCCTTTACGGCGGCGCGCTCGGCCGGGAGGTTTCGGCTTATCTGGAAAGCGTCGGCTCCTTCGTGCGCCTCGACGATCTGGCGGCCTACGGGACCGTCGAACGTGAACCGGTCCGCGGCACGTATCGAGGTGTCGAGATCGTCGGACCGCCGCCGCCCTGCTCGGGGGCTGTGCACACGATCCAGATCCTGAACATGCTCGAGGCTTTCGACCTCGGGGCTTCGGGTTTCGGGACGCCGGAAACGCTGCACCTCGTGCTCGAATGCCTGAAGGTTGCGGCGGCCGACCGTCGCGCAGCGACAGCCGACCCGGCGTTCGTGGACGTACCGCAAGCCCGGCTGATCTCGAAGGACTACGCAGCCCTGCGGCGGACGGAAATCGACCCTGGACGTGCCGGCGTCTACGCTGCAGGCGTCGGCTCGAACGAGTCCGCCAACACGACGCACGTCACCATTGCCGATGCGGACGGAAACATCGTCACCTCGACCCAGACCATAAACAGCCTGTTCGGCGCCCGCATCATGGTGCCGGGCACGGGCATCATCCCGAACAACTACATGTCGCTCTTCGACCCGCACCCGGGCTTTGCGCTGTCGCTCCAGCCGGGCAAGCGCATCACGAGCGGCATCACGGCGCTGATCGGCAAACGGGACGGCAGGCCGCTCTTCGCGCTCGGCCTCCCGGGTGCACACCGAATCCCGGCTTCCGCGATGCAGGCGGTGCTGAACTTCGTCGACCACGGCATGAGCGTGCAGGAGGTCGTCGAGGCGCCGCGCGTGTTCACCTGGGGGCAGGAAGCGGAGATTGAGCGGGGCTTCCCGGCCGACGTGCGGTCAGCCCTCTCTAGGCTCGGTCACGACGTCGCTCTGGTTGATCATGTCGCCGGCGGCATGTGCGCGATCGCCTTCGAACCTGACGGCGTCATGACGGGCGCGGCCTGCTGGCGCGCCGACGGCGTACCGATGGGCTTGGGTGGCGGCCTCGCCCGTCGCGGAACCTCGTTCTGGCCGGATCCCCGACGGTCGCGGCCTGCGAACTAAACGAGAAACGTCCGGGAGGAACTATGTCGCTTCCGAAGATCATCTTCGCCCTGCTCGGGGCCGGCCTCGCCTGCTGCGGTCCCGCCGCGGCAGGCGATCCGATCGTCATCGGCGTCCTCACGGACATGTCCGGGGTGTATGCCGACTTCAATGGCCGCGGGCTCGTGCGCGCCGTGGAGATCGCAGTCCGCGAGCACGGCGGCACCGTCCTGGGCCGCCCGGTCCGCGTCGAGTCGGTCGATCCGCAGGGCAAGGCCGACAACGCGCTCACCGCGGCCCGCCAATGGATTGACCGAGATCATGCCCCGGTGCTTCTTGAGAGCGTCAACTCCGTCGCGGCGATCGCCCTGCAGAAGCTCACGGAGGAGAAGAAGACGTTGTTCTTCTCGTTTTCCGGCACATCCGCACTCACCAACGAGGCGTGCAGCCCCTACGGCATCCAGTATGTCTGGAACAACTATGCCATGTCGGGCGGCGCCGGAAAATCCGAGACACGGCCCGGCGAGAAATGGTTCTTCGTGACTGCCGACTACACGTTCGGCAAGACGTTGGAGGAGGAAACCCGCAAGGTCGTCGAGGCAAGAGGTGCGAAAGTGGTGGGCGTCGTCCGCCATCCGCTCGGAACGGCAGATTTCTCATCCTACCTCCTGCAGGCGCAAGCGGCCGGCGCCCAGGTCCTGGCACTCGCCAATGCCGGTCGCGACACGCAGAACGCCGTACTACAGGCGACGGAGTTTGGCCTGCCGGCAGCCGGCATCCGCGTCCAGCCGCTGTTGATGTTCGACACGGACGTTCGCGGGATCGGATTGAAGAACGCGCAGGGCACACATTTCGTCACATCCTTTTACTGGGATCAGAACGACCAGGCTCGCTCATTCTCGAAGACTTTCTTCGAGGCGCATCAGGCGATGCCGAGCATGAACCAGGCCGGCGCCTACTCGGCGACGCTGCAATACCTGAGAGCGGTGGAGGCGATCGGCACGCTCGATCCCGATGCCGTGCGAATGGAGCTCGGAAAGATGCGGATCGACGACGCCTTCGTAAGCGGCGGGACCATCCAGCCGAACGGCAACATGCTGCACGACCTGTCGCTGATGGCGGTGAAGAGCACGATCGAATCGACCGGACCCTGGGACATCGCCAAGCTGGTCCGCCGCATCCCGGGAGCCGACGTCTATCAGCCTCTGGCCGAGAGCACCTGCCGGTTCCTCGCGCATTGAGATGAATACGGGAAGCGGGAGAGGGACGCATGGCTGGCCGCACCTTCGACGCGTGGACCGTGGGCGATACGATCCATCACGACATCCGACGCACGGTCACCGAAACCGACAACATCCTGATCACGACGCTGACCCACAACCCGCAGCCGCTTCATCTCGACGCCGAGTATGCAGCCGCGACCGAGTTCGGCCGGGTCGTCGTGAACGGCACGTTCACGTTCGCCCTGATGGTCGGGATCTCGGTCGGCGAGACGACGCTCGGCACACTGGTGGCCAATCTCGGCTACGACAAACTTGTCATGCCGAAGCCGGTCTTCGTGGGCGACACGCTTCGGATCGAGACGACGGTTGTGGATCTGCGGCCATCGAAATCGCGCCCTGAGGCAGGCATCGTCGTCTTCGACCATCTCGCTCGCAACCAGCGCGACGAGATCGTCTGCCGATGCCTGCGGACGGCGCTCGTGAGACGGAGCGCCGCGTGAGATTGCGATCGCTCCTCTTCGTGCCCGGCGACCGTCCCGATCGGATGGAGAAGGCGCTCGGCTCCGGCGCCGACGCGCTGATCCTCGATCTTGAGGACTCGGTCACGGACACCGAAAAGGGTACGGCGCGCGAAGCCGTGGCCGCATTTCTGGCTCGGATGCCGAGGCCGATGCCGCTCTATTGTCGCATCAACCCGCTGGCCGGTGAGTTCGCGAACAGCGACCTCGCGGCGATCTCACCGAAGTGCCCCGACGGCATCGTGCTGCCGAAGGCGGAAGGGGCCGAGTGCGTAAGGCACCTCGCCGCCAAGCTCCAAGCCGGCGGCTTAGCACCGATCCCGATCCTGCCCATCGCGACGGAGACGCCGCGGGCCGTCTTCGGCCTCGGCAGCTACGCCGAGGTGGCTCCGCTTCTCTGCGGCCTGACCTGGGGTGCGGAGGACCTTCCGGCCGCGATCGGCGCGGCGACAGCCCGCGAGCCGGACGGACGCTACACCCCGCCCTACGAGGTGATACGCACGCTCGCCCTGATGGCCGCCCACGCGGCGGGTGTTCCGGCGATCGAGACGGTGTTCCCCGCCTTCCGCGATCTTGAGGGCCTCGCCGCCTATGCGGGCCGGGGCCGGCGCGACGGGTTCGACGGCATGATGGCGATCCATCCGGCCCAGGTCGGGGCCATCAACGCGGCCTTCCTGCCGGGCCCGGCCGAGATCGCCGAGGCACGCCGTGTGGTCGCGGCGTTTACCGCCCATCCCGGTGCCGGATCCATCGCGCTCGACGGCCGCATGCTCGACGCGCCGCACCTCGTTCAGGCCCGCCGCGTCCTCGCCGCGCTGCCGGACCCAACCTCGCCAGCCGTCTGAAGGTGCCCGCGCATGCGTTCGGAGCTGAGGGCGCCATGAAGTCGCCCATAGCCAAGCCTTCGGCGGTACTGTTCCGTGGAGAAGACTTCCTGCTCCTGTCGCCGAGCGAGCAGGCCTATGCCTATCGTAACGTCGACCGGATGTTCGCGACGCGCTCAATCCAACGGGGTGCGACGGTTGCCGCGCTGCCGCGCGGGCGCGAGATCAGCCCACTCGATTCGAACGGGCAACCGGTCCCAGTCGACGATGTCATGGCCCGAACGCGCACGGCAGGCCTGCTCGTGCTGAAGCGGGGCGAGATCGTGCTGGAGCGCTATGGGCTCGGGCTCACCGAAGACGTGCGCTGGTCGACGATGTCGATGGTCAAATCGCTGACCTCGACCCTCGTCGGCGCAGCCCTCCAGGATGGGCACATTGTCAGCCTCGAGGAGCCCGTCTCGCGCTATGTCGACGCGCTCCGCGGCTCCGCCTACGACGATGTCGCGATCCGTCACCTCCTGACGATGTCGTCCGGCGTCGGTTGGTCGGAGGATTATACGGACAGGCATTCGGACGTGAATCGCTACAGCAAGTCGCTGGGCGACAAGGTTCCGGGCGGCGTGCTGGCACTGATGCGATCGCTTCCGAGGGTCGCCGCTCCCGGGTCGCGGTTCAACTACAACACCGGCGACACCTACGTGTTGGGTTGTGTCGTCACCGTTGCGACGGGCAAGACGCTCGCGCAATACATGTCGGAGACGTTCTGGACATCCCTCAGGATGGAGCAGGACGCCTTCTACACTCTCGAATCCGAAGGCGGCCAGGAGATCGGCGGCAGTCGGGCAGGGATGACACTGCGCGATCTCGGCCGGCTCGGCGCCTTCCTCTGTGGGGACGGGATCGTGAACGGCCGGCGGATTCTCCCGGAGACCTGGCTCGACGAGGCTGGCCGACGCCACTTCGCCGTCGAACCCACGATGAACTCGTTCGGCGCGACGGGCTATGGCTATAGCTGGTGGATCCCGACCGAGGGCGGGATGGCGGCAGTCGGCTTTGCCGGGCAGTCGCTCGTCATCGACCGGCGCACCGGCTCGGTGATCGTGACGCTGGCCTGCCGCCCACAACCGCCTTTCGAAGCCGCCTACGGGATCGACTTCAAGACCGAGGCCACCGCCTTCCGGCAGGCGCTGCTGCGAAGCCTCATGGACGTCGCCGCCGCGCGCTGAAACCTGCAAGGAGATCTAACCGGATGTCGTGGTCTGAGAACAGGCGGGCCTTCCTCGGCGGTCTGGCCGGCACCGCCGCAGCGACGGTGGTCGGCGGTCGGGCGCAGGCGCAGTCGCCGGGCAGGTCGGCACGCACCGTGCGCGCGGTGATGCACGCGCCGCTCGCACTCCTCGATCCGGTCAACACAACGGCCTACATCACGCGCAACCACGGCTATCTCGTCTACGACGTTTTGTTCGCCATGGATTCCCAATCCCGGCCGCAGCCGCAGATGGTTCAGGATTGGGAGGTTTCGGATGATCGACTGACTTGGACGTTCCGAATCCGCCCGGGCCTGCGCTTCCACGACGGCACTCCGGTGACCGCAGCGGATTGCGTCGCCTCTTTGCGCCGCTGGGCCAAGCGCGACCTCCTCGGTGGCCGTCTGCTGGCGAGCACTGCGAGTTTCGAGGCCACGGGCGCAGAAACGATGAGGCTCGTCCTGAAGGAACCGTTCGGCCACGTCCTCGAAGCGCTCGGCAAGCCCGGCGGACCGGTGCCGTTCATCATGCCGAAACGACTAGCCGACACGCCGATCGAACAGCGCATCACCGAGGTGGTGGGCTCGGGCCCCTTCCGCTTCGTCGCCTCGGAATACAGGCCGGGCAACAAGACTGTCTACGAGCGCTTCGACGGCTACGTCCCGAGATCCGAACCGGCGAACGGCCTGGCTGGCGGCAAGGTCGTCAACGTCGATCGCGTCGAGTGGATCGAGATGCCAGACGTCCAGACGGCAGTGAACGCACTGGCCGTCGGCGAGATCGACATCCTCGAGAACGTGCCGCCGGATCTGATCCCGCAGGTGAAGCGCCAGAAGGACGTAACGCTGGTCACACGCGGAAGCGGCGGCTTCCTGATCATGCAGCTGAACTGGCTGAACCCGCCCTTCGACAACCTGAAGATCAGGCAGGCCGTGCTGCACGCCGTCGACCAGTCAGATTTTCTGGCCGCCCAGATCGGCGACGAGACCCTGACCCAGGTCTGTGGCTCCTTCTACAGCTGCCAATCACCCTATTCGACGGAGGTCGGCGCGATCCAGCTCGGAACGCCCGACATCGACGGTGCCCGAGCGCTTCTGAGGGAGGGCGGCTACAAGGGCGAGAAGGTCATCATTCTTCATCCCGGCGACCTGCCAACTGGCAGCGCGCTTGCGCCGGTTGCCGAGCAACTCCTCAAGTCGATCGGCATGAACGTCGAGGTCGCCACGATGGACTGGGCGAGCCTACTGACCCGTCGCTCGAAGCAGAATCCGATCAATCAAGGCGGCTGGAGCATTGCCTGGGGGCTCTGGTCGAGCCTCGATCTCATGAGTCCGGCCGTGAACCTGAATCTCGATGGCCGCGGCCGCGCCGGCTATGTCGGCTGGGCCGAAAGCGAGGAGATTCAACGGTTGCGCACCGCCTTCCTGGCCGAGTCCGACCTCGTGAAACAGAAAGAGATTGCGGCTGCCATTCAGAAGATCGCCTACGACCTCGTCTTCTCCATCCCGCTTGGGGGATACAAGCAGATGACGGGCCACGGCCCTACGGTCCGCGAAGTCATAGCCGATCAAATTCTTGTATTTTGGAATCTAGAAAAGTCATCATAAATGTATATAATCCATCTCAGGGACGCGCGATATCCTATTTGAAGCAGAATTTAGGCTCATAGAGCCCAGCCGTCAAATGATTTAACCACACCTTGAACGCAGGCGTCTCAAATGGCCGGGAACAACACAATGCCAAACACCTTTTGATGCGCGCTGCGACACTTCAGCATGCGGACGCTGGCCCAAAGCCGCTGGTGCACATCGGAGAAGGTCCGCTGAGAGAGCGCACGGATCCTTTTCGATCCGTTTAGAACAGTTGCGAAATTTCCGTCTATGCCCCTACGGAGGCATGAGCCATGGCACTGCAGCGCCATTGGAGATCTCGTGCGCCATATAATGGTCTTGCATTTTTGACCGGCCAGACTGTTCAAATACCAGTCGGTAAAGTATTTTTGCGAGTCAGCCTAGTAACGGATCGACGATTGATCAAAATGCAAGCTGCCAAACCGAACGCGGCCACCAGAAAAAGGATTATGGCATTGAAAGATATGAATACCGCGTCGCCTTCTTTCAAGCTTGCAAGAAGATGGCGGTCTGTGGTCATTCCGTCGATGATTGGGACCATGAATAAACCGGCGGCGGCGGTTGTCAGGGCGACGCTCCATGCCCGGAGCGGCTGATGGAACAGGGCTACAAGGGCGGTCAACAACCACCCAGTGAAAAATGCCTGCACTTCGGCCTCAGAACGCGCCGGCATCGCGGCGGGCAGTAGCCGGTTGGCCAGGAAGTAGCACGCCACGGCGATCGGCAGGCCCGCCACGGTGCCGACGTTGAGCGCGTGAACAAGCCGATGACCCAGCGGCAGTCGCGCCGCAGAGTTGGGCTTGGGTAGACGCGCGACGGTCCCACAGCACAAGGCCGCTTGCCACCATGGCGCAGCCCATCAGGCCCGACAGGAAGAACAGCAGGCGCAGTGGCCAGCGTGCGAAGTGCGCCTCGTGCAGACCGACCAACGTCCCGTGCACGGTGGTCGCCGCGCTGGCCGGCATGGTCGTGCCGAACGAGGTGCCAGTCACTCCATCGAAGCCGACCGCGGGGTGGAGGTGAGCTAAGCCCTCGGGCTCATCCATCGTCACCACCACGGTGCTTCGCGCGTCGCGGGGGGTGTGTATCGCGATGAAGGTCGCCTCCGAGCCGGTGAGGCGCATCGCCTCGCGGATCATTGGTCCGAGTGGCGCCAGCGTCCCCGGGGCATGGGCCGGAGGACGGGCCGCAATCGTCTGGCCGCGGTCCTGGAAGTAGCGCTCGCGATCACCGCGGTAGGCCGTGTCCACACCCCAGGGCATGTACAACAGCATCAGTGTTACAAGACCGGTGTAGCTGATCATCAGATGAAACGGTAGCGCCAGCACACCGGTGACGTTGTGCGCGTCGAGCCATGCGCGCTGCGGCGCGCTCCCGGGTCGGAAGGTGAATAGATCGACGAAGATCCGCCGATGCGTGACGATTCCACTGAGCAGAGCAATCAGCATCACCATGGCGCAGCCGCCGACGATCCAGCGTCCCCACAGGGGCGGCAGGTGGAGCTCGTAGTGAAACCGGTAGAGGAAGTCGCCGCCGCGAGTATCCCGCGCGGTGAGCGCAGCACCGGTGGCCGGGTGGAGAAGCGCCACCGAGAACGGAGCTCCGGGTGCGGCGCGCCAGACGATCCGGGTCGCCGGGATCTCCGGGGTCGGCAGCGTCATGAACCAAGCCCGCGCGTCGGGGGCGCGCTCGCGCAGAGCGTCGACGGCACGCTCCGCGGCGACCGGGATATCGACGGGATGACCTGCACGAAGCTCAGGCCGCATCCACTGCGAAATCTCGGTGCGGTAGTAGCTCAGGGTGCCGGTGAGGAAGACCGCGAACAGCACCCAGCCGACCACAAGCCCGGACCAAGCGTGCAACCACGCCATGGATTGCCGGAACGTCGGCTTCATCCAGTTCCTCCGTAAAGCACCCAAACGAGACTACCAAGCGCGACGGCCGGCAGCAGCAGACCGAGTGCGGCGGTCGCGAGGCGGCGGGCCCCGAACGCCCATGACGTCCCCCCATCGCTTTGGTCCGGCGTGAGTGCGAGTTTTCCGGTTGTGTGAGACCCTGACGGGAGGAGCAGAGCCGTGAAGAAGGGCAGGTTTAC
>NZ_NPKS01000047.1:0-35756 GCF_008329595.1 Methylobacterium sp. P1-11
GATCGACACCGCGTCGATCATCTCGGCGCGCACCGCATCCGCAACCGCCTGAAGCTCCGACTCCGGAAGACGCCGCAACGCCGCAGGAGACGGGACACGATCGAGAAGTGCACTCTGCTCGGGGGAAATCGCCACGGCATCAACCTCTAACGGATGGGATCGGTTTGACCGCCGAGCCTCAGGACATGTCGAGTGGGGCGACGCCCTCGGGCCGCCCGTCGGAGCCCAGCGTGATCCGCTGGATCCGCGCCTCGGCCCGCTTCAGCAGCGCCTCGCAATGCTTCTTCAGCACCTCGCCGCGCTCGTAGATCGCCACCGATTCGTCGAGCGGCACGTCACCGCGCTCGAGCCGGCGGACGATTTCCTCGAGCTGTTCCAGCGCCTTCTCGAAGGGCAGGTCGCCGGCGGCGGGGGCCACCTCGGGTCTGCTCGCACTCATCCCAGATACTTCCTTTGGGGGTGGTTGTACGGCGCGATCCCCGGTGCCCACAACCCAGGGGGCCAGTCCGCCGGCCGGATCCGCATCGTTTTGGGGGCCGGCGGCGACGTTTGCGCCACACTTGGTTCACGTCAGCGCCAGGCAGAACGGCGCGCCCTCGAACGCGTCGGCGCCGCGACCGATGCGCGCGATCGCCGCGACCATGCGGCCGTCGCGGTCGAGCATGCGGTCGGCGATCGCCACGAACAGGGGGTTGGGCGTCGCCGAGGGTGAGGCGGCCCGCAGGGCGTCGGCGATCGCCGCCTCGTCGCGCTCCGGCGCCAGCGCGCAGGCCGCGATATAGGCGGCGGCCGTCGAGCGGCTGATCCCGGCATAGCAATGGATCACCAGCGGCTTCTCCCGCGGCCAGGTCCGGACGAAGTCGAGGACCCGGGCCACATGCTCTTCAGCCGGCAGAACGTGCCCGTCGCGCGCCGCGGCGATGTCGCTGACCCCGATGACGGCATGGTTCTCGGCGTCGATCACGGCCGGACGCTCCAGCGGCGTGCCGACATTGATCAGCGTGAGCACGTGGCTCGCGCCGGTGGCGGCGACGGTTTCGGGCAGGCGCGAGAGCGGACAGACGTGCAGGGTCGGCATGGTCTGGCGCCAGTGACCTGCGATCGTGACGGATCGAGGGCGGAAAACCGTCAGTTCGGGCACAGGGCGTGGAAGCGCGCGAGGAAGCGCGCCTCGGCCGCGGCGGTCGGCCAGGGCTCGGCCAGGGCCACCACCGGTTCGGGCAGCTCGACCGAACCGCCGAAATAGCGATCGGCCTCGTCCCGGGCGAAGCCGGCGAGGCGCACCGCCTCGACATGGGCGGCGATCCGGTCGGCCCGCTTCACCAAGCGGGCGAGCGCCGGCGACGGGGCGGTCAGGCCGAAGCGGCCGCGCACCGCGGCGAGCAGGCGCAACTCGACGCCCCGATAGGCATCGCCGATGGCGGCCTTCAGCGGCGAGATGATGTCGCCCACGACATATTCCGGCGCGTCGTGCAGGAGCAGCTCGAGCCCGTCCCGGTCCGTGCAATCGGGGGCGAGGTGGCGGCCGACCGCCTCGACCAGCAGGCTGTGCTGGGCCACCGAGAAGACGTGCGGCCCGCGGGTCTGGCCGTTCCAGCGGGCGACGCGGGCGAGGCCGTGGGCGATGTCGGCGATCTCGATATCGCCGGCCGCCGGGTCGAGGAGGTCGAGACGCCGGCCGGAGAGCATGCGCTGCCAGGCGCGCGGCGTCCCGCTCACCGGGGCCGCCCCCGTTCGGCGCAGGGCCCGTGCCGGTGACAGCCGACGAGATGATCGTTGACCATGCCCACGGCCTGCATGAAGGCGTGCACGATGGTCGGCCCGCAGAAGGAGAACCCTTCCGCCTTGAGAGCCTTGCCGATCGCCCGGGAGACCGGCGTCTCGGTGGCGATCTCCGCGCGGGTCCGGGCGGTGCCCTGGATCGGCCGGCCATCGACGAAATCCCAGAGGAAGTGGGCGAAGCCGGGGCCCCGCTCCTCGATCCGCAGCCAGGCCCGGGCGCCCGCGATCGTGCCCTGGATCTTGGCGCGGTTGCGGATGATGCGGGCGTCGGCCATCAGCCGCGCCACATCGTCCTCCGTGAAGCGGGCGATCCGCTCCGGATCGAAATCCGCGAAGGCGTCGCGAAAGCCCTCGCGGCGGCGCAGGATGGTGATCCACGACAGGCCGGCCTGGAAACCGTCGAGGATCAGCTTCTCGTAGAGGGCCCGGCCGTCACGCTCGGGCACGCCCCATTCGGTATCGTGATAGGCGACATAGAGCGGGTCGAGGCCGGCCCACCAGCAGCGCGGGCACCCGTCTGGATGTTCGATCAGGCCGGTCTCGGACATGCGGCCACGTTAACGAGAACAGGAGCGGAACGCCACCGCCGGAGCGACGACCAAGCGGACTAGCTTCCGCGGCCGCTTCGACGGCCCGGGACGCGCCGCGCCCCGCACGCCAATCCGCCGCCCTGCCCTGCCCTGCGGTCTTACCCGGCCGCGCTCGTCGCCACGTCCGGCATCGGGAAGGTCGCGCAGGCGGGGCGCTCCAGCGTCACGGGGTGGTCGCCCGCAAGCGGGGTCTCGCCTGAAGCCAGCGCGTCGCCCAGGCGATCGAGGCGGACCATGGCGAGGCCGCGGTTTCCCGCGGCGCTGCCCGTGGTGCCGAGCACCTTGCCGCCGGCCGTGATCGCGGTCCCGGGTGCGGGCGCGGTGTCGGGGTAGGTCGCGGCGAGGATGCGGGTCCGGGCCGTGCCCCGGTGCTGCATCCGCGAGACCACCTCCTGGCCGACATAGCAGCCCTTGCGGAAGTCGACGCCGCCGAGCTGATCCATCAGCGCCTCGTGGGGGAAGGCGTCGCCGAAGGCATAGTCGCGTCCGCCCTCCGGCACGCCGAGGCCAATCCGGTGCGCGTGGTAATCGGCCTCCCCGGCGTCGGCCGAGAAGGCACCCGCGGCGGCGTAGAGCCGGGCGCCGAGATCGGCCGCGCGGGAATCGGCCAGAGCCTCGGCGGCTGGGGGCAAGGCCCCGGTCCAGGCGGCCGCGACCGCGACGGTCGGGTCGACGGCGATCGTCGCCTGCGCACGCAGGCGGTAGAGCGTCAGGCGCTTGGCGAGGTCCGTCGCCCTGTCGGCCAGCACGTCCAGCCGGAAGCCGTCCGGGATCCGCGAGACTAGGAAGTCGAACAGGATCTTGCCCTGCGGCGTCAGCAGGGCGCCGAGGCGCGCCTCACCGGGCTGGAGCGTCTCGACATTGCAGGTCAGGACGCCCTGGAGCAGCGTCGTGGCGTCCGGTCCGATGACGGTGACCAGGGCGCGATCCGGCAACAGGGCGACGGGCATGGGGGGAAGTTCCTTGGCCAGAGGGCGGTCCGGCGTGCCGAACCGCGAGCCCGGGACGTAGTCGCTGACCGCTCCCGCCTCAACCGTCCCCGCTCACGTCCTCAATGCTGAAGGGTTGTGGTGAAGGCGCCCCCGCGGATGCGCTCCGGGAATCCTTCGGCGTAACGGGCGGTGGCTTCCTCACCGTACGTGGTCACCAGTTCCTGGAAGGCCGCGAACAGGGCGGCCTGGGCCATGCAGTCACCGTCGAGACCATCGAGGCAGCCTTCCGCGAACGCTTCCGAGACGTAACTCAGCGCGACGCGTTTCTCCTCGACATCGACCTCGATGGGGGCGGTGTGAGAGCTGTGCTGCATGGCCCGATACTTCCATTGCGCCGGACACGGGGCCCGGCGGACACTGGATGATAGGCGGGTCCCGGCGGCTCGGCCAGCCGAGAATTTCGGATCGGTTAACGCGAGCGCTCAAATCCGATGTTTCGCCGGCATCGTCGGTGCGTGTGTTGCGCCTGCATCACCCCCCGAAACGCCCGGCCAGGGCATGCGACAGCCGGTCGCCCTCGGCGACGTACCGGGCGGCCGCCTCGTGGGCCGCCGGCGTGCAGACCCGGTAGGTCAGCGCGTAGCCGCGGTAGCCGCGATTGTAGGCGCCGGCCAGCCGGTCGCGGCGGACCGGCGTCACGCCCTCGGACTCGATCAGCGCCTTCATGCGGGCCGGCCAGTCGGCCGCATCCGGCGCGCCGCAGAGGCTCCGCAGGAAAGCCAGCGCCCCGATGATCTCGGACATGCGCATCAGGTCGCGGTCGTAGGGCGCGGGCACGTCCGCCGGGGCGGTCGCCTCCTTGGGCGCCTCCTTCGGGGCTTCCTTGGCGGGCGCGCCGCTCCGGCCGGAGCGCTGCTGCGCCAGGGCCGGCGCCGAAACCGGGCCGGCCAGGACCGCCAGCAGGCACAGGAGGGTCGTGGAGCGCCTCACGCCGTCGCCTCCCCGGCATGCAGCGCCACCCGCGCGAAGGCTTCGCGCAGGGTGTCGGCCAGCCCGGGCGTGGTCTGAAGGGTCGCGACCTCCGGCAACGTCGCCCACCGGGTGCCCAGGGCCTCGGGCCCGGCCACCGGCTCGCCGCCGCACCACAGGGCGGCGTGCGGGTGGACGACGTAGTGATGCCGGGCCCGGCCGGTCTCGTCCCGAACGATGATCTCGGTGGGCGAGAGCACGCCGACCACCTCCGCGGGCAGGCCGACCTCCTCGGACAATTCGCGCAGGGCCGCCTCGGCCAGCGATTCTCCCGCCTCCACGAGGCCGCCCGGCAGCGTCCAGACGCCGCGCATCGGCTCGTTGGCCCGCGCCGCCAGCAGGACACGGTCGCCGCGGATCACCGCGATCGACGCGCCCACGAAGGGCCGGGCCGGGAACAGGCGGCTGTCGGCCTCCGGCGCGCCCGCACTCACGGCTTGCCCCCGTCGGGGGGCACGACGGCCACCCGCCCGTCGGCGAGGCCGACGAGCAGCCGCGCCGTCGCGCCCTCGCCGAGCACGACGATGCCGGTCTCGGCTGGAGCCGGCACGGGCAGCCGCGCCCGTTCATGCAGGCCGCCCTTGGCCGTCACGAAGGCGATCTCCGGGCGGCCCGCCACCGGCAGGACGAGTTCGGGGCTGCTGCCGGCCGGGGTGATGACGGCGAGATCTGAATCGCCGTCGCCCGCGGCATAGCCCGCGGCCTCGCCGGCGGGCTCGATCCGGTCCGGCCGCAGCGTCCAGAGCTGCAATGTGCCCCGGGCGCTGACCGTCGCGGCCTGAAGGTCGCCGGCCCCGGAGAATTCCGCGATGCCGGCGATCTTCAAGGGCGGGTCGGGCTGGGGCGGCGTGCGGGCCGTGACGGCCCAGGTCGCGGCGGGGTCACCGGCCGGCCGGTCGATCAGGGCGAGGCCGCCGGCATCCGCGCCGGACAACGTCGCCGCCAGGAGCGCTGGGCGACCGCCGAGGCGCAGCAGGCGCGGCCGCAGGGGCGCGAACACCGCTTCGCCCCCTGCCGGCACCGTTGCGGTGGCCACGGGGACGGGCTTCGGATCGGTGCTGACCGCCATCGGCTGGCGCTCGCGAATCGTCAGGAATGCGGCGGCCGCGCCGCCATCGGGCGCGCGGCTGCGTCCGGTCAGATAGGCGCTCAAGGGCCCCGCGAGCGCCCGGCGCGAACCCGGCAGGGCCCCGCGCGGCGTCTCGGCGGCAGTCAGCCCCTCGACGGCCTCCTTGCCGATCGGCCGCACGGTGACGCTGCCCTCGGCCAGGGCGAGCACGGCGCCGCCCTCGTCGCCCCAGACCACGGCGATCGGCGCGCTCTCCTCGTCGCCGGCCTGCTGGCCGCCGGCCTGCGGGCTTCCCTTGGCGCCGGTAATCGGCAGGAGACCGGAGGTCGCCACCGAGACCGCAGCCTCGCTGCGCGAGCCGCGCAGCGCCCGCACCTTAAAGGGCAGGTCGAGGATCCGGATCCCGGGTTCCGCCCGCGCGCCCGCAACGGGGGCCGCGGACAGCAAGAGGCTCAAGACGAGGCCGAGCCGCATCCGGCCCGGCACCCGACGCGCGGCCGCCGCGTCCGAGGGAGCCCGCACCCTGGTCAAACGTGCTGACCGCCGTTGATGTGGAGTTCGGCCCCGTTCACGTAGGAGGAGGCCTCGGTGCACAGGAAGTAGATCGCCTTGGCGACCTCGTCCGGCGTGCCGAGCCGGCGCTGCGGGATCTGCTCGACGAGCCTCTCGGTACCCGGGGACAGGATCGAGGTGTCGATCTCGCCCGGCGAGATCGCGTTCACCCGCACCCCGAGCGGCCCGAAATCGGCGGCCATCTCGCGGGTCAGACCCGCCAGGGCGGCCTTCGAGGTGCCGTAGGCGGCGCCCGCGAAGGGATGGACGCGCGAGCCCGCGATAGACGTCACGTTGACGATCGAGCCCTTGGCCCGGGCGAGCTCCTCGCGCAGGCCCCGGGCCAGCAGGATCGTGGCGAAGAGATTGACCTGGAAGACCCGCTGCCAGACGTCGAACTCGGTGGCGAGGGCGCCGAGGCGCTGGCCCTCCGGGCCCTTCGGTGAGATGCCGGCATTGTTGACCAGCGCGTGCAGCACCCCGCCCTCGGCGGCGAGCCGGCCGCGCACCTCCTCGACGGCGCGGACCGTGTCCTGAGCGTCGGAGAGGTCGACCTGGAGATGGTCCTCGGGGCCCATCTCCCAGGGGCAGTTCTCCGGGAAGGCGTGGCGCGAGCAGGTGATCACCCGCCAGCCCGCGGCCGAGAAGCGTTTGACGGTGGCGTGACCGATGCCCCGGCTCGCGCCCGTGAGCAGCATGATGCGCCGGCGTTCGTTGACGGGGAGGGCCAAAGCCGTAAGCCTCGCTGGCGTTCCAAGGATCGCAGCCCGATCGGGCGCGGTGCGTGCCGGTGAGCCTCAATGGTCTAGGCGCACGGGAACCGGAAATCCAGAGCGCGCCGCGGGTCGGGGCGGAGGCAGGGGAGAGGAAACGCATGGCCAGCGGGCAGACCAGCGCGGAGCGCATGCCGGAGATCCCGGCCGGCAGCCTGTCCCCGGCGCAGGCCGAGGCCGCGGCTTCGTTCCAGGCCGAGCGCGGGGTCCCGGTCTTCGGGCCGTTCGTGCCGCTCCTGCGCAGCCCCGAGCTGATGCTCTGCGCGAGCCGGATGGGCCAGTACCTGCGCTACGGCAGCGTCCTGCCGCTTCGGATCAGCGAGTTCGCGATCCTGGTGGTCGCGCGGGAATGGAGCCAGCCGGTCGAATGGGCCATCCATCACCCGATCGCCCTGAAGGCCGGGGTCGCCCCCGAGACCGCGCTGGCGCTGGCCGAGGGGCGCCGCCCGGACACGATGAGCGCCGACGAGGCACTCGCCTACGCGTTCTCGACCGAGCTGATGCGCAACCGCGCGGTGAGCGACGCGACCTACGCGGCCCTGGTGGCGCGGTTCGGCGAGCAGGGGGCGATCGACCTCACCGGCATCAACGGCTACTACGCGCTCCTCGCCATGACGATGAACCTCGCCCGCACGGCCTTGCCCACGGACGGGCCCGGGGCGCCGCCGCTGCCGCCACTGGTGGGATAGGATACGGAGGCCGCGTTCGCGCCGGCCTCTCGCGCCGGGACCGGGCGCCGGACGCGCCGCGCGGCGGCTCCCCCGAGCGCCGCGATCCCGCGCCGCTTGTGGCGCCGGCCGCTTCGGTCTAACCGTCCTCCCCGTGCGGGCGCCCGACAGGCCGCCCGCCCATTCCCGAAAACCCGGCCGGACGAGAGCCATGGTCGCCCATATCCGCGCCGATTCGGCGCCCAAGCCCACCGACCCGGCGCTTGCCGGCGCCCGGATCCTCGTTGTCGAGGCGCGCTACTACGACGCGATCGCCGACGAGCTCCTCGCCGGCGCCCGCGCGGCCATCGCGGCAGCCTCCGCGCAGGCCATCGTGGTCACCGTGCCGGGGGCCCTGGAGATCCCCGCCGCCGTGGCGATCCTGCTCGACACGGGATCCTACGACGCCGTGGTGGCGCTCGGCTGCGTCATCCGCGGCGAGACCGGCCACTACGACATCGTCGCCGGCGAGAGCGCCCGGGCGCTCATGGACCTGTCGGTGCAGCGCCGCGTGCCGCTCGGCAACGGCATCCTCACGGTCGAGACCGAGGCGCAGGCGCTCGCCCGCGCCCGGGTCGCCGAGATGAACAAGGGCGGTGGCGCCGCCGAGGCCGCGCTCGGGGTGCTCGCCCTGAAGCGCGCGGCCGAAGCCGCCCGCCCGCGATGACGGATACCGCAATGACCGGGACCACCGACACCCAGCCGGAGACCGGCGCCGAGGCTGCCGGCACGGCCGCCAAGATCAGCCCGCGCAGCGGCGCGCGCCTGGCCGTGGTGCAGGCGCTCTATGAGATGGACATCTCCGGCAAGGGCGTGCTCGACGCGCTCGCCGAGTTCGAGGCCTTCTGGATCGGCCAGGAGGTCGACGGGATCGCCCATCCCCAGGCCGAGACCGCCTTCTTCCGCGACCTGCTGCGCGGCACCGTCGAGGAGCAGCGGGCCATCGATCCGAAGCTCGACCAAGCCCTCACCCAGGGCTGGCCGCTGCGGCGCATCGAGATCGTGCTCCGGGCGATCCTGCGCGCGGGCGCCTACGAGCTGATGTTCCGCCGCGACGTGCCGGCGGCCGCGGCGATCTCGGAATATGTCGACGTGGCCCACAGCTTCTACACGGCCGACGAGCCGGGCCTCGTCAACGCCGTCCTCGACCGCGTCGCGCGGGAGGTCCGGCCGGGCGAGGTCGGGGCCCCGAAGGCCTCCGGCAAGCCCGGGTCGTCCAAGCCTCTCCCCGGCAAGTCTTCGGGCGGCAAGTCTTCGGGCGACAAGTCGTCCACCGGGAAGGCCTGAGCCTTGGCCGGGCCGGCCCGCGCCTCCGAGGAGGGGCTGATTGCC
The DNA here is from genome assembly GCF_008329595.1 of Methylobacterium sp. P1-11. Taxonomy (NCBI): domain Bacteria; kingdom Pseudomonadati; phylum Pseudomonadota; class Alphaproteobacteria; order Hyphomicrobiales; family Methylobacteriaceae; genus Methylobacterium; species Methylobacterium sp. P1-11. The sequence goes on from NZ_NPKS01000047.1 coordinate 8,767, forward strand.
CGGTACTTCGCGCCCCTCGCCGGGCCGGGCGCCGACGGGCTCCGGGACGACGCCGCCACGCTGACGCCCGCACCGGGCCATGACCTCGTCCTCACCGCCGACGCGGTGGTGGCGGGCATCCACTTCTTCGCGGAGGATCCGCCGGCCTCGATCGCCCGGAAGGCCCTCGGCGTGAACCTCTCCGACATCGCCGCCAAGGGCGCGGTCCCGCGCGGCTTCCTGCTCACGCTGGCGCTCCCCGACGACTGGACGGAGGACTGGCTCGCCGGCTTCGCGGCGGGACTCGGCGCGGCGGCCGCGGAGGCCGGCTGCCCGCTCCTCGGCGGCGATACGGTCCGGTCCGGCGGGCCGGCGCTGATCTCGGTGACCCTGATCGGCGAGGTGCCGACCGGCGCCATCGTCCGGCGCCACGCCGCCCGGGTCGGCGACCGGATCTGCGTCACCGGCACGATCGGCGACGCCGCCCTCGGCCTGCGGCTGCGCCTGGAGGCGGCGGCGCCCTGGGCTGCCGGCCTCGACCCGGCGCTGAAGGCCGCGCTGGCCGACCGTTACCTGCACCCGCGCCCGCGGCTGGCCGCCGCGCGGGCGGTCCGGCGCCACGCCTCGGCGGCGATGGACGTGTCCGATGGCCTCGCGGGGGACCTCGCCAAGATGCTGGGCGCGGGCCGCACCGCCCGGGTGGCGACGTCCGAGGTGCCGCTCTCGGAGGCCGCCCGGCGCGCCTGCGCGGCGGCGCCGGCGCTGATCGAGGCGGTCCTGACCGGTGGCGACGATTACGAGATCCTCTGCACCGTCGCGCCGGAGCGGCTGGAGGCCTTCCGGACCGAGGCCGCGGCGGCCGGGATCGCCGTCGCCGCCATCGGCACCATCACCCCAGGCGACGGGCCGCCGCGCTTCGACATGCCCGATGGCGCCGAGCGCGTGTTCACGGCCGGGGCCTTCAGCCACTTCTGAGATCCGGGTCGTCCGGAATCGTGCGGCGATGAGGCTGGGGGCTCCGACCCGATGCCCGATCGGGCGCCGGACCTCGTCGATCGTCTGCGCGACGACCGGGAGATCCCGCGGGCGACCGGATCCGGCCATGCCGGGCGCCTGGGACAAGGCACGCCGCAGCACGCATGGCAGATCGCCCTGGATCCCCCTGGATCCCCCTGGATCGCCGGCGCGTGCGTCGGAACTCGGATTAACCCTCCACGCCGCTCATCGCGGAAGCGCGCCGGATAGTGAAGAGAGGGTTCATCGGCTCGCCGTCCGCGTCGGAGCGCAAGCGGTGGGGCGCAATCCGCCGACGGACAGCCCAGATCCTGCAGCATAGTGCCGAGCCGCGGGTCCTCTGGATCTTCTCGCGCCGTGACATGAGACTCAATCCCTGCCCGCGAGCGCCGACGCGGCGTTTGCGCTCACCGGCGAAGTTTGGCAATCAAGGCATTGTTCTGGGAAGGAAAGCCCCGAATCCGAGCACCGCGTCCCATGGCCGTCCTCCAGCGGCCAAGCTCGACAATCACAAGCCCACGCCAGGCACGATAATGACAAGGACGGTCGCATGATTCCCTTGGTTCTGATCATCGTGGGCGGGCTCTGTGCCGTCGCCTACGGCATCGTCACGATTCTCGATGTGATGCGGCGCGACGCCGGCACACAGCGCATGCAGGAGATCGCCGCCGCCATCGCCGAGGGCGCGCAGGCCTATCTCCGGCGGCAATACACGACGATCGGCCTCGTCGGCATCGTCCTGTTCGTCCTGCTCGCCGTGTTCCTCGGGATCAAGGTTGCGGTCGGCTTCCTGATCGGCGCCGTGCTGTCGGGCGCGGCCGGCTTCATCGGCATGAACGTCTCGGTGCGCGCCAACGTCCGCACGGCCCAGGCCGCCTCGACCTCACTGGGCGGCGGCCTCGACGTCGCCTTCAAGTCGGGGGCGGTGACCGGCATGCTGGTGGCGGGTCTCGCGCTGCTGGGCGTCGCCCTCTACTACCTGTTCCTCACCCGGGCCGCCCATCTCGAACCGTCGAGCCGGGAGGTGATCGACGCCCTCGTGGCGCTCGGCTTCGGCGCCTCGCTGATCTCGATCTTCGCCCGCCTCGGCGGCGGCATCTTCACCAAGGGCGCGGATGTCGGTGGCGACCTCGTCGGCAAGGTCGAAGCCGGCATCCCGGAGGACGATCCCCGCAACCCCGCCACGATCGCCGACAATGTCGGCGACAATGTCGGCGACTGCGCCGGCATGGCGGCCGACCTGTTCGAGACCTACGCGGTCACGGTCGTCGCCACGATGGTGCTGGCCGCGATCTTCTTCTCGGGTCCCACGGGGAGCGGCCGCGACGTTCTCGAGCCGATGATGCTCTACCCGCTGGCCATCGGGTCGGCCTGCATCCTCACCTCCATCGCCGGCACCTATGCGGTGCGGCTCGGGGCGAACCAGTCGATCATGGGCGCCCTCTACAAGGGCCTGATCGCGGCGGGCGTGCTGTCGATCGCGGCGATCGCGGCGGTCAACATGACCCTGCTCGGCGGGTTCTCCACGAGCTTCACCACCTCGACCGGCGTCACCTTCACGTCGGCCGGCCTGTTCGGCTGCGCCGTGATCGGCCTCGCGATCACCGCGCTGATCGTGGTGATCACCGAGTATTACACGGGCACCAACTTCCGCCCGGTGAAGTCGATCGCCGACGCCTCGGTGACCGGCCACGGCACCAACGTGATCCAGGGGCTGGCGATCTCGCTCGAATCGACGGCGCTGCCGGCCATCGTGATCGTGGCCGGCATCATCAGCACCTACGCGCTGGCCGGCCTGTTCGGCATCGCCATCGCGGTCACCGCCATGCTGGCACTGGCCGGCTTCATCGTGGCGCTGGATGCCTTCGGACCCGTGACCGACAATGCCGGCGGCATCGCCGAGATGGCCGGCCTGCCCTCCGAGGTACGCAAGTCGACCGACGCCCTCGACGCGGTCGGCAACACCACCAAGGCGGTGACCAAGGGCTACGCCATCGGCTCGGCGGGCCTCGGTGCGCTGGTCCTATTTGCCGCCTACACGTCGGACCTGAACTACTTCATCGCCAATGCGAGCCCGACGCAGTACCGCTTCTTCCAGGGCGTCAGCGTCGATTTCTCGCTGTCGAACCCCTACGTGGTGGTGGGGCTGCTGCTCGGCGGTCTGATCCCGTTCCTGTTCGCCGGCATCGCCATGACGGCGGTCGGGCGCGCGGCGGGCGCGGTGGTGGAGGAGGTCCGGCGCCAGTTCCGGGAGAAGCCCGGGATCATGCAGGGCACCGACCGGCCGGATTACGGGCGCGCGGTCGACATGCTGACCCGCGCGGCGATCAAGGAGATGATCGTCCCCTCGCTGCTGCCGGTCCTGTCGCCGGTGGTGCTGTTCTTCGTGATCCAGTTCATCGCCGGGAAGAACCAGGCCTTCGCCACCGTGGGCGCGAGTCTGCTCGGCGTGATCCTCACCGGGCTCTACGTGGCGATCTCGATGACCTCGGGCGGGGGCGCCTGGGACAACGCCAAGAAGTACATCGAGGACGGCCACCACGGCGGCAAGGGCTCCGACGCCCACAAGGCGGCGGTGACCGGCGACACGGTCGGCGACCCCTACAAGGACACTGCCGGCCCGGCGGTGAACCCGGCGATCAAGATCACCAACATCATCGCCCTGCTGCTGCTCGCCGTGCTGGCGCATAGCTGAAGGGTACCAAGCCCGAAGTCCGATTCCGGGCCCCGAAGGTCCGCACTTTGATGAGCGACGGTGAAAGGGCCGCCCGAAGACCGGGCGGCCCTTTCCGTTCCGGTTCGAGGCCCTGGCCCGGCAATCTGAGCCCGATCGACCATCGCCCTCGGCGCCGGCTCGGACCGTCTCCCGGCAGATGCAACCGGACCATCGTTCCGTGTCCCGCAGCCGCGACGAAGGTGCCGGCGAGAGTCCATCGAAGCGCGCCTGATTGGGTCGCACCGCCTGCCGACAACAAACGTCAATATGACACGTTACAGCTCATATCCATTCGGCACTTTGTCAGATTTCAAAGTATTCCTAGGGAATGAACTGATCGGTGGCATGAATGATGTACGTTTCTAGACTGAGGCTAACGGCACCTTAGAATCCCGGTGAGACGATGAGGCGTCTACTGAGAGTTGCCCCATGTTCCGCAAGCCCGCCTATCATGAGACGCAGGCCATCCTCGACGCGCTCAAGTGCTCATTGGCCATCATCGAGTTCGGAATGGATGGTACCATCCTGCATGCCAACCCGAACTTCCTGGCCGTCGTCGGCTACGATCTCGGTTCCCTGCAGGGGAAACATCATCGAGTCCTGATCAGCGACGATATGGCCGACAGCCCGGATTATGCCGCGTTCTGGTCAAGGCTGCGGGCCGGCGAGTTCGCGTCCGGCGAGTTTCTTCGGCGCGCACGGTCCGGCGCGAAGGTGTGGCTTGAGGCGACCTACAACCCGATCCTCGGCGCCGACGGCAAGCCCTTCAAGGTCGTCAAGTTCGCCAGCGACATCACGGCGAAGAAGAGCGAAACCGGCCGGCTGCTGCGCATGATCGACGAAATGCCGGTCGCCGTCATGACCGCCGACCCGAAGAACGACTTCAAGATCAACTACCTCAACAACACATCGCGCAAGACCCTCGAGGCGATCGAGCAATACCTGCCTATCAAAGCCGCGGAGATGATGGGCAAGTCCTTCGACGTCTTCCATAAGAACCCGCACCACCAACGGAACATGCTGGCCGATGCGAGCCGACTGCCACATCGGACCAAGATCAAGGTCGGACCCGAGACCCTCGATCTCCAGGTCTCCGCCATCACCGACGCGGACGGTGCCTATGTCGGTCCGATGCTGACGTGGTCGGTCATCACGGCACAGCTCGCCATGGCCGAGGAGGTCACCGGCGTCGTCGATGCACTCGGGACCGCGATCGGCGAGATGAAGGATTCGGCGCAAGGCCTGAACCGCTCGGCTGACGCGGCGAGCGAGCGGGCCAACTCGGTGGCGGCCGGATCCGAGGAGATGACCAGCTCGATCCACGAGATCTCGGGCCAGGTCGGGCGGGTCTCCGAGCGCACCCAGCAGATCGCCGACCAAGCCGCCGCGACGGATGCCACGGTGCGCAACCTCGCGGCCAATGCGGGCGAGGTCGACGCGGTGGTGGGCATGATCAAATCCATCGCCGACCAGACCAACCTTCTCGCGCTCAACGCCACGATCGAGGCGGCGCGCGCGGGTGCAGCCGGGCGCGGCTTTGCGGTCGTGGCCACGGAGGTCAAGGAACTTGCCGGCCAGACGGCGAAGGCGACCGGCGAGATCACCCACAAGGTGCACGCCATCCAGAAGGCGACCGGCGAGGCCGTGACGGCGATCCGCCTGATCACCGACGAGGTCGCCGAACTCTCGAAGCTGACGCTGGCCATGGCGAGTGCCGTCGAGGAGCAGGCCGCCTCGACCCAGGAGATGTCGTCCAACATCACCGGCGTCTCGGCTGCGGCCGGGGAGACTGGGCGGCTCGCCGAGATGGTTCGGCAGATCTCCGATACGCTCGCGGCACAGTCCGCCGGGCTCGGGGCCAGCATGGAGAAGTACCTCAAGGCGGGTTGACGGCGGCGCCAGCCCGCCCGTCGCACGGCCCGCTGACGCGCTCCCGAGCGGCCCGAGGCGGGACGTGGCGCGGTGGGCCCATCGGAGACACACCAGCGTGCGGCGGCCTTGCGGTGAACAAGCGGTGCCTCCGCATGGGATCATGAGCCGGAGGGCGCGGGCTTCACCCGGCCCGAGCCGAGACCGAACGGACCCGGGCTTCTCAGCGACTTGGCGGCTCGTGGCTTTACCGTGAAAGGCGATTTCAATTCCCGTGCCGTGCATGTTCACGAACCCCGCGATCACAGCCATCGACGGCGACGCGGTGATCGCGCGCTCGGACGCGCAGGCCAGTGACGGCCTCTTGCAGCGTGCGGCGCCTCGCAAGGCGCGACTATCGCGTGTCGGCCCCGATCAACCTCATCCGGGATGCCGCAGGCGCACGGGCCAGCCGGTGAGCGCTCTCTTGAAGAAGACGCAGGGCGAACGCCTCCGCCTGATCGGTACACGCAACCGTGCAATGGCGATCGACGACGCGAGAAATCTACTTCTGGAACGGTTGGGCCTCATCCAGCGGATCGGGGCGACGCGCCTGCATCACCTGCGTGGGCATCCACTCATCGAGTGGACCATTACCGATGCCGGTATGGCAGCGCTCTCGGAGATCAGGGCCGCGACACGCCGGAACTGAGGTGCGACGGACCGGGCAGGCAATCCCGTCGAACTTGCCCGAAGCGGCGGCCTCCTGGACCAAGCTCGCGGAGTTCAGGGGCCGCACGGTGATCCAGATCAAAGCGCTCAACCGCCGGATGACCCTTTCTTGCCGGAGCACCGTAAGACGGACGCCCAACACGGGAGGCGATGATGGCCGACGTGCATGTAGCCGAAGAGCTTTGGTCGACGGGCATGCTGCCCGAAGGCATTCTGGAGCGGTGGTTCGTGGCGGACGGCGCGCGGGTGCGGGCCGGCGAGGCCGTTGCCACCGTGCGCATCGGCGAGGCGTGCCACGACATCACCTCGCCAGCCGATGGCCGCCTGACACTTCTCGCGCCGATCAACGAAGTCGTCGATCCCGGCTGCATCATCGCCGAGGTCCACGCCTGACGCCCCGCCGCGGCGATGGTTCGCATACCGGCTGTGGCGCGGCGCCAGGCCGGGCATAGCGGAGGCAGGTCATGACCCGCATGAACGCGGCCCCGTCACCGTCACCGACTTGGCGGACGGACGAGATCCTGCTCGGCATCCTACAGCATACCGCCGGCATCGCCCTGATCCTGACGGCGTGGATGCTGGCCGTCACCGACCAAGCCCGCGCGGCCGGATCCGCGGTTCTCCCGGGCCTGCTGATCGTGATGCTCTACGGTGCCAACCAGATCCGCTTCCAGGCCGTGCTGGAACGGGTGATCCTGCTCGTCGGACTCTGGACGCTCGTCGCGCCCTGGGCCCTCCGCTTCGCGGCGAATGACGGCGCGACTTGGGCGCATGTCGCGCTCGGAAGCGTGGCCGTCGCGACCGCCCTCTCCCTCGTGCGGATGGCAAGGCGGCCGTGACGGTCAAGGTGTCCGCCATCTCCAGGGCCGTACTTGCCGGCCTTCTTGCGGCCGGCATCGGCGCCTCGGCCGGTCATGCCGCGGACGATTCGCGCCTCCGGGGATGGACCCTGGCCAGGCAGCTCTGCAGCGATTGCCACGTCATCGGTCGCACGCCCCAGCCGGGGACGTTCGTTGGTCCGGCCTTCCTCCGCATCGCCAACATGCCGTCGACGACCGGACCGGCGCTCAACGTCTTCCTGCAGAACCACCACCAGCGGATGCCGAGCCTGCGGCTCGACCGCGACGAGATGGACGCGGTGATCGACTACATCCTCAGCCTCAAGGGGATTGAGGGCCTGGCGCCCTGAGGCCCGCCACGGTGAGGCGCGGCCGCCCCTGTCGGGAGCGCCACACCGTAGCCGCCGGTGCAGGACGCCCCAGCCGGCCTATGATCCGCGCAGGTAGCTCAGCGGCCGGCCGGTATCCGGATGCGGCAGGACACCCATCGGGATGTCGTACACGGCGCGCAACGTGTCGGGATTCATCAGCGTGCCGGGCGGCCCATCCGCGACGAGGCGGCCCGAATGCAGCGCCAGGATGCGGTCGCAGACGCGGGCCGCCATGTTGACGTCGTGCAGGACGACGACCACGCCGAGCCCGTCCCGATGCGCCAGGTTCCGCACGAGGGCGAGGATCTCGACGGCGTGGGCGACGTCGAGCGCGGAGATCGGCTCGTCGAGGAGCAGGCAGGCCGGCTCCTGGGCGACCATCATGGCCAGCCAGACGCGCTGCCGCTCGCCGCCCGAGAGCGTGTCGACGAAGCGGTCGGCGAAGGCCGCGACGCCGGTGGCGGTGAGCGCCCGCAGGACCGCCTCGCGGTCTCGGGCGGCGACGCGGCCGAGGGCGCCGTGCCAGGGATAGCGCCCCAGCGCCACGAGTTCGCGCACGGTCATGCCCGGAACCGGCGGGAGAACCTGCGGCAGGTAGGCGACCTTGCGCGCGAAGGCGCGGTCACCCCAGGCGCCGAGCGCGCGATCCGCGAACGCGATCCGCCCGGCGGTCGGCGCCTGCTGGCGGCCCAGCAGCTTGATCAGGGTCGATTTGCCGGACCCGTTATGGCCGATCAGCCCCACCACCTGCCCCGGATGGATCACGAGGTCGAGGGGGTGCAGCAGGGTCCGCCCGGCGAGGCCGAAGCTCGCGCCGTGCAGGGTGAAGAGCGGGGTGTCGCCGGCGGCGGCCGCCATCGGCGCGCTCCGGGGAGGCGCGAGGGCCGGCCCATCGAAACCGTTCATGCGGGATTCCTCAGGCCGCCTGTCCCCGCCGGACCCGGCGCGGGGCGCTCCGGCAGGGGGCATGCGCCGCAGAGATTCTGGTCGGGGATGAGGTAGCGCAGACAGCAGACCTTCCGCGTCCGCCGCGGCGCCGGGCCATCCGCGGCGCCCGCCGCGGACAGGTAGCGGATCGGCTCGAACAGGGGGTTGGAGGCCCCCGCCCGGCGTCGGCTCGTCAGCACGTGGGCGGCGGCCGCATGCCCAGTGCGGCCCGCCGGCGCGAGCCCCTCGGTCCGGCGCACCACGAACTCGAAGATGTTGCCGGCGTTGCTCCAGAGCACCCGCGGCGCCACGCCCGAGACCGCCGCGAGGGCGCCGATCAGGGGCGCGAGATGCCCGTCGATCAGCGCGCCGAAGCGATCCGCCGGTGCCCGCACGCCCGCATCGCCCGCCGGATCGCCATGGAGCTTGAGCGCCCGCGTCAGCCCACCCTCGTCCGGAATGACCGCGATCGTGTCGAGGGCCACGGGGAGGACGAGGTCGAGCACGATGCTCGCGGCGAGGGTGGGCACCACCAGCATGGCGAAATGCTGCTTCGCCCAGATCGAGGCGACCGCGCGGGGCTCCGGCTCCGCGAAGGTGCGGGCGAAGCGATCGAGCTGTCCGGTCAGGACGGCCGGATCCAGCAGGTCGGCACCCCTGACGGAGGGGCGGGCATCCTCCGCGGAGACGAGCCGGTCCCGGTAGCCTTCGAGCGGGCCGACGAACAGGGCGTTCAGCGCGGAGAGGGTCATCGGCGCAGCATGAGCCAGACGAAGTAGGCGCCCCCAAGGACCGTCGCGACGAGGCCAGCGGGCAGCTGCCAGGGGAAGGCCACGACGCGCCCCAGCCAATCGGCCAGCACCATGATCAGCCCGCCGGCGAGCGTCGCGGCCACCAGCTGCTCGGTCGCCCGGTTGAAGCCCAGGCTGCGGGCGAGGTGCGGGCCCATCAGCCCGACGAAGCTCAGCGGACCGACGAGAAGGGTCGAGGCGCCCGTAAGGACCGCCGCGACCGACAGGACGGTCAGGCGCGTCCGCGCCACATCGAGCCCGACGGCCCGGCCCGTCTCCGCCCCGAGCGGCAGGATCGTGAGCCAGCGCGCGAGCAGCGGCGTGACCGCGAGCATCGTGGCCGCGCAGAGGCAGGCCAGCGCGGCCTCGGTCCCGGTAGCGTTGTAGGTCGAGCCCGAGAGCCACGTCAGCAGGGCCGCGGTCCGGGGATCGGCCGTGGCGAGGAGGAGCGCGATCACCGAGCCGATCAGGCTGGTGAGGGCCGCGCCGACCAGGAGGATCCGGGCGGACGCGTAGCGCGCCCGGCGCCCCAGCGCCAGGACCGCCAGCAGGGTCCCGAGGGCGCCCGCGGCCGCCGCGGCCAGCATCGCGGCCGAGCCGAGGCCGGGGGCGAGGAACAGGACGAGCACCACCACGAGGGCCGCGCCTGCAGAGACGCCGAACAGTTCGGGGCTCGCCAGCGGATTCCCGGTCAGCCGCTGCAGCAGGCCGCCGGCATAGGCGAGCATGGCCCCGGCCCCCAGGGCCGCCAGGGCGCGGGGTGCCCGCCACGCCAGGAGGGGGCCCGGATCGGGGCTCCACAGCCAGCCCTGGGCATCCCGCCCCACCGTGAGCGACAGACCCAGGGCCGCGAGCGCCAGGATTGCGAGCACGACGATGACGCCCCACGGCCGGAGGAGCCGGACCGGAACGGGTCCCGGCGCCGGCGGGGCCTCGCGCGCGGTGCGCAGACCGAGGATGAGTCCGACGAGCAGGGGCGCGCCGACCAGCGCGGTGACGGCGCCGGTCGGAACACCGCTGCGGCCGATGAAACGCTGCACGAGCTGGTCGGTCAGGACGAGCAGCACCGCCCCGGCCACCGGCCCCCACAGCAGGCGGTCGCGGAGCCGGCGGGCGCCGCCGTAGCGGGCCAGGGCCGGCCCGGCCAAGCCGACGAAGCCGATCACCCCGAGAAACCCGGTCACGCTGGCGCCGACCGCGACGCCGAGGGCGAGGGCGGCGAGCCGCGTGCCCGCGGTGGAGGCGCCGAGTCCCCTCGCTCCGGCCTCGCCGAGTTCGATCAGCGTCAGAGGACGCGCCAGCAGGCCCGCGGCGAGGGCCGCGAGGGCGAGACGCGGGGCGAGGCCGCGGACGCCGTCCCAGTTGTTCTGGTTGAGCGCACCGGCCTGCCACGCGTACAGGTCGGACAGGGCATCGAAATGCGCCAGCACCAGCATCCGGTTGGCCGCCTCGGCGGACAGCCCGATCACCAGCCCGGCGAGGATGACGGCGGACGGCGCGTGGCCGCGGCGCCCGCTCAGCAGCAGCACCAGGCCCGTGCACAGGGCCGCGCCGGCGCCCGCGACCGGCTCGTAGCCGGAGACGAGGAGGGCCGGCCCCCACAGGGTCGCGAGGGCCAGCGCGAGCTTGGCGCCCGCGAAGACCCCGAGCGTGCCGGGCTCGGCCAGCGGATTGTCGAGCACCTGCTGGAACAGCACCCCGGCGAGGCCGAGGCCGCCGCCGGCCAGGATGGCCATGGCCAGGCGCGGCAGCAGGCTGTCGCGCAGGATGAGCTGCGGGATGTCGCCGTCGGTCGGGTGGAACAGGGCGGCCCACCATTGCCCGGGCGGGAGAACGGCCGCCAGGTTGGCGTGCAGCAGCGCGGCGCCCGCGAGCAGCGCGAGGGCGAGCAGCGCCGGCCCCCGCCGGCCGGTCGCGGTCTCGGACCGCCCGGCCCCCGTACGTCGTCCTCTGGTCTCCACAGCGCTCACGCCGGCCCCTTCCCGAGGGCTGCGGCGACCTGTCGTGCGAAGCGCGCGGCCGAGGGCAGGCCGCCATTCGGATGGACGACCGGCAGGCGGATCACGCGGCCCGCGCGCACGGCGGGCAGCGCGCGCCAGATCGGGCTGTCGTCGAGGCGCGTCAGGGCGCGCGCGGTCTCCGCGCCCCGGTCGAAATGGATCAGCGTCGCGTCCGGCACGTCGGCGAGATCCTCGACGGCGGCCAGGACCGTGCCGGCGGCGCTCTGCCGGCCGGTCCAGGCATTGGTCAGGCCGAGCCGCTGCGCGACGGCGCCGACGGTGCTGCGCGAGCCGAAGACGGCCAGCTGCCGCCCGTCATCGCGGAAGCGGCAGATGTAGACGGGGCGCCCGGTCGCGCCCGCGAGGTCGGCGCGCGCCTCGGCGAGCGCCGCGTCGGTCCCGGCGATCAGCGACCGCGCGCCCGCGTCCCGGTCGGTGCGGGCGCCGATGTCGCGGGTCAGCGCGTCGAGGTGATCGATCGGCTCCCGCGTGCCCGCGACGATGGGCAACGCCGCGACCGGGGCGATCCGGGCGAGCGCGACCTGGATCTGCGCCTGCCAGGGGGCGGCGAGGATGAGATCGGGGGCGATCAGGCTGAGGAATTCGAGGTTCGGCTCCTGCAGGGGGCCGAGATCGAGGACGGAATCCGGCAGGGGCGGCAGCGCGATGAGCTTCTCGTAGAGCGGCCGGTTGGCGATCGCCACCGGGACGAGGCCGATGGCGAGCAGCGTCTCGGCGAACAATCCATCGAGGGCGACGACGCGCGTGGCGGGCGCTCCGGCCGAGCCGTCGCGCCGCGGATCATCGGATCCGCCAGCCCGGGCGGCGCCGAAGCCGCCCCAGACGGCGCCCGCGACGAGGCCCGCGAGGAGGGCACGGCGCTCGCGCCGCAGCCGGCTCAACGCCCGGCCTCGACAGGAAAGCGGCGGCCCAGGGGCAAGCGAGGGGCCTGCGGGGCGGCGGAACTCATGGCGGAACTCACGGATGCGCTCCCTGGCGCGCCCAGACCGGGATCCCCCCGGCCGCCGGCGGCCGCGCCGGGGCGACCACGCCCCCGCGCCGGTCCTGATCGAGCAGGCTGTCGACGATTTCCTGCGCGCGGACCGGCAGGACCGAGAGCAGCGTGTCGCTCAGACCGTGCGAGGTCTCCGAATACCCCTGGACGTAGATGCGCGGGGTGAAGCCGGGGCGGGTCGGGACGCGGTAGTCGCGCGCCAGCTCCGATCCGTCTCGATAGGCCGCGAGCGGCTCGAGAATCGCCGGGTTCGGGTCGCGTTCATATCCGGTCGCCAGGACGATGCCGTCGTAGCTGCGCTCCGCCTCGGTCTCGGCGTACCGGTCGAGGATCCGGAGCCTGATCCCCTCCGCGTCGCCGCCGGCCGAGAGGATCTCGCTGCGCGGCCGAAGCTGCAGGCGCTGCGGGCCGGACACCTTCTCCCGGTAGGCGATCACGTGGAGCGCCTTGAGCAGGTCCGCATCGATCACCGCGTAGTTTGTGTTGCGATAGCTGCGCACGATCGCCGCGCGGCGCTCGCTCGGCTGAGCGTAGACGAAGTCGGTGCGGTCGGGGTGGAAGATCGCGTTGACGAACGGGGTCGCGTCCGAAGGCTTGAGGGCGTGGCCGCGGAACACGAGATCGACCTGCAGATGCGGGAAGCGGGCGTGGAGATCGTGGCTGATCTCGGCCGCGCTCTGGCCGCCGCCGATCACCGCCACGCGGGCGCCCGGGCGCGACAGGTCCAGCGGGCCGCCGGGACCGCATCGATCGACGTGGTCGAGGTAGCGGCTCGAATGGCAGAGCCGGGGATCGCACGCCAGGGCGGCGAAGGCCGCGGGCAGGTGCGGGGCGCCGCCGACCGCGAGGGCGAGGTCGCGCGTCTGACGGCGGATCTCGCGGCCCGCGGCGTCGCGGGCGACGACCCACAGGGTCTCGACCGCGCCGTCGGCTCCCAGGCCCGGCTCCACCGCGACCACGGTCTCGCCGTAGTCGCACCGGTCGGCGAAATGGTCCGCCACCCAGCGGAGATAGTCGTTGAACTCGATTCGACTGGGATGAAACGTTCCGAGATCGATGAAGTCGTGCAACCGCCCCTGGCTGTGCAGGTAGTTCACGAAGGTGAGCGGGCTCGTCGGATTGCGCAGCGTGACGAGGTCCTTGAGGAACGAGATCTGCATATCGCTGCCCGGCAGCAGCATGCCGCCGTGCCATCGGAAATGCGGTTGCCGCTCCAGAAAGCGGGACCGGAGGCCGCGCGCCGCCGGGGTCTCGGCCAGGGCGATCGCCAGGGCGAGGTTTGACGGCCCGAAGCCGACCCCGATGACGTCGTAGGGTGGCGCGGCACGCGGGGTCATCCGGTCGTCTCCTCGTCCGAGCATGCCGCCTCGATCCCCTTCCCCGCGCCTTCCCCGGCTCCGTCAGCCGCCGCTGGTCGGCCCGCAGGTCAGCCGGCGGCCGGCACAGCCTCGGGAGCCGCCGCGACAGTCCGGCGCCGGCGCAGCGAGTCGCACGCGGATCCGGCCCCCTGCGGCGCCGGGAACACCCCGCGTCCCGCACGGGAGATCCGCGCCGCGCCGGCGGGATCGGCCGGAGGGAATCGCAAGCTGGTTCGCGCGCCCCCAGAGACCGGGTTCCTCGCCGCCCCGGGGTCACGCCGTACCCGGTGGCCGCCCTGCCTAGCGCAGTTCGCCGTATTAATTCAAGGCGTCGAAGCAATGATTGAGACCATCGGACAGTAATGAATTAAATTAGAACATTTCAAATATGTAGAATCACCCTTGAGTCCGGCGATCTTTTGGTCATGTTATGCGCCAACAAGCGAAGTTCATTGATTCACTGGCGGGACTGCTCGCAGCCCTCACCTGAACGGGATGCATCGATGGCGTTCGATCGCGAAGATATGCTGTTCTACGTGGTGGTGAATCACGAGGAGCAATACTCGATCTGGCCGAGCTACCGCGACATACCGGACGGATGGCGCGCGGTGGGCGAACCGCGCGCGAAGGCCGATTGCCTGTCCTACGTCGACGCGGTCTGGACCGACATGCGGCCCCTGAGCCTGCGCCGGCACATGGAGGCGCAGGAACGCGGCGCCCCTCATCCGGATTCTCGGGACGCGCGCGACGGCGCGCAGGCGTGACCATGCCGGAGCCGATTCGGCTGTTCTGCCTGCCCTATGCCGGCGCGAGCGCCGCATTCTTCGCGCAGTGGCGCCGGGGCCTGCCCGCCGCGATCGACGTCAGGCCGGTCGAGCTGCCGGGGCGCGGCGCCCGGATCGGCGAGGCGCCCTACACCGACCCGCGGGCGCTGACGCGGCACCTCGCGGACGCGATCGCCGGTTCCGTCACGGGGCCGTACGCGCTGTTCGGGCACAGCCTGGGGGCGCTGCTCGCCTTCGAGCTGGCGCACGAACTCCCCGCCCGCGGGATCGCGGCGCCGCGCGTCCTGTTCGCCTCCGGATGCGCCGCGCCGGCCGTGTGCGACGGGGCGTTCTTCCGGCGCCCGCGCAGCGACGCGGATTTACGCGCGGTTCTCTCCGCCTACGGCGCGACGCCGCCCGAGGCGCTCGCCGACACCGCCCTGATGGCCCTGGTCCTGCCGGTGCTCCGGGCCGATTTCGCGCTGCGCGGCGCCTACACCTACGCGCCGCGCCCGGCGCTGGCCTGCCCGATCCAGGCGCTCGGCGGGTCGCGCGACGACATCGCGCGCGCCGACCTCGAAGCCTGGGGCCGCGAGACGCGCGGCCCCTTCGACCTCGCGCTGTTCGAGGGCGACCATTTCTTCATCCACGCGCAGCGGGCGCCGGTGCTCGACCGCGTCGGCCACCGGATCGGCACGCTCGCACAAGCCCGGGCTGCGGCCTGAGGCGGGAACGCCGCTCCGCAGGCGGCGTGCGCAGCGGCCCGCCGACGAACGGGACGTCACCAGGGAGAACGCCATGATGGAACTCGTGACCAGGCCCCTGCGGGACGAAGGGCCGTTGCCGCTCCTCGTCACGCCCGCGGCGGGCGCCGAGGGCGCGACGCTGGCGGACGCGCTCCCGGCGATCCGCTCCGCGGCCGCGGCGCATCTCCACGCCGCGGGCGGCCTGCTGCTCCGCGGCTTCAGCCTCGACGGGCCCGACGCGTTTCGCCGCTTCGCGGCCGGCTTCGGCCACGACCTCCTGAGCTACGAGTTCGGCTCGACCCCGCGCAGTCCGGTGACCCAGGGGGTCTACACGTCGACCGAATACCCGCCCCACCAGCACATCCCCCTGCACAACGAGCAGGCCTACGCCCGCGACTGGCCGATGAAGATCTGGTTCTACTGCCAGCAGGCGGCGCCCGCGGGGGGCGAGACGCCGCTGGCCGACAGCCGCGCGATCTACCGCGCCGTGCCCGAGCCGATCCGCACGCGCTTCGCCGAGCGGGGCCTGATGTACGTGCGCAATTACGGCAACGGTCTCGACGTGGCCTGGGAGCAGGTGTTCGGCACCCGGGACCGGGGGGCGGTCGAGGCCTATTGCGCCGGCCACGGCATCACCTGCGAGTGGAAGCCGGACGGCGACCTCCGCACCCGGCAGGTCTGCCAGGGGACCGCGCGCCACCCCGAGACCGGCGAGCCGGTCTGGTTCAACCAGGCCCACCTGTTCCACGTCTCGAACCTCGAACCGGAGGTGCGCGCGACCCTCCTCGACATCGTCGACGCGCCGGACCTGCCGCGCAACGTCTATTACGGCGACGGCAGCCCGATCGCCGATGCGGATCTCGACGCGATCCGCGATGTCCTCGCCGCCCACACCATCGTCTTCCCCTGGCAGTCCGGCGACGTGGTGATGCTCGACAACATGCTCACCGCCCATGCGCGGACGCCCTTCAAGGGCCCGCGCAAGGTCGTGGTGGCGATGGCGCAAGCCGGCCGCGCGCAGTGAGGGCCGCGGCGACGGCCATCGCCGATCCCGGAGCCGGGGCCGCGCTGTGGCGCGCGCTCGCCCGGGGCGCCCGCGCCCGGCTCGTGCTGGCCGGCGCGGCGAGCCTCGTCGGCGGGGTCGCCACGACCGGGCTGATCGTGCTCATCAACGGGGCGCTCCACGGGTCCGAGGCCGCCCGGGCCGACCGGGTCGCGTCCTTCGCGGCCACCGCCCTCGTCGCCTGCGCGGCGCTCGTCGTCTCGCGCGCCCTCTTCGCCGATCTCGGGCAGCGCGGCCTCGCCGATCTCCGGTCCGCGATCGCCGAGCGCGTCCAGGCCGCATCCTTCGCGGATCTCGAGGCGGTGGGCAGCGCCCGGGTGCAGGCGCTCGTGACCGAGGACGCCAATCAGGTCGCCAATCTCTTCACGGCGCTGCCCGTGCTCGTCACCAACGGCGCGGTGGTGGCGGCGACGCTCGCCTATCTCGGCTACCTCTCGATCCCCCTGTTCCTGGCCTCGGCCGTCACGATCGCCCTCGGGGCGGCCGGCTATTCCGCCTGCTACGGCCGCGTGATGCGGCATCTCGGGCGGGCCGGGGCGGAGCAGGACCGCCTCTTCGCCCATTTCCAGGCGCTCCAGGCCGGCGCCAAGGAACTGCGCCTGAACCGGAGGAAGGGGCGCCACTTCCTCGACGCGGTCCTGGCGGAGGCCGTCGCGCGCGTCGCCGACCACCGCCGGCGCGGCCTCGCCCTCCTCGCGCTCGCGGCGGGCTGGGGCCGCATCCTCTTTCTGGGGCTCGTCGGGCTCGCGCTGTTCCTCCCCGGCTCCGGCGCGCAGAACCCGGCCGTGACGACGGGATACGTCATCGCCCTCCTCTACCTGATGGGGCCGCTGGAGGCGGTCCTGAACACGATGCCGCTCGTCAACCTCGCCCGCGTCGGCGCGCGACGGATCGAGACGGCCTTCGCCGAACTGCCGCCCGAGCCAGTCGACGAGCCGGGGATCCACCCGGCCGCGCCCGTGCGCACGGCCACCGTGACCCTGCGCGGCGTGACCCATCACCGGGCCGATCCGCGGACCGGCGACCGCTTCGCTCTCGGTCCGATCGACCTGACGCTGCGCCCCGGGGAGATCACCTTCCTGGTCGGCGGCAACGGCTCCGGCAAGACCAGCCTCGCCCGGGTGATCGCCGGCCTGCACCCGCCGACCGGCGGGACGCTGAGCCTGGACGGGCGCCCGGTGGAGGGGCCGGCCCTCGCCGGCTACCGCGCCCATGTCGCGGCCGTCTTCTCCGATTTCCACCTGTTCGAGACGCTGCTCGGACAGCCGGACGCCGCGCACGAGGCGCAGGCGCGGGCATGGCTCGCGCGCCTCGGCCTCGACGGCCGTGTCGGCCTGCGGGACGGCGCCTTCTCCACCCGCGACCTCTCGACCGGCCAGCGCAAGCGCCTCGCCCTCCTCGTCGCCTGCCTGGAGGACCGTCCCGTCATGATCTTCGACGAATGGGCCGCCGACCAGGATCCGGAATCCCGGGCCGCCTTCTACGAGACGATTCTCCCGGAGCTCGCCGCCGAGGGCCGGACGATCCTCGTCGTCACGCATGACGATCGCTGGTTCGACCGGGCCGACCAGGTCGTGAAGCTCGAACGCGGCACTGTGGTGGAGCACCGGGCGGCCGCGCCCCGCATCCGCGCGGCGGGAGCCGGCGCATGAGCCGCGCGCGCCACGCAGCATCCCCGCGCCAGCCCGATCCGGCCCTGCCGGACGACAGCCTCGTCGCGATCCTGCGGGGGCGGGCCGCGGCGACGCCCGAGCGGCTGACCCTGCGCTTCCTCACGGACGGGCGCGCGGTCGGCGCCACCCTCGACTACGCGGAACTCGACCGGCGGGTCCGTGCCCTCGCGGCACGCCTCCAGCGCGACGCCGAGCCCGGCGCGCGGGCGCTCATCGCCCTGCCGAGCGGGCCGGACTACGTCGTGGCGTTCTTCGCCTGCCTCTATGCGGGCCTCGTCGCCGTGCCCTGCTACCCGCCGGAGACGCGGGATCCGCACCATGCGGCCCGCCTCGCCCTGATGATCGCCGACATGGCGCCCGATCACGTCCTGACGGATCGGGCGAACCGCGAGACCGTGGCGGCAACCTGCGCGGGCGCCACCGTGCGGGACATCGTCTGCGTCGATGCGGTCGGCACCGCGGAGGCGGCGGCCTGGCGGCCTGTCCCCTGCACGCCCGACACCCTCGCCTTCCTCCAGTACACCTCGGGCTCGACGGCCAATCCCAAGGGGGTCGAGGTCACCCACGGCAACATCGTCGCCAATGCCCGCTGGCTCGCCGAGGCGATCGCGCCGGGCGCCGACGACGTCTTCGTCTCCTGGCTCCCCCTCTACCACGACATGGGCCTCATCGCGGGCCTCATCGAGCCGATCTTCGCCGGCATGCCGCTCGTGCTGATGAGCCCGCAGGCCTTCCTGTCCCGGCCCGCCGCCTGGCTCGAGGCGATCGGCACGCATGGCGGCACGATCAGCGGCGGCCCGGACTTCGCCTACCGGCTGGCCTGCGAGCGCGTCGGCGCCGCCGCGGTGGCGGGGCTCGACCTCGGCGCGTGGCGCATCGCCTATAGCGGCTCCGAGCCGATCCGCCCCGACACGCTCACGCGCTTCGCCGCGCGCTTCGCCCCGGCGGGCTTCGCGCCGACGGCGCTCAATCCCGCCTACGGCCTCGCCGAGGCGACCCTCCTCGTCACGTGCAAGCCCCGGGGCACGCCCTGGCGCCGGCTGAGCGTGGCGCCGGCGCCGCTCGCGGCCGGCCGCGCCGTCGCCGACGAGGCCGGGATCGCCCTCGCGAGCAGCGGACGGCCGATCCGGCCCGAGCATCTCAGGGTCGTCGATCCGCGTTCGGGGCTCCCCTGCCCCGCCGGCACGGTCGGCGAGATCTGGCTCAGCGGCCCGTGCATCGCCCGCGGCTACTGGCGGAACCCGGAGGCGACCCGCGCGACCTTCGTGACCCGCGACGGCGCGAGGTGGCTGCGGACCGGCGACCTCGGCTTCCTCGACGGCGGCGAACTCTTCGTCACCGGACGGTCCAAGGATCTCATCATCCTGCGCGGCCACAACGTCTACCCGCAGGACGTGGAGACGGCGGTCGAGGCACGCGTGCCGGCCCTCCGCCCGGGGCGCATCGCCGCCTTCGCGGTCGAGGGCGCGGCGGGCGAGGGTATCGGGATCGCCGCCGAGATCGGCCGGAGCGCCGCCTCCCGCGCGCCGGAGATCGCCGCCGCGGTCGACGCCGCGCTGGCGGAGGTGCTGCGCGAGCCGGCGGACCTCGTCGCCCTGCTCCCGCCTGGCACCCTGCCCAAGACCACGAGCGGAAAGCTCCGGCGCGGCGCGTGCCGGGACGGCCTCGCGGCGGGCGACATCGAACCGCTCCATCTGTACCGGCGCCGGCAGGGCGGCGCGGCGCCGGACGAGCCGCCCCGGACGCCGACGGAGCGCGCCCTCGCGGCGATCTGGTGCGACCTCCTCGGCCTCGACCAGGTCTCGCGCGGGCGCGGCTTCCTGGAACTGGGCGGTCACTCGCTCCTGGCGATGCGCGCCATCGACCGCGTGCGCGCGGTCTTCGGGGTCGCCCTGCCGTTGCGCGACCTGTTCGCGGCCCCGACCCTCGCCGACCTCGCGGCGCGGATCGACGCCCTGCCCCGCGACGCCGCGGAGGCGCCCGCCCTCCTGCCGAGCGCGGAGGCGCCGGTCCTGTCGCTCGGCCAGCAGCGGCTCTGGCTGGCGGAGCGGCTCGGCGATCCGGCGGAGCGCGGCGCCTACGTCATGACCGGGCACATCCGGTTCGCAGGCCCCCTCGAGCCCGACCGGCTCATCGCGGCGCTGCACCGGGTGATCGCGCGCCAGGCCGTGCTGCGGACGGGCTATCCAATCGCCGAGGACGGCCTGCCGGAGCCCCGGATCGCCGAGACCGTCACCCTCGACATCCCCCGCGACGACCTCGCGGGTCTCGATCCGGCCGCGCGCGAGATCCGGGTCGCCGAATGCGCGGCCGCGGAGGCGCGCAGGCCCTTCGATCTCACCCGGCCGCCGCTCCTGCGCGCGCGGCTCCTGCGCCTGGCTGCCGACGACCATCGCCTCGTCCTGGCCCTCCACCACCTCGTCGGCGACGGCTGGTCGGTCGGCGTGCTGCTCACCGAACTCGGGGCCGCGTATCGCGGCGCGGAGGCTGCGCCCCTCCCGGCGCAGTACGCGGATTTCGCGCGCTGGCACCGGGCGGCGGTCGAGCGGGCGGCGGCCGCCGAGACCGTTTTCTGGCGGGGGCATCTCGCGGGCGTGCCCGCCCTGCTGCCCCTGCCGACGGATCGGCCGCGGCCGTCTGTCCTGTCGCAGGCCGGCGGCTCCGTCCGCTTCACGCTGCCCGGGCCGCTCGTGGCCCGACTCTCGGAGCTGGGCCGGACGCGCGGCGCCTCGCCCTTCGTCGTCCTGCTCGCCGGCTTCCAGGCCCTGCTCCACCGCCTGAACGGGGCCGAACGCTTCGTCGTCGGCACGGACGTGGCGGGGCGGCCGCTGCCCGCCCTGGCCGGGCTGATCGGCTTCTTCGTCAACGTGCTGCCGATCCGCGCGCGCCTCGACGGCGCGCCGTCCTTCGCCACGCTGATCGAGCGCGTCCGCGACGACGTTCTCGCCGCCTTCGATCACGCCACCTTGCCCTTCGACCGGATCGTGGACGCCCTCGACATCCCGCGCGCCCGCGCCCGGCCGCCCCTCGTCCAGGCCCTGTTCGTGATGCAGAACGCGCCGCCCGGCGATTTCGGCGTCGCGGGGATCGCGGCCGAGGTCAGGGCCGCCGGCGCGCACGGCTCGAAATTCGAGATGGCGCTCTTCCTCGACCCGCCCGAGCCGGGGGGCGGCATCGCGGCCGAATGGGTCTTCGCCACGGCGCTGTTCACCCCGGACCGCGTCGCGCGCCTGGCAGAGGCCTACGCGGCCCTGCTCGCAGCCGCCGCGGCGACGCCCGCCTCCCCGCTCTCCACCCTGCTGCCCAGCTTGCCGACGCTGTTGCCGGCGCTCTTGCCAACGCTCCCGCCCTCACGAGACCCGGAGGATTCCGTCATGTCGAACACCGCCTCGCCGCTCCCCCGCGCCGGCCGCCTGGAAGCGAAGCTCGACAAGCTCAAGGGATTGGGGGCGGGCAAACCCGCCGCGGCGGAAGCGGGCGAGCCGGCCCGCCTCTCGACCCTGGCGCCCGGACGCGACTTCCCCCTCGTGATCGAGCCGCTGTCGACCGATGTCGACGCGGTCGCCTGGGCCGCCGCCCAGCG
Organism: Methylobacterium sp. P1-11; assembly: GCF_008329595.1. Taxonomy (NCBI): domain Bacteria; kingdom Pseudomonadati; phylum Pseudomonadota; class Alphaproteobacteria; order Hyphomicrobiales; family Methylobacteriaceae; genus Methylobacterium; species Methylobacterium sp. P1-11. The sequence goes on from NZ_NPKS01000047.1 coordinate 30,186, forward strand.
CGGCTGGGTCGAGGGCAAGCTGCGCCGCCATGCCGGCCTCCTGCTGCGCGGCTTCGGCATCGCGAGCCCGCAGGAGTTCGAGGCCTTCGCCGAGGCGCTCCAGCCCGGTCTCTACGGCGGGTACGGCGACCTGCCCAAGAACGAGGGCGGGAAGAACACCTACCGCTCGACGCCCTACCCCGAGCGGGAAATGATCCTCTACCACAACGAGAGCAGCCACCTGCATGCCTGGCCGCGCAAGCAGTGGTTCTTCTGCCAGCAGCCGTCGCCGGTGGGCGGCGCGACGCCCATCGTGGATTGCCGGGACCTGTATCGGCGGCTGCCGCAGGAGATCGCCGCGCGCTTCGAGCGCCTGGGGCTGATCTACGTGCGCACCTTCACGGAGCGCTTCGACGTCGACTGGCGCCGCTTCTTCCACACCGAGGATCGCGCGGCCGTGGAGGCCCGCTGCCGGGCCGAGGGCGTCGACTTCGCCTGGCTCGACGCGGACACGCTCCAGACCCGGACCCGGTGCCCGGCGGTGATCACCCATCCGCTGACCGGCGAGAAATCGTTCTTCAATCAGGTGCAGCTCCACCACCCGCGCTGCCTCGACCCCGAGGTGCGCGCCGACCTCCTCAGCCTCGTGGGGCCGGAGCGGATGCCCCGCGACGTGCTCTACGGCGACGGGACGCCGATCGAGGACGCGGTGATGGACGAGGTCGGCCGCCTCTACGAGGCGATCGCCGTGCGCTTCGACTGGCGCCCCGGCGACGTGGTGATGCTCGACAACATGCTCGCCGCCCATGCCCGCGACCCCTACGAGGGGCCGCGCCGGATCGTCGTCGCCATGGGCGACATGGTCGCGCGGAGCGCGGTCTCGGGAGCGGCGGCATGAGCGGCACGCCGATGACCGAAGCGCCGGGCACCGTCATGCCGGACACCTTCGAAGCGCCGCCCACCCGGGCGCTCACCCCCGAGCAGCGCGCCTGTCTCGACGAAGCCGGCGCCGCGCCGAACCTCGTCGCCGAGACCGACCTTCCCGGACCGGTCGACACGGACCGGCTCCGCCGCAGCCTCGACGCGGTCGCCGCCCGCCACGACGCGCTGCGCACCGCCTTCGTGCGTGCGCCGGGCTTCCGCGGCTTGCGGCAGGCCGCGGTCGAGGCGCCCGGCGTGCCGCTCGATTCCGGCACGCCGCAGAGCGATGGCACGCCCTCCGGCCTCGCGCCTGAGCACGGGCGGACGCTCGCCGCCGTCCTCCTGCCGGCCGCGACGCCGCGCCTGCGCCTCGTCGCCAGCGCCCTCGCGGTCGATGCCGGCAGCCTCGACCGCATCCTGTCGGAGGTCGCGGCCGCCTACGCCGCGGGCGCGGCGCCGGTCGCCGACCCCGAGACCGCGAGCTACGCCCGGTACGCGGCGTGGCGCGAGGCGGTGGCCGACGACGACGCGGACGGCGAGGGCCGGGCCTATTGGCGGGACCATCTCGGCACGGGCGCTCCGCCCCTCCGGTTGCCCTATCGCCGCGCCGGGAGTGCCGCGGGGCCGGCCGCTCCGATCCGGCTGAGCCGCACCGTCGACGCCGATCTCGCCGAGGCCTTCGCGCGTGCGCTGGCCCGGCCGGACCTCGCCGCGGCGGGCGCCGAGGCCGTCCTTCAAGCCGCGTGGTGGCTGCTCCTGTCCCGCCTCGCCGAGCGGACGGAGATCCTCGGCGGCTGGGTGCACGATTGCCGCCGCGACTACGCGGTCTTCGCCGGCACGGTCGGCGTGTTCACGAAGACGCTGCCCCTGCGCCTCGCCCTCGCGCCGGAGACGAGCGTCTCGGCCGCCGCAGCCGGTCTCGCCGCGCGGCTCGACGAGCACCGCGCCTTCCAGGAGCTCTGCCCCCTCGAGCCGGCCGGCGACGACCACCGCCCCGCGGTCGGCTTCGCCCTCGGCGCGCAGGGATTCGCGCAGGGGCGGCTGCTGCCGGGGCCCGCCGGGTTCGAGCTCTGCCTGGAGCCGGCCCTCGACGCGGAGGGACGCCTCGCCGCGCTGACGCTGCACGCCGACCCGCGCCGCTACGCCGCCGAGGCCCTGGACACCCTGCTCGACCAGGTCGAGACGCTCCTCGCCCGCCTGCCCGCCAAGGCCGCGACGCCCTTCGCGGCCTACCCGCTCGTCGGCGCGCGCGAGGAGGCGCGCCTCCGCGCCTTCGGCCGACCGGCCCCCCGCGCCCTGCCCGCGGAGACCCTTCCGGTCCGCGTCGCCCGCCACGCGGCGACGGCGCCCGACGCGCCCGCGCTCGTCGGCGCCGGCCGCTCCCTGTCCTACGCCGAGCTGGAGGAGCGCGTCGCGCGCCTCGGCGCCTGGTTCGCGGCGCGCGGCGTCGGTCCCGAGCGCGTCGTCGCCCTCGACCTGCCGCGCTCCGTCGACCTCGTTGTGGCGATCCTCGCGGTCTGGCGCGCGGGGGGCGCCTACCTGCCCCTCGACCCGGCCTGGCCGCAGGCCCGCCGCGACCGCCTGATTGGGCTGGCCCGGCCCACGCTCACCGTGGCGCAATCGGCCGACGCCGCTGCCGGACGTCATGCCCTCGGCGCGATCCTCGAAGGCCTCGGCGAGGCCCGTCGCCCGGCCGAAGCCCGGGATCCCTCCGACATGGCCTGCCTCATCTTCACGTCGGGCTCCTCCGGCACGCCGAAGGGCGTGGTGATCGAGCACGCCCAGATCCGGGCCTACGTGGAGGCCGTCATCGACGCCCTCGACCTGTCCCGGCACGACCGCTTCGCGCTGACTTCGACGGTGGCGGCCGATCTCGGCAACACCATGCTGTTCGCGGCCCTGCGGCTCGGAGCCTGCCTCGTGGTCGCCGACGAGGCCGAGATGGCCGACGGCCCCGCCTTCGCGCGCTTCCTGCGCGCCAACGCCATCGACTGCGCCAAACTCGTCCCGTCCCACCTCGCCGCCCTCCTCGACGGCGTCGAGGCCCCGACCTTGCCCGCGCTGCTGGTGCTCGGCGGCGAGCCCAGCCCGGCGGCGCTCGTTCGGCGGATCCAGGCTGCGGCTCCGACGACGCGCATCGCCAACCATTACGGTCCCACCGAGGCCTGTGTCGGCGTGATGGTGCATCCGGACGCGGCAGATGCAGCGCCGGACGAGAGCCTGCCGCTGAGCCGTGTGCTCGACGGCAGCGAGGCCTACATCCTCGACGCGGCGGGCGCGCTCGCCCCGACGGGGGCCGCCGGCATGCTCCATCTCGGGGGCGCCCAGATCTGCCGCGGCTACCTCCCGGGCACGGGGACCGGCGGCGAGGGCGCGTTCTCGCCCAACCCGTTCGGAGAGGGGCGGCTCTACCGCACCGGCGACCGGGCCCGAATGCTGCCCGGCGGCCGCCTCGCGCTCGCCGGGCGGGCCGACGACCAGATCAAGCTGCGCGGCCACCGCGTCGAGCCGGGCGAGGTCGAGGCCGCGCTGGCGGGCCTTGCGGGCGTGCGCCAGGCGGCGGTGCGTCCCTTCACCTTGCCGGACGGCGCGACCGGGCTCGCAGCCTACGTGGTCACCGATCCCGAGCGGACATCGGCCTCCCTTCTCGCGGCGCTCGCCGAAGGCCTGCCCGCCGCGTGGCTGCCCGCCCCGATCCTCCGCCTCGACAGCCTGCCGCGCCTCGCCAGCGGCAAGATCGACCGTGCCGCCCTGCCCCATCCGGACGCCGTTGCGGGCGGCGGCGTCCAGCCGCGCACGGCGCTGGAGACCGTGCTCACCGACGCCATGGCCGACCTGCTGGGCTTCCCCGCGGAGCGCCTCGGCGCCACGGGTGACTTCTTCGCGACCGGCGGCAATTCGCTCCTCGTGATCAAGCTGACGGCGCGCATCCGCAAGCTGCTCAAGGTCGAGATTCCGCCGAGCCTGGTCTTCGACCACAGCACGCCTGCGACCCTCGCCGCGGCGCTCGGTGCCTATGCCCCGCCGGACCGGATCGAGGAGACGGCGAGCCTCCGCCTGGAACTCGCCGGCCTGAGCGAGGCCGAACGCGCCGGCCTCGCCGGGGCCGGCGCGTGACCGGGGTGGCTTCGCGCGATGCGGCGCGGCGCACGGCCCTCGCCCGCCTGCTCCGAGAGGACGCGGAGGAGGTCGGCGGGATTCCCAGGCACCCCGGCGGCCCGGCGCCCCTGTCGTTCCCGCAGGCGCGGCTCTGGTTCCATCAGCGCTACGATCCGGAGAGCCCGGCCTACCACTCGACGCGGGCCTTCCGCCTCACCGGCCCCCTCGACGTGCCGGCGCTCGAAGCCGCGTTCCGGAGCCTGATCGCCTGTCACGACATCCTGCGCACGGTGCTGGTGGATACCGCGGACGGCCCGCGCCAGATCCTGCGCGCGCAGGTGCCGTTCGCCCTGGAACGCATCCCGCCGCTGGCCGGGGACGCGCGTGCGACGCTGCGCGCCCTGAGCCGCCGCCCCTTCGACCTCACCGGCGGCCCACCGCTGCGCGCCGTCCTGTCGGAGGCGGACCCGGCGGGAATGCGTGTCCTTCTGGTGGTGATCCACCACATCGCGGTGGACGCGTGGTCGACGGCGCGGCTCTTCCGGGATCTCGCGCAGGCCTACCGGGAGGCCCGCGCCGATCCCGCACGGGTCGGGCGGCCGCTGCCCACCCCGAGCCTGCGCTTCGTGGATTTCGCCGCATGGCAGCGCGCCCGCTTCGACGGCGAGGCCGGCTCCGCCGCGCTCGAACGCTGGCGCCGCTACCTCGGCGACACCGTTCCGATGTTGGAACTGCCCCTCGACCATCCGCGCCAGCCGTTGGCGAACCGCCCAGGCGGACGGGTCGATTTCACCCTGGCTGCCGACCTCGCCGGTTCGCTCGCCGCTTTCTGCCATTCGCATGCGTGCCCGCCCTTCGTGGCACTGCTGGCAACCTGGCAGGTGCTACTCGCCCGCCTGAGCGGCCAGACGGATTTCGCAATAGGCGTGCCGAACGCCGCACGCACCCGCCCTGAACTGCAGGATCTCGTCGGCTTCTTCGTCAACACGCAGGTCTACCGCGTCCGCCTCGACGCACGCGTGAGCTTCCGCGATCTCTGCGCGCGGCTTCGCGGCGAAGCAATGGCCTTCCTGGCCGACGATGACGTCCCGTTCGAGCGCCTCATCGCGGAGACTCAGGTCGCGCGCGATACCGCGACCACGCCGGTCTTCCAGGCCGCCTTCAACTTCCGTCCCAGCCGGGACGCCGTCCCGCTCGACCTCGACGGCGCCGCCGTCGAACGGATCGACGTCGACGTGGCGAGCGCGAAATTCGACCTTGCCCTCGACGTCGCCGCCGACGGCACCGGCATCGATTGCCAGCTCGAGTACGATGCCGCCCTCATCACGGACGCCACCGCGCGGCGCTGGCGCGACGGCTTCCTCGCCCTGCTGCGTGCCCTCGTCTCGGCACCGGACCGGCCGCTGCACGAGGCGAGCGCGTGCACAGCCTCCGACCGGGCGGTGGTCCTGTCGGCGAACGCGACCGCACGGACCTATCCGGACGGTGCCGGCGACGTGCTCGCCGCCTTCGCCGCCCAGCTCGGTGCCGACCCGGACGCGACGGCCGTCACCGATGCCCAGACCAGCCTGA
>NZ_NPKS01000048.1:0-34208 GCF_008329595.1 Methylobacterium sp. P1-11
TCTGATCCTTCAAATGCACAAGCATGAAGTGATATTGCTGCTCTTCTTCGGCGAAGCCGCCGCAGGGATAGCTTATCAACTCCAACTGGAATTTCCAGAGTCCCACACCTCGGAGAAAAGATTGCATGTCGAGTAACCGAGGATAGGTCCCGGCAGCCACATGGCAGCGAACAAGATCCACCCGGTTGCCGTCTGCGGCGTCATCCCTTCACCGGGTGCGCCAGCAGGATCGCGGTTCGGACCATGTTGCGCTTGTAGGCCGGCTTGTCGGTGAGCAGCGCATCCTGGGCTGCCTTGCGTCCAGCAATCGCTCCGACCAAGTCGAGCTTCCAGCCCTCCGTGAGCCGATAGACCTCAGACGCGAGAACCTCGAGCACCGCATCGACCGCGGCGTCGATCTCCTGGTCGGAGACCTCGGCGGCCTTGCGCAACTCGGACACTGTCGGTGCTTCTTTCGCCGTGGCAGCGACCTATTGCAGCCCGCTGAGCGGGTCCATGAGGCCGAGGCCGACAATCAGCGTGATGAGGTAGCCGGTCGTTAACGTCTCGTCATCGGCCAGCGCCACATGCCGCGGCCGTCGTTTCACAGTTCGATGGTCATCCCGTCGGCTCGCGGGGCTTCAGCCGCCTTCATGTGAGCAATCGCCGCCAAGATGATTGATGTGGATCCTTGAAGAGACCGATCGCCTTGATCTGTTCACCGGTGGCGTCGGGAACGCGGCCGCAGTTTTTGAAAGGCCGGATCAGCTCTGAAGAGCACTGACGAGTGACCCAGGTGTTGTCCAGTACGATGGATGAGAGGCCTGCTTCGAGCCGGGCGCTTCGCAGAGCGACCGCGGCATGGCGCCCGAGGCCATCTCAGATATGATTCTCCAGGTCTTCGCAACCGATGGCCATTCCACACCGTTGCACCGCGGGCGAAGGCAGGCGGCGCAGCTGCCCGAGAGATGACCATGCGCAGCCGAGTCCCTGTCGCCTTGGCTTTCGCTGTCAGCGTGTACGCGGCGCCGATTCACGCGCAGACGCCGGAGGAGCAGGCTTTAACTTTGCTCCACGCCTCCAGCGCGCAGTCGGCCATCATCACATTCTGTGGCAAGCACTATGCGATCGACGGCACGACCGCGCTTCGGATTTCACAGACCACGCGAGACGTGGCCACCAAGGTACTTGGTCGGGAAAGAGCCGATGCCGCCTTCAAGGACGAGCTAGCGCGGCGCTACGCCGAGGTGAAGGACGTCGGAGAGCAACAATGGTGCACCGACCAGCGCGATGGGCTCTCAAAAGGCGCGGTGCGGATCTTCAAGAATTAAAGCGCGTGCGTAATCGAGGTGTCGACTTTGCCGCTCGATCCGTTCAAGGGCCTGTGGCAGAAGTCGTGCATTGCACAATCCCTCGCGCTAATAAAAGACTGGGCCAGCGGCTTTCCACGTTCGGCGCGCGTTGGCGCGACAGCAAGATTGAGCGATTGTGTGGTCTAGCGGTGGGACAGGGGAAATCGATTGAGCCCCGGGCGCTGATGTGCTCCAGGGCTTCTGGCACGCGCTGCGCCTCACTCGGCGGCAGCAGCGACCTTCTTCGGCTTCCGGGCCCGGGCCGGCTTCTCGGCCGGCGCCGCCACAGGCTCAGCAGCCTTCTTCCGGCCGCGGGCCTTCGGCGCCTCAGTGATGGTCTCGTCGACAGCCGTTGCTTTCGCGGCCGCGTTCCGCCGCTGGTTGCCTAGACCCAGACTCTTTGCCAATGCGGAACGCTGGGCCGAGTAGCTGGCAGCCGTGGACGGGTAATCGCGCGGCAGGCCGTAGCGCTGGCGGTACTCTTCCATCGTCAGGCCGTTGCCGGTGAGGTGCCGCTTCAAGGTCTTGTACGGCTTGCTGTCAATGAAGCTGATCAGAGCGTCCGGCGTGATCGACTTCCGGATCTGAGAAGGCGTGGGCTTCTCAACGCTCGGCTCGGCGGAAGCAGAACTGCCGCCCAACCCAGCGAGGGCAGCATGAATGCCGGACAGGAGCCCCGGAAGCTCAGCCACCGGAACAGAGTTGTTGGCCACGTACGCCGAGATGATGTCGGCGGAGAGTTCGATCAAATCGGGCTGCCCCGATCCGGCGAATGATGTGTTGTCGTCCACTTTTGCCTCCTTCATGTGCGTGCGCAACGAACGGCGATGAGCCGGTATTAGTCAAGGACTCATGCATGAAATTCTGGCGGACTACGCCGTATTCCGACAAATTATTAGCTTGGTGATCACGACATCGCAGTGAAGCGTCGCCATTGCCGCTTTGGCTGACTGTGCCGATCTGTTCACCACTGCAACATCCGCGTCGCGACCTGTGTGATAGAGATGATGGCTCTAGTCGCCGATAAGCCTTCTGGACGCATCCTATGACCGAGCGGGGGCGGCCGCAGCAGTTCGAACGCGGTCAGCCTGTCGAGGCTCTCGCTGGCACGATCGAGCGCGTCACCTTCCACAGTCCGGAGACCGGCTTCTGCGTGCTCAAGGTCCAGGCGCGCGGCAAGCGCGACCTCGTGCCGGTGATCGGCCACGCCCCCGCGATCAGCGCCGGCGAGTGGATCACTGCCACCGGCGTCTGGCACACGGACCGCCAGCATGGCCTGCAGTTCAAGGCCGACACCCTCAAGGCTACGCCGCCAACGGGAACCGAGGGCATCGAGAAGTACCTCGCTTCCGGCCACATGCGCGGGATCGGCCCCGCTATGGCCAAGCGCATCGTCGCGGCCTTCGGGGAAGGCACGTTCGAGATCATCGAGGCCGAGCCAGGCCGCCTCACCGAGGTGGAAGGCATCGGACCTAAGCGCGCCGCCCGCATCGTCGCCGGCTGGGCCGAGCAGAAGGCCGTGCGCGAGATCATGCTGTTCCTGCATGCCCACGGGGTCGGGACAGCCCGGGCGGTGCGGATCTTCAAGACCTACGGCCACGAGGCCATCGCGGTCATGACGGAGGATCCCTACCGGCTCGCCCGAGACATCCGAGGAATCGGCTTCAAGACCGCCGATGCGATCGCGATGAAGCTCGGCCTGACCAAAGAGGCGCCGCAGCGCCTGCGGGCAGGGATTTCTTTCGCGCTGCAGACTGCCACCGATGCAGGCCACTGCGCCCTGCCGATGGCGGAGCTCGTGGCGCTGGCGGTCGAACTCCTCGGCGTGGAGGCGCCGCTGATCCGCTCGGCACTCCTCGACGTGCTGGAGACCGGCGAGGTCGTCCAGGACATCATCGGCGACAAGGCCTGCATCTTCCTCGCCGGCCTGCACGCTGCCGAGCGCGCCATCGCCGAGCGGCTCCGGCGCCGGGCGGCGGGCAGCCCGCCCTGGCCGGAGATCGATCTCGCCCGGGCCCTGCCCTGGGTGGCGGAGAAGACCGGCAAGACGCTCTCGCCGTCGCAGGAGGCGGCCGTGCGGCTGGTGCTAGGCGCCAAGCTCGCCGTGGTCACCGGCGGCCCTGGCGTGGGCAAGACCTCGACACTCGATACGATCCTGCGGATCCTGCGCGCCAAGGGTGTGCGGGTGCTGCTCGCAGCTCCGACCGGCCGGGCCGCCAAGCGGATGAGCGAGCAGACCGGGCTGGAGGCCAAGACCCTCCACCGCCTTCTCGAGATCGACCCCAAGCACGGCGGCTTCTCGCGCAACGAGGACAACCCTCTCTCCTGTGACCTGCTCATCATCGATGAGACCTCGATGGTCGACGTGCCGCTGATGAACGCCTTGACCAAGGCGGTGCCCGACCATGCCGCGCTGCTCCTCGTTGGCGACGTCGACCAGCTGCCTTCGGTCGGGCCGGGGCAGGTGCTGGCCGACGTGATCGCCTCTGGCGCCGTGCCGGTGGCGCGGCTCACGGAGGTGTTCCGGCAGGCAGCCGAGAGCCGGATCGTGGTCAATGCCCACCGGATCAACGCGGGCAAGATGCCCGAGCCGGCACCGCGCGGCAGCGAGAGCGACTTCCACTGGATCGAGATCGACGAACCCGAGCCGGCCGTGCAGACGCTGATCGAGGTGGTCACGCGTCGGATTCCTGCTCGGTACGGCCTCGATCCGGTCCGGGAGGTACAAGTGCTCACCCCGATGCAACGCGGCGTGCTGGGCGCGCGCAACCTCAATCACGAACTCCAGGCGGTGCTGAACCCGAACCCGCCGGTCTCGGTGGAGCGGTTCGGCTGGCGCTTCTCGCCCGGCGACCGGGTGATGGAGAGCCAGAACGACTACGATCGGGAGGTCTTCAACGGCGACCTCGGCACCGTGGCGCGCATCGATGACGACGAGGGCGCGGTGATCGTCGAGTTCGAGGGGCGGGAGGTGATCTATCCCTACGGCGAACTCGACACGCTGGTGCCGGCCTACGCCACCACCATCCACAAATCGCAAGGATCGGAATACCCCGCGGTGGTGATCCCGCTGGCCATGCAGCACTGGACGATGCTGGCGCGCAACCTCCTCTACACGGGTGTGACCCGCGGCAAGCGCCTCGTGGTGCTCCTCGGGCAGCGGAAGGCGGTGGCTATCGCGGTCCGCGGTGGCACGATGAAGCCCCGCTGGACGAAGCTGAGGGAGTGGCTGGCGCAGCGCCCTTAAAATTCACGGCGATCGAACCGGAATAGGGCCTCTCCACCCCAGACGGATCCTGGCTCAGGATGCGCGGCACGGTGGCAGCACAGGTGCGTGCGTCGCAGCGCCTCAGGTTGCGCTGATCCGATGCTTTGATTCATCCCGGCGAGACCATGATGTGGGCCGGCATCAGTCTCGCGATCAGCATGTTCGTTGGCGCCTGGGTCGCGGGTCGGCAGTGACGGCCGCCCGGCTGACGGGATGCCCGGCGCCTGCTTGCGCGTAGACCGGTTCCATGAGGAGACCACCTTAAACCGTCCGGCTCCGGCCGCGGCGGTTTTTTCGTGCCGGAGCAGCGCGAAGCCGCCGATGCGCGGCGAGGAACCGATGGCTTGTCCACGCGTCGATTCAGCAGACTGTGAGCGCACCTTCAGCCCCGCCGGCACCGCCGCGCGGGGCTTTTTCGTGATCTGACCCGCGTCCGGCATCGGACCCATGTGGATGATGGTGCGCGGAGATCGGACGACGGGAAGAGCGATACGGATATATTGCTTCTATCACGGGTTGTCCGGCAACGAGTGCATCGGAGAATTGCCGTGAAGAAGCTCCTGCTTGGCGCGTGCGCCGTAGCCCTGTCATCCTTCGTTATGGCGCAGACGACCACGACCGCCGACGCGCGATCACGCCACATGAAGTCGGCCAAGAGGACCGGCGTCCCCATCACAAACAATACCGGCGGCCGCGGTTCGTCGAGCTCCGCCGCAGGCGGCAATGCAGGTCAGCCTTCTCGCGGATCGCGGTCGATAGGCGGTAGCGGCGGCGGCGCAGGGAACGGCGGCGGCGGCTGAGCATCTCGGGCGACAACACATACGGTCGCGCATCATCTCAAGGATCTGCCCTCAGCCCGCCCGGCGCTGCGCCGCGGCGGGCTTCTCTTTGCGCTAAGTAGTGGTGCTGTCTCAGACGACGTTCGCCGGACGCAGCGGGTGTCACCTACCTCAGCCCGCCCGGTCCGCCGGCGCGGGCTTTTTCGTGCGCGCCGGCGCCTCAGCCGGCTCCTACCGTTGCGGTAGAAGGTGTGACCTGAGGGCGAAGCGGACCGCTTGGCGATAATTGAGCCCCGCAATCAACTCCTGCTCGCCGAAATAGATAGCATACGTGCCATCATGGACTTCCAGCAGTCGCAGCATTTGTGGCTCCCGTAAACTCAATACGAGATAAATGAGGGCGCCGAAAACTGGTTCCAGGGCGATCGACGTGCGCGCGAATGGGCCGCCGCCACCGCCCAGTAACCGCCGCCGACCATCTTGCCAGCGAGCCAAGTCGCGTGTCGGCTCGGCTCACACGCTGGTGAGATCGGAGGTCAGCCTGCTAAAGCGTTGGCGATTATACCGTTCGCACATACGACCCGTGAGCCTTCGCCCCCAGCGAAGGCGGTGCGATCCGGCACTTGGCTGTGGTGTTCCGTGGTGTACTCAGCGGACGCCGTCGGGCGGTAATATGCGGGATCAATGGTCCGCCCGATCAAGCGACCTGGGGCGCTCCAATGACCAGCGTTGAGAGCAAGATGGCGTCCGGCGAGAGCGAAGGCTTCAACGGCGCTTCCGGCAAGGCGCCGATGATGAAACTCACATGGTTCGTGGGCATGCTATCGACGGCCTATCTCGTCTGGAACACTCTGCTGTTGTCGTTACTTTCCATAGCGTTCATGGATTACTCGACGCCGGGGTTCGAGTGGTCGAAGGTTCCGGACGTCGGGCGGTACTCGGCGCCACTGTGCGTTTCCGTAGCACTCGGCTTCGCGGGCCTGAAGTTCTGGCCTCGGGGACGCTTCCGCTTCCTGGGCCTGACGGCGATACTGACTCAAACCGCGATGGCTGTCTGTGCTTTCGCGAGTCCTGTGGGCGTTCTCATCTTCATCGATTGGCTCGGGTGAACCATGACAGCGCAGTCCTGCGCAGGACCGCTAGCGGGTTGAGGACGGCGCCTTGGGCTTCGCAGTCGGCTTCAACGTGGCTCGAAGTCGGCCTCATCCTCGCTGATGAGATCGGACGCTCGCCCGCCCTTGAGCAGATCCAGCCGAAGCAGAGCAGTCGACGTGTGTGGCTGTACTGCCCTGGCGATCGATCAGCCGACGGGCCATGGTTGGGCATGTCGGCGTCCCCGGATCAGACATGCGAAGTGAAGGTGGATGGCGCTTGGCGCTCGGTGAGCCTCGACGAGGCTCAGCTCCGTCACCGTGATAGCCTGAAGCGCTGCCCGGCGTGCCATGGGCGTGTGATCATCCTGGGCACCTACGGCTCGCTTCGGCGCTTGGCGTCTGCGCACCGCCGCGGACATGATGGCTGCCCTTTGAGGCCGCTGCATTATCAAGGGGTAGCGACGCGGCATCCAGAAGCAGTTGAGTAAGCGGCGACGGCGCGGCTCGGTAGCCGCCACCAGACACTCCCCCCGCCCGTGAGCAGATCGGGGCGGGGCCGAGCGAATGGCCGGCACCGCGTCTATTCTGCCTCGCACCGCCCCGCGGGCCTCAGAACCGGCCGCGGCGGCTTATTTGTTTCAGGCTTCTGATGACCCTCGGTGTGGAACAACCGCAACTGGGTCGGACCAAGAACGACCGACGTTCGCGCAATCCGCGCTGGCTTGCTCAAGTGTCGCATGGGTAAAACTGGCAATAGTCCTGCCGATTAAGGCAATAAGTATAAGGAGTTTATATAAGTTCTCGGGTTCATTCTCGTGATCGAACTCGGAACAATGTACAATCTGCTTTGCTTTCCCAAATTAACTAGATAGGGACAGCATCATGCAAGCCGCTCGTATCGTCACCTTTGCCTCATCGCTCCTCTTGGGCGCCACCACCTTGGCTTCCGCACAAAGCGCCACCGGGGGATCAACTCCTGGGTCTGCCCCGTCTGGCTCGGGCGAACAGCGTATGCATCAAGGTGAGCAGATGAAGGGTGGAGAGAGAGGAGGAGGCTCAGGCAACACTGGCGTTCCGGGAGCCTCACCCGCCGACGATGGGAACAGGACGCAGGATTCGCGCACGACGAAGACGAAGGATCGTTGAGCTTCTGTCGAGAGCCTCGGCTGAGATCTCGGTCCCTCCAGCCCGCCTGGTCCGCCGGCGCGGGCTTTTTCGAAGGTCCTGGCGGCAACGCGTCATTCACCACTCGAGTGGATGAGAGGGACCGAATAACCGCCGCGTCCGTCCTGGGCCCCATGACCATACGCCAGCAGACGCCAGAGGACGGCCTGACGTCTAGCGCAGATGCAGTGGCCGATCTGCCTGTCGCCGTCTTTGTCGAACGCTGGCGCCTCATCACGGGGGAGCCCCCGGCCGCGATGCTCAGCTCACGCTCTGAGATGCTGGCGATGCTCGTCAAATGCACACCAGCGGCGCCGCTTGAGCCGCCGATCCTAGACTGGGACGGTCTCGCGATCGACGGCCGCACGGCGCGGTAACCGCCCCCGGCCATTCTGTTACCGAGCCGCGTTGCGTACCGGCTTTCACTGGTGAGGCCGTCGAGACTTATGCCGCGGCATAGCAAATCGCTACCTGCCGTCGCCCGCGGCCAGAAGGCTGGCCGACTCGCAGCGAGAGAGATGATCCGGTCGGCACGTCCTGAGACGGATGGCCTTCAGGGCGTCATGCGCCGGCTGGAGGCAGTCGAGATCGTCGTGGCCGAAGGGCAAAAGCAGGCCGGGGTAAGGGCGGCCGACGTCCAGTCGTGGTGCATCGGCTTCCAGGCCGGGATTGGCTTCGAACTCCGGATGCACATACGCCACATGCGAATGGCCGACTTCCGCCCCGCCCAGTGAGCAGATCGGGACGGGCCGAGCGGAGGCGATATCCGGCCGCTTCAAGCCGGCTTCGTTGCCATGAGCGCCCCAGCTTCGGGCAGGGCGGCTTTCGTCGTTTCAGGCGTCCGGAACCTTGCCGCCTCCCCTGGGTCTACCAAGCTCACGGTGAGACCACCTTCAACCGCCCGGCTCCGGCCGCGGCGGTTTTTTCGTGCCCGCTTACTCCTCAGCTTCAGCCAGATCAGCATCGGTGATCACACCACCGGTCCCACCAGCCTCCTCGTTCTTGCGGTTTTGAATGGCTTGTAGCGTTTCCGACGGCATCTGAGCCGCCTTTCGAGCCGCTTGTTCAGTCGCGTAGAAGCCGGGTAGCCGGCCGTCCTGCTCGACCACCACGAAGCCATTTTCGGCCTGATGGATTTTGATCATCTCCGGCCTCCTAGTCTTCGACCTCGCCAGCGTTGCCGTGCGGGACTATTTCATTAGAGCGCTACGCCACGTCAGTAGCCGCGACGCGCGTTTGGGACCGAATCAGCGACTGAAGGTTCTGGGCTGCTCAGGCGACCTGCCAAGAACCGGTCCACCGAAAACGGTCCCGAACCGCCGATCACCAGCGATGCCAAGCCTGCCAGGTAAAGCAGGTCGGTCTCGAAGCCGGGGGGGCCGAATTGCGCCCCGGCGGACGTGATCGCCTGCAACTTGATCGAGCTGAAGCCGTACTGCCAATGGACGGTGAACATCGCCGTCAGCAGAACGATGGCCATAGGCAGGCTTGCGAGCGGCACCAGGGCGCCGATCAGAACGCAGAACCCGCCCACGATCTCTACCAGGATCGTGAGGACTCCCATCATGTAGGGGGCGGGCACGCCAATCGCGTGCAAGAGAGATGGGAAGGCGTCTAAGCCACGCGCGGCTTTGGCGAGCCCGTGTTCCATGAAACCGTATCCGACGATCAGCCGGATTGGTATGGGCGCCCAAGCGGTGAGGTACGACGTGCCAGCTAGGATGGCGGCCGTCGAGTTTCGAACTCTGTCAGCAAGTGGCACGGATGCAGCTCCCGGATTGACGGAGCCGGTCCCGAAATGGGTGAGCGAGCGGCTTCCGTGACCTGGGCTGTTCGCAGCAAGGGGGCGCGCGGTTTCACGTTATGCAAGCGTAACGCCGTTGTGATCGACGAGACGCGCGTGGCCGGCATGTCGAGAGACGAATGGCGCGATCATGGGCAAGCTGGCTAAACACCAGCCACTGCATCCCCCGAAGCAGACCCACCTTCAGCCCCGCCGGCACCGCCGCGCGGGGCTTTTTCGTGGATCAGGTCAGCGCTCTCACGGTCCCCGGAGCGATCCAACTCGGCTGTCACCGCACCGTCGCGGGAATCACGAATAAGAAACAACAGGCCATTGCTCGGCCCGGTCCTCTCTACGGCCATTCATATTTTCATAGCCCGCCCGGTTCGCCGTGGCGGGCTTTTTCGTCTCCAGACTCGACGATTACAATAGTAACTCTTTTCAAGCCGGTTCGTAACAACTCAGCACGATAGACCCAATAGAGCTTGGACGTGAGGCCATCAGCTTCAACATCTACTAGGAGAGATCCCTTGCTCAAAGTTCCGGTGCTTGCCGCTAATTTGTTTGGGGCTACCCTGCTTATGATTCCGCTCCCGGCTTCCGCCGTACAGATCGGTATCGGGGCCGTCCCCACCCCCGTCACAGCGGTCGAGAACGTTTGGTATGGCAACCGCTATGGTGGTTATGGATACGGACGCCACTTCGGTGGGCGTTTTCATAGATGGGGATATGGCTACGGCGGTTGGCACCGTCATGGCTACGGTTTCGGGCATCGTCATTGGCATGGACGCTGGGGCTAGTTTGAGGCGACGGAGAAACTGTATTCTCGTTCTGCTGTCGTTAAGCCACTGAATCCGGTCCGCGATCTAGAAACACTAGCTTAGGCAACATTCACATGCGCAGACGGCTTGTTGGAGTTGCGATTTTCTCGTCGCTAGGCTGCGTTCCAGCTTTCGCCTTCCCCGGCGGCTCCTATGCGGCGAGCTGCCACCGCATCCATATGGAAGGTCCATACCTCACCGCACTCTGCGGTGACAGGTACGGTGGTGCTCGCTGGAGCCGGATCTTTGCGTCCCGTTGTGGTGGAACGGGCGTAAGCAACCAGAACGGTCATCTCGTGTGCGGCGGCTACTACCGTTAGGCTGATCAGGGGCTCCCCCGCCCCGTGAGCAGATCGGGGCGGGGCCGAGCAAACGGTTAGCGGGCCGGCAATCATTCCCCGCCGCCATGTCCGACCTCCCGCCTGCCGTCGCCTCCTGGCGCTACCAGAGCGAGCGCCTGTCCGAGCACGCCTCGCCGTGCCGGTGCCGGGCACGTTTCCCGTTCCGATTGCGGTAGATCAACGTCAAGCAGCGAAGACGCTGTCACCATGATCGAACAGTTGGATAGGGGAAGGCGCTAGTTACCCCATTACGATGCGTCTTGGGCCAATCCACGCAAGCCGCCGCATCCGCGAAGACCCGCGGCGGGCTGGTCGATCAGAAAGCTCGGTGCCTTGATGGTCGGCGGGGACCCGGTGATCGCCGTCGACCCCGACCGAATCGTGTTCGACCGCTTCTCCGGCTACCGGACGAAGCCCGGGCAGACCTGGGGCCCGCCGGTCTGGGAGTACGCGGCCAAGGGGCGCGGCTAGATGTTCGATCCCGGCATATACCGGACCGGTCATTCTTCGGCTGCGCCGGATCGCTATCAGCGCAGCCGGAGCTCCTCTTATTCCATGTTGGTGATCTCGACCGAGACCTTGCCGTCGTCCGTCAGCTCGTTGGTCCACCGAATCCGCTTCTTCGTCGCGTCTGGGCCCGCCATTGAGATCAGCATCAGCGCAGCGTTGCGCCCGCCCACCAGCTTGGGATCGCCGAGCTGAGCGTCGGTCTTCGGAACGAAATTAGTAGTGACCTCGGCCGTGCAAACGACAGCGCGCGGACTAGAATCCTTTGTGATGACGTCCACGATGGAGAAAGTCGACTTGTCGAGGTCGAACATCACGCCTGACATGTTGCCGCTGTAGAATTTCTTCATCAATCCTCGAACGGCAGACAAGCTGTCCGAGCTTGAACATTCTGGGATGGACGAACTACAGGCCGACACAGCCACACCCGTTGCCGTGACTACAGCAACGAAACTTAGCTTAATGAAACGCATGTTGGTCTGCTATACCCGCGCGAAACTCACGAGTTCCTCGTATGACTCGATTCCTGCAAAATAAGATAATGGCCACGCCTCTGTTCGTAGTTAGTAGTCTATAGTTTTCGATTAGTTATTGCTGTCAGGCTCACTGTCTGGCCTGCGGGCCTTCTGATCTAGCAGTCACTCGCTAGCCCGCTGCGTCGCCCCTCATCCTCGGCCGCGTGCCGCTTCTTCGTGGCGACCAGGAGGTCGAACTAGTCGATGGTTTGATCATAAGCCTGCTCGGATCCAACAGCGATTCCCGCGCAAACTAATGCTGCGGCAGCTGAAATCGGCGGCCATTCACATTTGTCCACCGGTCGCGAAGATCGTCGGCGCCGGCACCTTGAAGGAAGCCTCCGCCTCAGGCTTGTTCCGTATTCGTTCGCGAGCGGAGGGCCACCAGAATGGGGCGCCTGGGGGATGCGGGGCCCGGTCGGGTGTACGTTGACTGCGCCACCTGCGAGCGTTCGGGCCGCTACACTGTCGCAAGCCTGATCGGCCGCTACGGGGCCGACATCTCGACGCTCGACCTACTTCGGCACCTGACGGCCTCGTGCCGCTACCAGCGCCCGCCCGGAGCGCCGCCCGCGCGGAAATACGCGCACCTGTGCCTCGCCGCGATCACGCTGCCGCCGCCCGCGAAGCAGATCCCACCGGTTCCTCCGGGCGTCCCTTACACGGTCGAGGTCTGGCGCGAGACCGGCGGCAACATCGAGCTGCACCTCGCCACCATCTACCCGCTCACCGTGGCGATCGCGGCGTTTGAGGCGGCCTGCCTGGAATGGCCGACGAACGAGATCACGCTTCGGGATCGCGCTCGGATCGTGCGGAAGCGGGAGCGCCCGCAGCGGAGCGCCACCACGTCAGGGTTGTAGAGAGCCGAGATTCGTCGCCAAGCTTCGTCGCTGGGTCTGCAATGGGTGGATTTCCGCCGGTCCGCTTCCGGTCGGCAATTCATGGAAGCGGACATTGTCTCCGTGCCTGTTCCCGACCCAACCCGAACCTTCGAGCTGCTGGGCCGCAATGCCCCATCCCGCTATCGGAAAGCGGACCTAGAGCAAAGTGGTCTAGTCAAAACTCGAAAACTGGATCTGGAACAAGGACCACACAGCCTTAACAGGAACGCGATGCGGCGTATGCCGCCGTGGCGGGATCAACAAGATGGCTAGTCCACAGTCGTCCGAACTAAAAATTCGCCCTGTCTGTTCGGACGATTACGCCAATTGGCTGCCCCTTTGGAAAGGCTATCTGACGTTTTACAAGGCATCGATTTCGGATGAGGTCACGCAGAGTACTTGGATGCGCTTACTCGACGCGAACGAGGCTGTGTATGGCGCGCTCGCGTTCAACGAAGAGAGTGCTGCTGTAGGTCTAGTCCACTACCTTCCTCACCGCTCGACATGGACAATCGGCAACTACTGCTACCTACAAGATCTGTTCGTGACCGAAGACGGCAGAGGCCTTGGCACCGGCAGGCGGTTGATTGAGCATGTCTATCAAGAAGCAGACAGGATGGACTGCTCTCGCGTCTATTGGCTGACGCATGAGACAAACCAAGCCGCGATGCTGCTTTACGACAAGGTCGCAGATCGCAGCGGCTTCGTTCAGTATCGCAAAATGCTCGGCAACAAATAGAATTTTTCTGCAATCAAAGGCGGCTCAGCAATTGGAGCTTCCGGACAGAGCACGTCTTATGAAAACGATATCGTCATCGGCTCTTTCGCCGAGAGACACTGCCTCAGGATCCGCTCTATTTACATTTGGGCTCTTCGCATTCGTAGTGGTTGCCTGGAGCCTCAACTGGATTGTCATGAAGCTGGCGGTGCAGGAGGTTAGGCCGCTATGGGCGGTTACCATCCGCACGGTGCTGGCCGCCCTCGTGCTCTTCCCCTCCTTGCTAGCCACCAAGCAGCTTCGGCTCCCCCCGCGCGCTGACCTGCCCGTATTGCTGACGATCTCGCTCTTCCACATGACCGCTTTCGCGGCGTTTATGACCGCAGGGTTGGCGCTTGTTCCTGCTGGTCGGGCCATCGTGCTGGGCTACACGACCCCTCTCTGGGTAGCACCCGCTGCCTTCCTTTTCCTCGGCGAACGCATCTCAACCCGGCAGGCGGTTGGCCTTGTTGTCGGCTTAGCAGGTCTGCTGCTGCTTTTCGGGCCTGCGAGCCTGGATTGGGCGAACAGGCAGGCTCTCCTCGGCCAAGGATTGCTGCTCGTCGCGGCCCTCTGCTGGTCGGTCAGCATCGTCTACACCCGTGCCCACCGCTGGGTGGCGACACCACTTCAACTCATGCCCTGGCAGTGTCTGCTGGCCACGATGGTGCTCGCGACCCTCGCGTGTTTTATCGAGGGTGCGCCACCCGCCCTTGGTCGGGTGAGCACACCTGCCCTCTTGGCGCTCAGCTATAATGGCGTGATCGGCACGGCGCTCGGCTTCTGGGCCATGACGGTAGTGGGTCGCCGGGTGCCCGCTGCCACAGCCTCACTCGGTGTCCTGGCTACGCCGGCTCTCGGGATAGGGCTATCAGCGGTTATCCTTCGCGAGGGTCTCGATCCCATCCTCATCCTCGCCGCAGCAATCATCTTAACTGGCATCGCCCTTGGCACAATCGGCCAAGGGCGCGCATCGCCGCCTCCAAGATGACCGCCACGCCGACCTTCGCGCGGCATCCCCGGGGCTCTGTTTCCCACCCGAAGTTACGGACGGCCGACGAACGGCCGCTTGCAGGAAGCGGCGACGGCCATCGACACGACCGGTATGGGTCGCCTCCGCAAGGGCAGCTCAGGGTGGTTTCCGGCTGGTCTGCTTTCGAAGGCCGGCGTTGGAATAGCGGACGTTCAATTTGGTCGTACAAGTCGGCGGCTTGGTCCCATCTCGGCCGTTCGGCGACCCTTGGTGCCGTCGGATGGTCGGACCTCTTTGGAGCCTCGCCTGATAAGTGGCATCACGAAGACTAGAGCGGCGATGGACCAGCACGCCGTCCTCATTCGCACTCTATCATCCTCGTTCCACAGCCCCCCACGCGGTTCGTTCTGGCCAGTGAATTATTGACGATGTCGATGTTGGCTATCGATTCCATCTGTTTGTTCAATGAAATCGATAGGCGCATCTTCTCCTCACCGAACGACGGCGCAGCCAGTCGCCCCTTGAGGACCGAAAGATGACCTACCGTTCAGCCGCACTCGCCGCCGCCCTGACCCTGACGCTCGGGACCTTTGCCCCGGCCGTCGCCGAGCCCGCCCAGGGTACCTTCAGCATCCCCGCCGTCGTCGGTGGTGCCTACCACCAGCCCGACGTGGCGTTGAACGCCGCCGACGTCCACCGGCAGGGCGGGCTGCTGGTCCCGTCCGTCACCCGGTGGAAAGCCGCCCGCCCTGCGGTGGCCGAGGCCGAGACGTTCAAGGTGCCGGGCGTCGTCACCGTCGCCTACCGGAACCCGAGCATCGCGTCGGACGCCGCCGGCGTACTGCGCCAGGGTGGCTTCGCGACGGCGGGCGTGGTGCGGTGGCTGCCCGCCGCCCCTGTCACCGCCGAGGCTAGCGTCGGAAACGTCAGGTTGGGCTCGCTTTGATCGTCGTCCCGTCGCCGTCCTCACAGGGCGGCGTCGGGATGATCCCGCGCCGCCTCCCTCCCCAGACGCACCATGACCTCGCGCAGCCACCGGTGCGCGGGGTCATGGTCGTAGG
Source organism: Methylobacterium sp. P1-11 (assembly GCF_008329595.1). NCBI lineage: Bacteria > Pseudomonadati > Pseudomonadota > Alphaproteobacteria > Hyphomicrobiales > Methylobacteriaceae > Methylobacterium > Methylobacterium sp. P1-11. The sequence continues at coordinate 15,276 of NZ_NPKS01000048.1, forward strand.
ACGAATGCCAGACCATCGAGATGGTGAACTCGTCGAGGTGCACCGGCACCGGGCTGGTGGCGAGCCCGAGCTGCGCGGCGAAGCTGAGGGCGAGCTCGTCGACCATTGTGGTGATCACCGGGGCGGCCTGGACGTGGAACGCCACGGTCGTGAACCGTGGCGTCGTTGCCGCGAGCCTGCGTCGCTTGCCGATGGCTTCCAGGGCGACGTCGACCACGCCACGGTCCGCGCCTGTCATGCTCGTCATGATGTGCGGGAACCGCAGGTAGTCGTCGAGCGAGAGCGGCGAGGTGACCCCGAGGAGGTCGGGATTGAAGAGGCAGAGGTAGCCGAAGCGGTAGAGGGCCCGGAGCTTGTGATGGGCCTGCCCCTCGGTGATGATCCCGATGCCCAGGTCGATCTGGTCGGCATCGAGCTCGTCCTGCACGGTGGCATAATCGAGGGCGCGCAGGGTCAGCCAGACGCCGGGCGCCTCGCGGCCGAGGAAGGCCAGCAACCGGGGGATCAAGTGGGCCTCGACGCTGCCGGGGACGGCGAGCGTGAATGTCCGCTCGACCGTGGCGGGATCGAACGTGTCCTCCCGCAGGACGATGCACTGGAATTGGCGCACCGCCGCCCGGACGGGCTCCGCCAACGCCATGGCGCGGGGGGTGAGCCGCATGCTGTCGGGAGCACGCGTGAGCAACTCGTCGCCGAGCACTTTCCTGAGGCGCCCGAGGGTGCTGCTCATCGCCGACTGCCCGATGCCGAGGTAGGCCGCCGCACGCGTGACGCTGCGCTCGGTCAGCAGGGCGTCAAGGGCCACCAGCAGGTTCAGGTCGATGTCGGCGAGTTCGCGATGCTTGATGGTCATGGTTCGTCCCGCCCCGCCGCCGACCCGGTCGTGGCGACCGAAGCCGCCTCAGCCCAGCGCGAAGTGACGGTTGGCCGGGCGTGGGAGGCCAAGGTGGTCGCGCAGGGTCGTGCCCTCGTAGTCGGCCCGGAAGAGGCCTCGCCGCTGCAGCTCGGGCACGAGACGGTCGACGACGTCGTCCAGCCCCTCCGGGACGGTGTGGAACATGACGTTGAAGCCGTCGCAGCCGCGAGTCTCCAGCCATTCCTGCATCTGGTCCGCGACCTTGGCCGCCGTGCCGACCATGTGCAGGCCGCCGTAGCCGCCGACCTTGCGGGCGAGCTCGCGCACCGTGGCGCCGGTCCGGCGGGCGTAATCGACGATCTGCGCCTGGTTGCTCTTGCTGGCGTTGGTCTCGGGTAGGTCGGGGAGCGGTGCGTCGAGCTCGAAGCCGGTGGCGTCGACGCCGAGGCGCACGGAGAGGTTGGCGAGGCCGCTGTCGGGATGGACGAGGTCGTCGAGGCGCTCGCGCTTGGCCTGGGCCTCGGCTTCCGTCTCGCCGAGGAACACCACGCAGGCCGGCAGGATCTTGAGGTGGTCGGGATCCCGGCCCAGGGCGGGCATCCGGCCCTTCACGTCGGCGTAGAAGGCTTGCGCCGCCTCCAAGTTCGAGCTTGAGCCGAACACCATCTCGGCGGTCTCGGCCGCGATCTGCCGGCCCGCCTCGGAGGCGCCGGCCTGCACGATGACCGGCCAGCCCTGCACGGGGCGGGCGACGTTGAGCGGGCCCTTCACCTTCAAGTGCTCGCCCCGGTGGTCCAGCGCGCGCATCCGCCCGGGGTCGAAGAACAGGCCGCTCGCTTGGTCCATCTTGAAGGCGTCGTCGGCGAAGGAGTCCCACAGGCCGGTGACCACGTCGAAGAACTCGCGGGCGCGGGCGTAGCGGGTGGCGTGCCCCAGGTGCTCGTCGCGTCCGAAGTTCAGGGCCTCGTCGGGGTTGTGGGAGGTGACGAGGTTCCAGCCCGCGCGCCCCTTCGAGATGTGGTCGAGCGAGGCGAACTTGCGGGCGACGTGGTACGGCTCGTTGTAGGTCGTGGATGCCGTAGCGATCAGGCCGATGCGCTCCGTGAGTACGGCCAGAGCCGGCAGCAGGGTCAGCGGGTCGAACGAAGTCACGGTCGCCGAGCGACGGAGCGCCGCCATCGGCATGTTCATCACCGCCAAGTGGTCGGCCATGAAGAACGCGTCGAACTTGGCCGCCTCCAACCGGCGGGCGAAGTGGGCGAGGTGCTCGAAGTTGAAGTTCGCGTCCGGGTAGCTGCCCGGGTACCGCCACCAAGCCGTGTGGATGCCGACCGGGCGCATGAAGGCCCCTAGATGCATGCGGCGCTCACGGCTCATACGGGGCGCTCCTGTCGCGATGGTCGAGGCTCTCGGCCGACGGGTCGTCAGGCGATGGTGCCGCCGCCATCGACACGGACGTTCGAACCCGTCGCGAACGGAGTGGTCGCGAGGAACATCACCGCGTTGGCAATGTCCTCGGACTGGCCCACACGCCGCGCAGGCAGCCTCTCGGCCGCCCCGGCATACATCGCGGCCCGATCCTTCTCCGGCATGCGCGACCAGAGCGGCGTCTCGATCAGGCCGGGCGAGACGGTGTTCACCCGGGTGGGCGCGAGTTCGAGCGCCAGCCCGCGGGCCAGGCTTTCCAGCGCCGCATTGATGGCGCCCTGGAGCGGGGCGGCGGCCTGGGGCCGCTCGCTCATGAAGCCCGAGATGAGGGTCAGCGTGCCACCCTCTCGGAGCCGCATGGACCGGGCGATCCGGTAGGCCCCCCAAAACTTGCTCTCCATGGCCGCCTTCGCGGCATCGAGGTCCAACTGTCGGACGGGCCCCCGCGCCGTCTCGGCCGCCGAGACCGCGATGTGGTCCCAGGGAGCTTGATCGGCGAAGAAGCGCTCGATGCCCGCGGCGTCGCCGGTGTCCAGCACGGCGGCGCTGGCTCCTCCCAGCGCGCCGATGGCAGCGTCCAGCTTCTCCTTGGAGCGGGAGGCGACCGTGACCTCGGCGCCGGCCGCGAGGGCCGCCGCCGCGATGGCCAGGCCGATCCCGGAGCTCCCGCCGACGACCAGGAAGCGTTGACCTTTCAGCGTCTGCGTCGTCATCGGCGTTCTCCCGTTCCCTGGATCGGCAGGCGTGTCATCCTTCACCCTGAAATGACTCAGCCCTTCGGGGTGTACATGGCCTCGACTTCCCAGGAGCCCTTCGGCTGGCTGTGGAGCTGCCAGAAGTGCTCGGCTACCGCGTTGGCGTCCTCGGCGGTGGTGACGAAGCCCGCGACCGTCACGGTAGCGACGTGCACGCCCTTCTCCTTGAACGGCTCGAAGATGCCCTGCGCCAGGGCGCGGATGCCGGCCTTGCCGATGCTGAGCGAAAGGTACTCGGGATGCGGCTGCAGCCCGAAGCCGCCGCCCGTGAACAGGACCGAGCCCGATCCGCGCTGGAGCATCTTCGGCGCCGCGGCCTGGGCGGCGACGGCGGCACCGCCGATGTTGACGGCGAGGTCGGTGTTGAAGCTGTCGCGCGGCTGGTCGGCCAGCGTCTGGTTGCGCATCGAGGCGGCGTTGAAGTGCAGCACGTCGATGCCGCCGAAGTCGCGCTCGACGCCCTCGACGAGCTTCGCGACGCTGGCGGGATCACCGGCATCGACGGTGCGGACCTCGACCTTGTGGCCCTTGGCCTTGAGCTGCTCGGCGAGGTCCCTGACCTTGCCTTCGTTGCGGGCGCTCAGGACGACCTGGAAGCCCTCGCGGGCGAAGCGCTCCGCGGTCGCGAGACCCATGCCTGGGCCGGAACCGATGCTGAGGAAGGTGCTCATCGTTTTTGTCTCCTCGACGTTTCGATACACCCGATGTACGCCTTGCATGTGGTCCGATTAATACGGCGCCCTCGCATTTCACTCGTGCAGCTCATGCAGGAATTACCGGATCAAATCAGTCTGGACGAGTTGGCCGCATTCGTGGCGGTCGCCGAGGCGGGCAGCTTCGCCAAGGCCGCGGAGGCGCTCGGCCGAGACGCCTCCGTCCTGTCGCGGCGCGTAAGCCAGGTCGAGCAACGCCTCGGGGTCCGCCTGCTGTCGCGTACGACGCGTCGCGTGGCGCTCACGGAGGTCGGCGCGACCTACTGTAGGCGCGTCCAGGCGCTGCTTGATGAACTGGCGAACGCGAGCCGGGAGGCCAGCGACCATGCTGCCAGCCCGCAGGGCCTCGTGCGGGTCTCCCTCCCGCTGACCTTCGGACGCCAGTGGGTCTCGCCACTGCTGCCCGGCTTCCTCGCACGGCACTCGCTGATCCGGCTGGACCTTCGCTTCACCGACCGCTTCGTCGACCTCGTCGCCGAAGGCATCGACGTCTCGATCCGGGTCGCGGCGGGCAAGCCGCGCGACAGCAGCCTGACTACGCGCAAGATCGCGACCTATCGGAACCTGCTGGTGGCCTCGCCGGGCTACCTCGCCGAGCGGGGTGCCCCAGCCACGCCCGCCGACCTCGCCGGCCATGCCTGCCTGGGCTTCACCGGCTACGCCGCCTGGCCCGACTGGCCGCTGACGAAGGGCGGCCGGCGACACACGGTGCGTCCCGACTGCACGCTCGTCGCGGACCACTCGGAGGTTCTGCTCGCCGCGGCGGTCGAGGGCGCCGGCATCACCTTCACGGCCGACTGGCTGGCAGGACCGGCCCTGCGCGTCGGCAAACTGGTCGAGGTGCTGCCGGGTTGGGGCGGTCGCGAGGACGGCGGCGTCTACGCCGTGATGCCGCCCGGCCGCTTGGTGCCCGCAAAGACGCGCCTTTTCGTCGATGAAGTCGCCTCAGCCATCAAGGTGGGGTGGGTGCGCTGAGCTGCCCTCGCTGCGCACCCACCACGTCCGCTTATGAGAAGAGCATCGAGCCCGTTCTGCGTCCGGGTTGGGTCGGGATCGGAATGGCTGCTGCGGGTGGTTTTCTGCCCGTCCGTTCCTGGACGGCGGATGCATGGAAGCGGATATCGTCGCGGGTACCGCTTACAACCCAACTCGGAAATCTGCGCGCTTGGCCCCGGTGGACCGCAGTCAGATGGAAGCGGACGGCCGCCGGATGTCGAACACCTCGCCGAGGGTGTCCCAGCCGGTCGGAGTGACGTCGAGCGCGCGCGAGCCCGGCCGCTTTCGCACCCACCCCCGCTGCAGGCAGTGCGTGCAAAGCGCCGCACCGAGCCGGCCAGCGAGATGTGGGCGGCGCTCGCTCCAGTCGAGGCACGGGCGGCAGAGGGGCTTGGCGCGACCGCGGTCAATTGGGCCCGCATCCGCGTCGATCCCGAGCGCTGCAAGGTGGTACAGTCCCTCGGACGTGACGAGCGCAGCATCGTCCGCGATCTCGATCCAGCCCCGCGCCGCGAGCGCGTCGGCCAGGCGGACGCCGAGCCAACCGGCCATATGGTCGTAGCAGGTCCGCGCGAGGCGTAGCGGCGCGTCCCGCGGTCCCGTGCGCGGGTGCGCACCGCCCGCATCGGCCGCCAGAAGCATCAGACCTTCCAGGACCCGGGCGACTTGCGGGGTGGCTAGGCGGTGGTAGCGGTGCCGCCCCTGCTTGGCCACGACCACAAGGGAGGCCCCCGCGAGCTGTGCGAGGTGGCCGCTCGCCGTCTGCGGCGTGATGCCGGCCGTCCGTGCCAGCTCGGAGGCCGTCAGCGCCCGACCGTCCATCAGGGCTTGCAGCATGGCCACACGCCCTGGGTCGCCGACAAGGGCGCCGACCTGCGCCATTGAGACCGCCGTCACCATCGCCCACCTCCGACCGCGACTCTAGCACGCCAGCCGACCGAATGGTTCGGCCGCCGCCGAAGCATCCCGCCGGGCGTATCGGCCATACACCGGCCATGATCCCCCCTCGCAAACCAGGATTTTACGGCTGGCGCGTCGTCGCGGCCGCCTTTGTCGTGGCCGTGTTCGGCTGGGGCGTCGGTTTCTACGGACCGCCGGTCTATCTGGAGGCAGTGCGACAGGCGCGCGGCTGGCCTGTCGCCCTCGTTTCGGGGGCCGTGACTGTGCATTTCCTCGCGGGCGTCGGGGTCATCGCTAACCTGCCCGCGCTACACCGCCGCCTCGGCTTGCCGACCGTGACCTTCACCGGCGCCGTCGTGCTGGCGCTCGGCGTGCTCGGCTGGGCCTGCGCTGAAGCACCTTGGCAGCTCTACGCCGCCGCGCTCCTGAGCGGCGCCGGTTGGCCCGCGCTCGGCGCGGCGGCTGTGAACGCGATCATCGCGCCGTGGTTTGTCACGAAGCGTCCCGCGGCGCTGAGCATGGCCTACAATGGCGCGAGCATTGGCGGGGTGATCTTCTCGCCACTCTGGGTCGCTCTGATTGCCTGGGTCGGCTTCCCCGCAGCCGCCCTCATCGTCGCCGTAGGTATGTTGGTCATCCTTGGGACGCTATCCCTCCTCGTGCTCGGGCGAACGCCCGAGAGCATGGGGCAGGCCCCGGACGGTCGATCAATTGCGGCTACCGGCCCTGCGGTAAGGCACAGCGCGGTACCACCGGTCGCGCGCCTGGCGCGGGATCGAGCCTTCCTGACGTTGAGCCTCGGCATGGCGCTGGCGCTGTTTGCGCAGATAGGCCTCATTGCCCAGCTCGTCTCCGTACTGGTACCGGCGCTTGGCACGCAGGGCGCGGGGCTAGCGGCCGGCCTCTCGACCGTTGCCGCCATCGTCGGCCGCCTGCTCGTCGGCTGGAGCATGCCCTCCGGCGCAGACCGCCGCAGCGTCGCCGCCATGAGCTTGTCGGTTCAGGCTGTCGGCTGCGGGGTGCTGATGCTGTCCGGCGGCGCGAACGCACCGCTCCTGCTGCTTGGGGTGGTGCTAATCGGGCTCGGCATCGGCAACGCGACCTCGCTGCCGCCGCTCATCGCACAGGTCGAGTTCGTACGCGCCGACGCCCTGCAGGTGGTGGCGCTCATCGTGGCCATCTCTCAGGGGGCCTATGCCTTCGCGCCTGCCGTGTTCGGGCTGCTGCGCCAAATTGGCTCCGATAGCCTCGTTTTCGCGCTGGCGGCCGGCATCCAAGTCGCAGCCATCGGCGTGTACCTGCTCGGCGCCGGAGCCTACGGTTCGCGGGGTGTGAACGCTGGGGTACACCGACAGAACCGACGTCTGATCGTGGATCGGATCGGACGTACCGCCTTCCGCGATCCAACGTCGCGAAACCACCCCGAGCCGAGGTCGCCGGACAGTTGATGCACGACCGCTTTAAGGAAGCGGCCGTAGCTACTCGGGCGGCCGGGTTGGGTCGGTAGGAGGCGGTCTGCTTTTGCGGCAGAGCAATTCCGAAGCGGACCAGCAGCTTTCGGCCAGACTACGTCATGCCGGATCGCTATCGCACGCAGAACCGGACGTTCGGCTTAGCGCCCAACCCGGCCATTCAGCTGTCTCTGACAAAATGCTGTAAGCGGACACTGCAGCCGATGATCGGCCGTTCGCAACGACGGCCTTATGGCGTGCTGACCGAATCGGAATCGAGATCGCAGCTGTGGTCCTGCAGATTCTCCCCGTTTGACGCCTTTCCGAACCGGCTCGTCACTCGGCCGTCTAGGATCACGAAGCCCGGCCCTTGACCCAGGAAGTCGGCGCCCACGACGACCAGCGAATGCTCGCCCATGGCGGAGTGCACGTCACCGTCGCCCGCCAGCAGCCGGAACGGATCCGTGTCGCCGAGGTCAACCCCCAGCACGCGAACCGCGCGGTACTGGCGGCCGACGATGGGCTCGCTCAGCGGGGTCCAGCGGTCGCCGATCTCGGGCGCAAGCCGGTGCAGGGCCTCGCGGACATCCCGCCGAACGCAGTCGATGTGGATATGCAGCTGCCCCTGGGACCGCCTCAGCGGCGCATTCACGGCGAGGCTCAGGTCCCACCTGTCGAGCGGATGCCCGAGGCGTTCCTCGACGAAGACGCGGGCGTCCCATGCCCGAGCGAAGTAATTCGTACCCCCCGGCCGAAGGAGCATGGAGCTCTCGATGCCCGTGATCTCGGAGGTCGGGATCAGCAGATGCTGCGCCCTGCCGCGGAGATCCCTGAGGACCGCATAGCCGTTCTCAACACCCGCTCGCAGGTCGACCGCGCGGCATGGGGCGGCCCCGTCATCCCGCACAACGTGTGGGACGCACTGGCCATGTACGATGCGCCACAACGTGTCGTCCGATCCGAGCAGTCTGGGCACGAGGACGAGGCCCAGCCACACCGCGAGCGTCGCCAGAACGATCAGGACAACTAGCGTTCGCGTTGCCATTCCCAATCTGAAGTTCGACACGCAGCCCGGCCTTCAATCGACGGGGCTCATCGGCCCCGAGCCACGCCGCTGGCGTAGCGACAGTGGACGCATGTCGAACATAGCCGCATGAAGCATGGGGCGGATCAACCGGGATGCGGTCCCATGCGACGCCGGTCGTGTTCGATGGCGAAGATGTGGGCGTAGAGGTTGGCGACCCAGCCGCGTCCCTCGACCGTAAGATCCAGGAACCGGACCGCGTCGCCGAGCACCGGCTCGACCTTCGACCAGAAGAAGGCCGGGTATTGCTCTGCGAGGTCGGCCGCACAACCATATCCAAGCTGCGCATCGAGCCCGATCTCGGCAAACTCATGGAACAGCGCGTTCAACTTGCGCGGGTAGAGCGGGTCGCCGAGCTGCCCGATCAGGTCAGCCGCCCGCATCAAGCCCGCTTCTGTGCCGGTCTCCTGGTGTTCGCCGTCCTCCGGAACTGGGAAGCGGGTCAGCTCGATCGCCCGGATGATCCGACCGGCATCGACGAGATCGTGTGTGGCGAAGCGCTCTTGCACCGCGAGCTTCGAGCGCTCCACGTGATAGGGCGCCAACGCCGCGTCCGAGGCGCCGCGAGGCAGGCCGACGGTGGTACCCTGGGCGTCGATGACGAAGGCATGCGCCCGATCGCCTGAGCAGACACCGCGTACGTAGCCGATGTCGTGGTACAGCGCGGCGAGGATCATATGCAGCCAGTCTTCCGGCGTGATGCCCTGCTGCAGGAAGCGGCCGCGCAGGATGTCCTGCGCGACGAGCGTGGTGTGATCGCCGTCGTGGTAGAGCGCGTCGCTGCCGACAATCCGCTCGATCGTCAGGCGGGCCGAGGCCTCGATCACCTCGGCGTAGCGCGGCTCCCGGCTGCCGAAGGTCTGGCGGTACGTCAGGGCGAGATGCTCGCCGAGCGCGTTGGCGAGCATCTTCGTCATATCGAACATGCCTGGCCCTCGCAGTCGGCGGTGACGAGCACCGGCGAGCGCTCGACCAGATCGATAATCACTCGGATTGCTCCTCGCGATGCAAGAGGCGCTCTTCGAGGTAGGTCGCGGCGTCCGCGTAGAGTTCGAAGCGCCGCAGCAGCACCGCACGCTTGTCGGCCTTCGTCACGCCGTCGAGCTTTCCCTTGGCCCGATCGGCCCGATCCCGCATCTTCCTGGCCAGCTTCTCGAAGGCCGCTTCAATTTTGGCGTTGACCTTCTCGCCCTCGTCTCTGGCAGGGTCCGTTTCGCCGCGCACGAGCTTAGGCAAGGTGCTCTTCGGGTTTTTCGTCACGACAAAACCTCCACGCGAATTACTCTATGCCGAAAACATGTGACGAAGGCTTTGCGTCCTCAATTGAGCAGTCGCCGACAAGGTCCGGAGTCGGAGCGACGTTCACGTTCGTTCCGGCTCAGCGAGCAGGATGGCGGCCCGCACAGCCGCACGTCGAAGAGCCTCGTCGGCCCAGGGTTGGCCCATCAACGTGCGGGCGAATGGATGGGAAGCGACGGCGGCCGCGGGGTCGATGCGGTAGCCTTCGCCGAACGCCACCGTCCGGGATGTGGGATCGGCCAGATAGGCGTCCACGACCGCCGACACATCATCGTCGATGATGTCGAGCGTGGCGAACAAGTCGAGGGTCATCGGCCGCTTTGCCATGGCGGCCATGTAGGTGCAGGTCCACGACAAAGCGACGACCATCCGGCTCCAATGCTGGTGCACCTGCTTCACATCTCGGTGGGTCGATTCGCGAAGCCGATGATCGATGGCGGGAGGTGGCGTGACTCAAAGCGAGCGACCGGCGACGCATAAAAAAGGGCGCCCCTCGCTGTGAGGCGCGCCCCGAGTGCGTTCCGGTCTCGGGAAGGAACGTGCGGTTCGATATGATCTCACGCTGGCGTGAACAAGGTGGACCAGCCGAGAAGCACGGCGTGTGGCCGTGTCATCGAGGTGTCACATAGGTTAAGACCAGCAGTTCGAACCCTTGAAAGCCGAGGAAAAGGCATGACCTCCACTGAGGAGATCGCGGCGACGCTGCGCAGCATCGCGACGCCGGGCATGAAGCCGAAGGCGATCCGTGCCGCCGTTCGGGAAAGGCATCCGGAAGCGAGCAAGAAAGAGATCGTGCGCGCCGCATTTTTTGCTGTCACGGAATCGGCATCGACGAGTCAGGGAGTGACCTCGGAACTGCACAACTTCGCTCTGGCTGAACGCGTCGCCGAAGACAATGCGGAGGTGGTGCTGCGGGTTGGCAAGCGCAAAAAGAAGAAGCGCTCCTCCGATGCCGTAAGTAATCCGTCGTCTCATTGAGAGAGCCGGGCACTGCAGAAGGTCTGCCTGCTTTCGCGGCAGACCTCCTCGGAAGCTAACATTATGCTTTTGGTCAACATCGGTTGGCTGCTTCGCGCCCCATCCATCTGCTCAGGAGCGGCCGGCGAGTTCCCGAGAGGGACGAACGGCGATCAAGCAGCGCTGCTCGAACGGAATAGGTCGGCGCCATTCGGTGTCTTGGTAGATCTGTTCAGCTATCGCCAGAACGCCTTGGCATCCACCAGATCCTCGTGAGCGTCAGTTGCCGCCGCCAGGAGCTTGCGCGTGCGCGCTTCAAGATCAGCAGCGGTGATGCCAGCAGCGAACACGGTCGAAGCACCGGTGTGCTCGCCGGCGATGTCCCGCACCACCTCGTGGCCTGTCGCAATGTCATTTAGCGCGCCAAGCTGATCCTGCAGTTCGGAGAGCGCTTTGACGAACGCGGCACGGCGCTTCACGGCCTTCTTGTCCGGGTACAAGCCGGCGAAGAACTCCGCCCCGTAGCGCAGCTTCTTGGCAGCGATCCGCACCTTGTGTCGGTCCTCGGGGCTGAGGTCGTCGAGGTGACGGCCGCGCCTCTTCACCTGGCGACGGCGTCGATCCAGTTCGCGCGCCGCGAAGTCGCGCGCAGGTTCATCGCGGAGTTCCGCACGGCCCTCCGCCTCGTCCCGCAGCCAGGGACCGGCGTTGATCCAGGCGGCGAGGTCGAGCACGAGCCTGCGCCACTCCGCCGATTGGAGCAGCCTCTGGACGGCCTCGTATGCCCGCGAGCGCTGGTCGTCGAGCTGCGTCTCCAGGTTGAGCAGGCCGAACTCGTCCGGGTGCCGCTCGCGCTCTGTCGGCAGGGTCGTGGCGAGGAACACATCGAGGTTGCGGGCCTGACCCAGCGGCTCGGTCATCCGCTTCAGCTCGGCCCGGATCCGCGCTCCCTGAGCGTCCTCGACAAGATCGCCGAACAGCGAGAACGCCGAGCGTAGCCGTCGGATCGCAACGCGCGTCTGGTGCAAAGCATCCGCATTCCGGCCCTGCAACAGGATGTCCTCGTTCAGCCGCATGTGGCGCAGACAGGCGTGCGCCACTGCTTGGAAGGCCTCGGCGGCGCTCATGTCCTCGCGCAGCGGCACCCGCTCGGCTTTGCGGACGCGGTCCAGTTTTCCTGACGCTAGGCTGTAGCCTCGCTCAGCCTTGCTGCGCACGCCGAGGCGCAGCGGCGCCCGGGCCGCAATCGCCTGCGACAGCGCGAACACGTCGCCGGCAGTGCCCTGCTTCAGCTCCAGCTCTACCTCGCAGATGGGTAGAACTTTGTCGCCGGCGGTTGGCGCCTCGATCCGGCCGCTGTCGAGCGCGACCTCGATGCGTGAGCTGCCCTGCTCGACCAGGTAGGTCTGCCGCTTGACCGAGGTGGTGAACAGGGGCTGCAGCTCGTCCTTGCGTCCCAGGATCTCGTCGAGCCGTGTGTCGCCCAGGACTGCGAGATCTGGCTCAGGGCCACCCACCTCCTGCTCCCATTCGGGCCGGCTGAAGAGACCGTCCCCCTCGGCTTTGAGGGTTTGGACGTAGCGATCGCCGATCCGGCGTACCCGCAATCCGAGCCCGGCCTCGCGCAGATCCTGCTCGGCCGTGTCGAAGTAGGTCGAGGTGAGATCCGCCGCGCCTTGCTCAGAGACCTCTCGCAGGAGAGGATGAGCTTCGAGGGTGGCGAGGTCGGAGGGCTCGCATTCCAGCTTCAGCTCGATCTCGCGCGGTTCACTCATCCGTTCTTTCCTGATCCGTGGGCCGGCTGCAGAGCGGCGCCCCTGGCGGCGCCGGCAATCCTGCAATGCTTCCGGGTGGACAACGCCCGCGAGCGGATCGGGATCAGCGATGCCGGAGGCCGACTGGGCAAGGCCGTCGTCGAACGGTCATTCGGCTATGCCTTCGCTTGCCGAGCCCGACATCTCCAGAGGTCCTGGTGCGCTCTGCCACCTGCGCCATCGTCTGCATCGCCGCCGCATTCGTCCTGATCGCGCAGGCCGGGCTCGCCGCGGCCGAACCTGATGCGGATGCACTGGCGACCGCCGCGCGGGTCGCCACCGAGGGCGTCGCCATCGGCTCAGATGCCGGCGCGGGCGGCGATCCGCAGACCTCGGTCGCGCAGCCGGTCTTCTCGGCCGGGCGCGCAGCGGAGGTGACGACCTCATTCCAGCCGCTGCTGGGGGCCGCGGGCGATCCCGGCGGGTACCGCGCCTATCTGGAGAGCCGCGGCATCACTTTTGGGCTGATCTCGGTCGCCGAGTCCTACACGAACCTGCGCGGGGGCCTGAAGCGGGGCTCGACCGGTCTGACGCTCCTCGATCTCGACGTCGACGTCGATCTCGACACCTTGGCCGGCTGGAAGGGCGCCACAGCCCACGCGACCGTCTACCAGATCCAGGGCAGCGGGGCTTCCCGCTCCCGGGTCGGCAACCTGATGACGGTGAGCGAGATCGAGGCGCTGCCCGCCTCGCGCCTGTCGGAGCTGTGGTTCGAGCAGAGCCTGTTTGACGGCAAGGTGCTGCTGCGCCTCGGCGAACTGTCTGCCGACACCGAGTACATGGTCAGCCAAACAAGCATCCTGTTCACCAACGGCACCTTCGGGTGGCCGGCGATCTTTGCCGCCAACATGACCGACGGCGGACCGGCCTATCCGCTCTCAGCCCCGTCCGTGCGCCTGAAGTACGTGCCGAGCCGGGAGTTCTCGTTTCAGGCGAGCTTGATCGACGGCACACCAGGAGGTGGGCGCCCCGGTTCAGGGATCGATCCGCAGCGGCGCAACCCGAACGGTACTCGTTTTCCCCTCTCCGACCCTCCGCTCGCCATCGCGGAGCTCTCGTACGCCTACAACATCCGTCCGGGCGCACCGGGTCAGCCGGGTACCCTGACGTTCGGCGGGTGGCGCCGATTCGGGCGCGTTGATGCACTGACGCCCGACCCGGTCACCGGCCTCGGTCGCCGGGTTTCGGGTGACTCCGGCGTCTACGGACTGATTGACCAGACGATCTACCGGGAGCCGGACGATCCAAACGACGGAGCCAGCGTGTTCCTGCGCGCCTCGGCCTCGCCGGGTGACCGCAACCTCGTAGATTTCTATCTCGATGGCGGCATCGCCTATCGCGGGCTGTTGCCCGGCCGCTCGGATGACACCCTCGGCTTCGCCGCCGGCTTCACCCACATCTCTCGCGCGGCTAGGCGCCTCGATACGATCGCTGCGGCACAGAGTTCGTCACCGTATCCACGCCGCAGTGCTGAGACAGTGCTGGAGGCGACGTACCAAGCCGTGCTCGGCCCCGGCGTCGCTGTGCAGCCAACACTGCAGTACATCATCCATCCCGGCGGCGGGATCGCCAACTTCCGTGATCCGGACGGTGCGCGGGTGCGCAACGCCACCGTCTTCGGCCTGCGCGCCATTGCCCGATACTGACCGCGCTCGAACGCTTCTGTTCGAACGATCGTCGGAGGCGGAGGTACTTCAATCCCGCGGCGGGCGAATGCCAAGGCCGCGGATCAGCACGAAGGCTACGAGCGCGGACAGACCCGCGATGGCGATGGCCACGTAGGAGCCGCCGTCGATCTCCGTGAGCGGGAGGCCCTTGGTGTTCATGCCGAACAGCCCGGTCACGAGGGTCGGCGGCAGGAACAGCGCGGTCAACACCGACAGCGTGTAGAGTTGCCGGTTGGAAGCCTGCGCGAGGTAGGAGGACAACTCCTCCTGCATCAGCCGGCTGCGATCGGCGAGCAGGATCATGTCTCGATCGAGCGCATCGAGCCTCTGCGCAATCCGAGCCGCCGCGGTGATGGCCGCATCAGGAACCTGCTCGTCGGCCGCCGCAGTCTCGAGGCGATGGAAGACGGCGCGAAGGCCGAGGAGCTGCCGGTGCAGCCGGACCGCATCCCGGCGGATCGGCCCGAGCCGGCGCCGCTCGCCGCGCACCCGCTCGTCGAGGATGTGGTCCTCGATCTCGTCGAGCTCATCGGCCAGGCGCGCGCCGGTCTCGGCCATCGCGGTCACGACCTGCTCGACGATGACGTCGAGCAGCTGGATTGGGGCCAGGATACCTCGACCTTCTGAAGCCGCATCCCGAGCAAGGTCCGGTCCAAGGACGGGATGGCGCCGGCCGCTCACGAGCAGGCGCGGGCCCATGACGAAGTGCAGCCGACCGCCCGCGTCGACTTTTGGTCTTTCGCCGGTCTCTCGGACAAGATCGGCCACGACGCCGCCGATATGGCCCGCCTCGACGATCAGGCGCTGGTGCGGGTCACTGGCGAAGGCAGCGCCCGTCAGGTGCGGCGGGCCGAGACGGCCTTCAGCGACCAGGGCTGGCAGGCGCGCGTCGTTCAGGTTAAAGTGCAGCCAGGTGAAGCCCTCGCCGAAGCTCCCAGGGGCCGGCATCGCCTCGCCGCGTTCGACGAGGTGACCGCGACCGCTCTCGTCGAAGCGCATGGCCCAGAGCAGACCTGGAAGCACCGGCTCGTCGCACAAGAGACGGGCCGGGGCTGCGGTAGCGGCCGCCATTTGGGTCAGAACACGTGGCGCAGGATGAAGAACAACGTGCCGGCGATCAGGATGGCGGCCGGCAGGGTCAGGATCCAGGCCAGCGCCATGTTGCGCACCGTCGACGCCTGGAGCCCCGAGCCGTTGGCCGCCATCGTGCCGGCGACGCCCGATGACAGGATGTGGGTGGTCGAGACCGGCAGGCCGTAGAGCTCGGCCAGCCCGATCGTACCGGCGGCGACGATCTCGGCCGAGGCGCCCTGGGCGTAGGTCAGGTGGGTCTTGCCGATCTTCTCGCCCACGGTGACGACGATGCGCTTCCATCCGACCATGGTGCCGAGACCCAGCGCCAGGGCGACGCAGACCTTCACCCAGCCCGGGATGTAGCGCGTCCCGTCGTTGAGCAGCTCAGTGTAGCCCTTGAGTGTCTTGGTGTCGCCTTCGGACAGGGTCGCGCCGGACTTCGGTAGCAGCCGGATCGCGTCGGCGGCCAGGTACATGTCGTTGCGCACGTTCGAGGTCGCACCGGCCGGGACCTGCTGTAGCGAGCCGTAGTTTTTCACCGACGCCGCGATGTCGGTCGAGAGGGCGGCCAGGGCGCTGTAGACCTCCGGATTGTTGAGCTCCTTCGCCTTCAGCGCATCGGCGACAGTTTTGCGGGCCTGAGCCGCGTCAGGGCGCGGTTCACCGCCGGCGTGACCTGCGAACACGGTGCTGGCCGCCGTCGAGGTTTGCACGAAGGCCGGCGTCGCGTCGGCGTTCATGGTGCGGTTGAGCGCGTAGGCCGTGGGGGCGGCGCCGATCAGGATCAGCATGATCAGGCCCATGCCCTTCTGTCCGTCATTGCCGCCGTGGAAGAACGAGACCAGCGTGCAGGTGAGGATCAGCAGGCCGCGGATCCAGAGGGGCGGCGGCGCCTCGCCCTTAGGCGCCTCGTAGAGGTCCTTGCGGCGCACGGCGAATTTCAGGGCGAGCAGCAGCAGCGCCGCCAGCACGAAGCCGCAGACCGGCGAGAACAGCAGCGCCTTGAAGACGTTGAGCGCCTGCGCCCAGTCAACGCCCGAGGTGCCGTCCTGGCCGCCCATCAGCTGGTTGGCGAGGCCGACGCCGAGCACCGAGCCGATCAGCGCGTGGGACGACGAGTTCGGCAGGCCGAAGGCCCAGGTCCCGAGGTTCCACAGGA
Organism: Methylobacterium sp. P1-11; assembly: GCF_008329595.1. NCBI lineage: Bacteria > Pseudomonadati > Pseudomonadota > Alphaproteobacteria > Hyphomicrobiales > Methylobacteriaceae > Methylobacterium > Methylobacterium sp. P1-11. The sequence goes on from NZ_NPKS01000048.1 coordinate 31,429, forward strand.
TCGCCGCCAACAGGAGCGCGAAGATCATCGCGTAGCCCGCATGCGAGCCGACCTGCAGGATCAGCTCGACCGGCAGCAGAGTCACGATCGCGTAGGCCACCGCCCCGGAGGAGAGCATCACGCCGAGGAAGTTGAAGGCACCCGACCAGATCACCGCGACGAGCGGCGGCAGCGAGTGGGTGTAGATCACCGTGGCGACCGCGTTGGCGGTGTCGTGGAAGCCGTTCACGAATTCGAAGGCGAGGGCGATCAGCAGGGCGAGGCCGAGAAGCAAGAAGGCGCCGACGGCCAGGGGTTCCTGGTGCACGGCGTTCATGTCGGCGACGAGGCTTACAACCGCGTAGCCCAGCCCCGCCACCAGCACGAGCAGGAAGGCGATGATCCCGCCCGGGTGCATCCCGCGGTCGAGCTTGGGCTTTCCGCTTGACGCCTGTCCTATTGAACCTGTGGGAGCCAGAATAGCGTCGGACATAGGCGCCTCGGTGAATTCTAGGGTTCGCCTGCGGCGTAGATCGACACCATGACACTTAGGTGACGTCGAGAAGATTTTATCGAATTCCCGCCGACGCCAGCGGCAGTTTTGACGAAATCCGCTTTGGAAAAATTGGAATGTTGGCACTTCTTTCCAAGCAAATAGGATGATCCGATGATGCCACGCTGACGAGGCGTAATGCATATATGACATAACTAGTGAGTTATTGGCCCCACACGAAGCTTGAGACGAATACGCCCCTGGGTCGACGGTGGTTCGCATACGAACTTGTCGAGCCGCCCACGGACGGAAAGGTGCAAAGGGAACAGGAACTGCGGTTGCTTCGCGGGTCTGTCATGGAAGTGTGCTCAACGGCGGCCGATCGAAGCCCAATCGAGGTTCGCAGACGATGCCTGACGAGAGTTCTGCTCAAGCTGTCACGCTCGACGCTATCCGACGCGAGCTGGCCGACAGCTACGATGAGGAGCTGGAGTTGGGACTCGACGACGAGCGCCTGGACCGGCTCGCGGAAGCTTCGGGGCACGATCACTTGGATCGGCTCGATCGAAAGGTCTACTTCCGCGAGCTATTGCGCCTGCAGCACGAGCTCGTCCGCCTGCAGGATTGGGTGCAGGATCGCAAGCTGCGGGTTGTGGTTCTGTTCGAGGGCCGCGACTCGGCTGGGAAGGGCGGCGTGATCAAGCGCATCACGCAGCGTCTCAATCCTCGCATCTGCCGTGTCGCCGCGCTGCCTGCCCCGAGCGAGCGCGAGCGCACGCAGTGGTACTTTCAGCGCTACGTCGCTCACCTGCCGGCAGCCGGGGAGATCGTGCTGTTCGACCGCTCCTGGTACAACCGCGCTGGTGTCGAGCGGGTCATGGGCTTCTGCACAGAGGCGGATGTCGAGGAGTTCTTCCGCTCGGTCCCCGAGTTCGAGCGCATGCTGGCGCGCTCCGGCATCGTTCTGGTGAAGTACTGGTTCTCGATCACCGATGAAGAGCAGGAGTTCCGCTTCCAGATGCGGATCCAGGATCCGCTGAAACAGTGGAAGCTCTCGCCGATGGACGTCGAGTCGCGCCGGCTCTGGGAAGATTACACCAGGGCCAAAGAGGACATGCTGGCGCGCACGCACATCCCCGAGGCGCCCTGGTGGGTGGTCGAGGCGGTCGACAAGAGGCGAGCGCGCCTGAACTGCATCAGCCACTTGTTGGCCCAGATCCCGTACGACGTGGTGGAGCACCCTTCCGTCCGGCTACCCGAGCGAGTGCGGAACGCGGACTATGTCCGCGGTCCGGTCCCGGCCGAGATGTACGTACCTTCTGTGTACTGATCGAAGCCGGCCGATTCAGTCACTTCAAACATCGGTCGTGGTGCAGGGTGATCGAAGCACGTGCTGGCCAGAAGCGGGCAGAGCGTCTATCGGGCAGCTGCAGCCGAGGCGTCCTCGTCCGCGCGACCTGCGCCGTTGCCGACGGCCGAGTCCAACATCCCTTTCGATGCGGTGCCCTGGTCGGCGCCAGAAGTGTTTGCCTTCGGCGTGCCCCGGTTGTCGCTGGGCCGGTCCCCATCGCTCACCGACGGGCTGGCTTTCTCGGGGTGAGCGTTGGATGAACCCGCAGCACCTGGATTGCCTCCCTGTGCCCAGCCGTTTCCAGAGGACAAGATCAGGACGACGGCGAGCGCGAGCGGCTTGAGAAGCATCATGATGATCTCCACGGAGGACGTGCGCCTCGGTTCAGCTCTGCGCGCAGAGAGCGACAGGATGATGTCACTTCTGGGCGCGAATTCTCAGCGAGAGATAATGTTTGGCAAGTCTCGCCTCGTTGAGTGGCTCGGAATATTTGCGTATCGCCAAGCTCAATGCAGAGCAGCGTTCAACAGCGCCGCCAGCCTGATGCTGGACCTTCTAGCCGAACTGGACGAGCGGATTGCCGATCTCGACCGGGAGATCGCCCAGCGTGCTCGCGAGGACGAGGCGGCGCGCAGGCTGATGACGATCCCTGGTATCGGTCCGATTACCGCCACGGCGCTGATCTCCCTCGGTCCCGCAGCCGAGACCTTCGCCAAGGGCCGCGACTTCGCCGCCTGGCTCGGCCTTGCGCCGCGTCAACACGCGACCGGCGGCAAGCAGAAGCTTGGCGCGATCTCGAAGATGGGCGAGCGCACGCTCCGGCGCCTGCTTATCATCGGGGGCAGTTCAGTCGTGCATCAGGCAAGCCGACGCGGCGCGCCGAAGGGTACGTGGCTGGAACAGATGCTGGCGCGTAAGCCGCGCATGCTGGTGACGGTGGCGGTGGCCAACAAGATG
>NZ_NPKS01000004.1:0-265394 GCF_008329595.1 Methylobacterium sp. P1-11
GGTCGAGGTTCTGCTCGGCAATCCCGCGAAGGCCAAGGCGACCTTCGGATGGGAGGCCGAGACGAGCCTCGAGGCGCTGATCACCGAGATGGTCGACGCCGACCTCAAGCGCCTCACCGCAAACGCCTGAGCGGCCGGGCTCGCCGGAGGGGGCCCGAGGATCCATATGGCGCGCATCCGTACTCGGAGAGGCGCGCCGTGAAGACCTATCAGCTCTACATCGATGGGCAGTTCGTCGATCCGGTCGAAGGCTCGTGGTTCGAGTCCATCGACCCTTACCGCGGCGAGCCCTGGGCCCGGATCCCCCGTGCCGGGCGACCGGACGTCGACTTGGCGGTGGCCGCCGCCAAGCGCGCCATGTGGGACGGCCCCTGGGCCGCCATGACGGCCTCGGCCCGGGGCAAGGTTCTGCGCCGGATCGGTGACCTCGTGGAGCGCGACGCCAGGGCGCTGGCCGAGGTCGAGGTTCGCGACAACGGCAAGCTGTTCGCCGAGATGTACGGCCAGACCCGCTACCAGCCGGAATGGTGGTGGTATTATGCGGGGCTCGCCGACAAGGTCGAGGGCGCCCAGGTGCCGATCGACAAGCCCGAGACTTTCGCGTTCACCCGGCACGAGCCGGTGGGCGTGGTCGGAGCGCTGACCGCCTGGAACTCGCCGCTCCTGTTCGTCGCCTGGAAATGCGCGCCGGCTTTAGCGGCCGGCTGCGCGGTCGTGGTGAAGCCCTCCGAGTTCGCCTCCGCGAGCACGCTGGAATTCGCCCGCCTGACCAAGGAGGCCGGGCTGCCCGACGGCATGTTCAACGTCGTTACCGGCTTCGGCGGCGAGGCCGGGACCGCCATCGTCGAGCATCCGGACGTCGCCAAGATCACCTTCACGGGCTCCGACGTGACCGGCGCGAAGGTCTACGAAGCGGCCGCACGGCAGATCAAGCGCGTCTCCCTGGAGCTCGGCGGGAAGTCGCCCAACATCGTCTTCGCCGATGCCGACCTGAAGGCCGCTGCCGCGGGGGCGATCTCGGGCATCTTCGCGGCCACCGGGCAGACCTGCATCGCCGGCTCGCGCCTGCTGGTGCAGAACAGCATTCGTGAGGAATTCACCGAGCGTCTGGTCGAGCTCGCCCGCACCGCCAAGCTCGGCGATCCGATGCAGGCCGAAACCAACATCGGGCCGATCACGACCCCGCCCCAGTACACCAAGGTGCTCGACTACATCGCGCTCGCCAGGAGCGAGGGCGCGCGCTGCGTCTTCGGCGGCAATCCCGCCTCCGGTCCCGGCGTGCTCGGCGGCCAGTTCGTCGAGCCGACGATCTTCACGGGCGTCACCAACGACATGCGCATCGCCCAGGAGGAGGTCTTCGGCCCAGTCCTGTCGATCATCGGCTTCGAGGACGAGTCCGAGGCGCTGAAGGTCGGCAACGACGTGATCTACGGTCTCGCCGCCGGCGTCTGGACCCAGGATATCGGCCGCGCGATGCGCATGTCGAAGGGGCTGCGAGCCGGCACCGTCTGGGTGAACACCTATCGGGCGGTCAGCTACATGATGCCGTTCGGCGGAATGAAGCGCTCGGGCATCGGCCGCGAGAGCGGCATCGAGTCGATCCGCGAGTATCTGGAGACCAAGAGCGTCTGGATCTCCACAAGCCGCGACGCGCCGGAGAACCCCTTCGTCATGCGCTGAGCGCGCAGGCCGCGCCGCGGTCCGTCGCGGCGCGGCCCCTAATCCGGTGCCGATTGCGCGCGGTCCGGCGGCAGCGCGAGGGACGCCAGGATGAAACCCATGAAGAAGAGGAAGTACTGGTTGACCGACAGCTCCTCGAACATCAGCGACGGGATCAGGAACACCGCGCTGTAGGTCAAGAACGGCCCAAAGGCGGCAGGCGCCAGCAGGATCCGCCCGAGGCCGGCGATGAGCAGCAGCGCCGCGGCGATGCCGCTCTGGAGCGCCAGCGAGACGAAGCCGTTATGGGGCGTCACGAGGCCTGTCAGCGCCTGCAGTTCCTCCCGGCGGGCGACCTCGCCAACGCCGAACGGGTACGCGACGACGAGCTGGAGCGCGGTCACGCCGGACAGGAACCGCTCGTCGAAATTGCCCGTTACGTTGTGGTCCTCGGCGAAGCGCCGCTCGATCGCCTGGGACAGGGTTCCCGGCAGCGGGATCTCCCCGGTCAGCGCCCAGGCCACGAGCAGGAGGCCCAGGACACCGAAAACGGCCAGCACGGCAGGCGCCTTGAGGTTCCGCCGCATCATCAGGCCGAGGAACAGGAGCGGCATCAACAGGCCGGCGCGGTTGTTGGTGAACGGGAAGCTCGCCAAGAGGGCCGCGAAGTAGGCGAGATAGATGATTTTGAGGCGATAGCGCAGGCTGAGCAGCAGGGCCGCGGCCCCCGCCAGAGCGAAGACGTGTCCGGTCTCGTTGCCGGAGGCCCAGAGGCCGCCCTGTTTGTCTTGCACGAAGAGCTTCAGCTCCTCGTCGAGGCCGTCAGTGGGCACCGCGAGCCCGAAGCGCTCAAGCTGCATGCCGGAAGCGGCGAGCAGCAGCACCGCGAGGGAGGCGACCATGCCGGCGAGCAGGCCGACGCAGAACGCGGTCTCGACGCGCCGGTCGCGGAACATCACCAGCAGGATGAACGCCTGAACCACGTAGAGCAGCAGGACGAGGGTCAGGTAGACGTCGCCCGCCTGCTTGTGCGCCTTCAGCACGAGCGAGGCTGCGATCAGCGCCAGGATGCCGGCGAGGGGCGCGGCCTGCCGCACCGCCTCCGCGACGACTGCGCGGCGTAAGCCCAGCCAGGGAATGAGCAGGAACGGCAGCAGGTCGGACAGGCGCTGGAACGGCAGCCCGAAGGTCGAGGTCAGGACATTGAAGTTCAGGGCGGCGCCGAGCAGGAACACGGCGACGCGGTCCGCGAGCAGGGACGCGGCTGGCGCATTCGTTCCGATCGGTAACGCCTGTCCCGCCATCGTTCCGAACCGTCCCCGCGCACCCGCCGCCGATGAAGCTTCCGCCGGCCGCGGCCTTCGGCGGGCAGTGTCGCCCACAAAGGTTGGCGGAGGGTGCAGATCAGGCAGGGCGCCTCAGGAAGAGGCCGACGGCCGTGCGGAGCGTGCCGCGCATGAAGATCCAGGCGAGGCCCAGATAGGCCGCGATCCCGATTCCGACCGCCGCGAACAGGCCGACCCGGTCTCCGAGGGCAGCGTGGACCGGGCTCTGAACGACCAGCACCAGCCCGGCCATCGCTCCAGCGCAGAGCGTGATCGGCGCGAGGAGTTGGACGAGCCGCCCGTTCGTGACCGGGACGACGCGCCCGGCATTGGCGACGATCGCGGGCGTGAACAGGTAGGCTCGCACGACGTGCCCGGCGACCAGGGCGGCGAGGCCGAAGGGCGCGGTGACGAAGGCGGCGACCGCGCCGAGACCGAATTGTGCGCCCGCGAGCCGCAGGGCCGTGCCGTTGCGTCCCAGGGCCGTGAAGATCATCCACAGCATTGAGGTGGCGACGAATTCCGGGGCGAGGAGCGCCAGCGTCCGCAGCACCGGCGCCGCGTCGTGCCACTGGGCACCGAACAGGAACGGGATGAGGGTCGGTGCGACGGCCGCCATGCCGAAGAAGGCCGGCACGGCCAGGAACGCCGAGGCCTCGGTGAAGCCATGGAAGGCCGCGGCCAGCTCGCCCGGCCGGTCCTGGAGGCGCGCGTAGGTGGTCAGCCCGACCGTGGTCAGCGGGATGACCGCCACTTGGCTCACGAGGTCGATGCAGCGCCACGCGAGGCGCAGGTAGCCGACATCGGTGGCGGACAGGAAGTAGGCCGCGATCACCTCCTGGCTCCGGATCGAGGCGACGAGCAGCAGGTAGGTGCAGAACAGCCGCGAGCCGAACGCGATCTGCTCGCGCACGGAAGCGAGGTGCAGCCGCAGGGGCGGGATCCAGTGGGCCGCCGCCCAGGTCAGGAGCGTGGTCGCGGTCGCGGCGACGAGCCGCTGGACCACCAGGCTCCAGACGCCGTAGCCGTCGACGGCCAGCACGAGAGCCGCGGCCCCGCCGAGGATGTTGGCCCCGAGCGCACGCAGGGCGAGCTTGCGGAAGCCGAAGCTTCGCTGGAGCCGTGCCTCATGGATCGCGCCCGCGGCGGTGATCACGAAGCAGGCCGAGAGCGCGCAGAGGACCGGCTGCAGCGCCGGCAGGTCGAAGATCCAGGCGATCGGGCCGGCCAGGGCCACGAGGCCCAAGGCGCACAGGACGCCGGTGGCGAGCATCACCCAGAAGGCGGTGGCGGCGAAGTCCTCGTCGAGGTCGACGCGCTGGACCACCGCGTCGGGCAGGCCGCACCGGGCCACGATCTGCAGGATGTCGATGAAGACGGCGGCGATCGCCACCATCCCGAACTCGGCGGGCCCGATGAGGCGGGCGAGCACGAGGAACACCCCGAAGCTCAGGACGACGTTGCCCACGGAGGCGACCGCCACCCAGCGCGCGGCGTCGAACGAGCGGCGCGTCACTGCGGCGCCGGAGGCGAGCCCCGGCTCCTCTTCGGCGGCGGCGGCCTCCGACAGGACCGGCGCGGCGGCGCTCAAGGCCGAGACGCCCGACGCTCGGCGACGAGTTCGGCGTACAGATCGATGTACTTCTCGGCGACGCGCTCCGAGGTCGACTCGCGGATGACGTGCTGGAAGGTGCGCTCGTCGGGCAAGTCGCCGCGGCCGCGGGCGATCACGGTCCGCAGCCGCGCGGCGAGGTCCGCGTCGTCGCCCGGCGTGAACAGCCAGTCGGCGTTGTCCTCGCCGATCAGCTCGGGGATCCCGCCCGAGGCCGCCCCGATGACCGGAACGCCCATCGTGTAGGCCTCGTAGATCGTCCGCGGCGAGGGCTCGGCCCAGAAGGATGGGACGACGAGGACGTCGATGGCACTAAGGAAGTCGGCGGGCTTCGCCCAGCCGACGAACTCGATCGGCAGTCCCTCGGCCTGGGCCTTGAAGCGCTCGATCGAGTCGTCCATCGCGTGGCCGGCGACGAGGCAGCGCCACTCGCCGGGGCCGATCCGCCGGAAGGCGTCGATCATCGTGCCGACTCCCTTCTCGGTGTTGATCCGGCCGAGATAGCCAAAGGTCATCGGCTGGGCGGTACGGTCGATCCGGCGCCGAGCCTCCGGGTCGCCCTCGGGGACGGTGCAGGAATAGAAGATCACCCGGCGCCGCTCGGCTGCGAGATGCGCGAACAACCCGTGATCGACATGGGTCTTGAGAATCTCGGTCCCGACGCTGACGACGGCGTCCACCGACCGGTTGGTGATCTGCTTGGCGGCGTTCACCACCTTGCAGCCCAGGTGCCAGCGATCGCACGGCCTGCCGTCCTTGAACATCGCGGCATTGCCGCAGATCAGGTCATACTCGCAGACCGTGTGGACGATCGGGATCCCGCGCTTGGCCGCCTCGCGCCAGACCAGGGTTGAGACGTCGAGCAGCGAGTGCGTATTGACGACGTCGGGCTGGAAATCGTCGAGGACGCGACCGAACTCGGCCGCGACCGCAAAATTCCATTGCTGCTTGAGCTTGGCCCAGGCGCGGCCGAACCGGCTGGCCCTGGGCCAATCCTCCAGCCAGAAATCGTTGTGGTGCGCCATGCGGTAGACGGTGACGCCGCCGCGCACGCTCTTGGGCTCCGGCTCCCGGGCGATGCAGGCCGCCGCAACCGTATGGCCGGCCGCGACCAGCTCCTCGGCGAGATGCTCCACGGAGCGCTCGGCGCCGCCCACGATGTAGGGTGGGTAGAGGGCGCTGAGATGCAGGATCCGCAAGGGGCCAGTCACCGCGCACGCGGCTGCGGCGGCCCTCATCCGGTCCTGACCCTCTGAGCGCGGCTGGCCGGCCAGGGCGCGGGCATAGGTCGGCGACAGGGGTGGGTTCATCATGGACGGCACTCGCTGAGGTGCGGGCGCTCCGCCTGCGCGGAAAGCTCGGAAAGCGGTTCGAGGCGGGCCGCGTCGCGGGTCGCGGCGTAGAGGTCGAGATAGGCGGTCGCAACGGCGACCGGATCGGTGCCGGCGCGGATGCGGGCGGCGCGGGCGAGACCCTCGGCGAGGCGGGCCGGCTCCGCGACGATCCGCGCCATCGCGGCGGCAAGTGCCGGGGCATCGCCTGGCGGCACGAGCCATGGGCCGGGCCCGATCTGCTCCCCGATGCCGCCGGTCGCGGTTCCGATCACCGGGACGCCGCGCCCATAGGCCTCCGCAACCGTGCGGCCGAAAGGCTCGGGCCAGATCGGCGGGACCACGAGGCAGTCGAGGCTGTCGAGGAAGGCGTCGCGCTCCGTGTAGCCCGGGAAGGTCACGGGCAGGCCCTCGGCCAGGGCGCGGTAGCGGTCCAGCCCGTCAACGGCGCGGCCAGCGACCGCAAGCCGCCACCCTTCCACCGGAAGCCTCCGACAGGCCTCGAGGAGGATGTCGAAGCCCTTGGCCGGCTCGATCCGCCCCAGATAGCCGAACCGCACCGGCTTGAACGGCTGCCGCGGGCGCGGCGCCGTCGGCGGCCCGGGCGGGATCGGATTCCAGATCACCCGGCGCAGCGACGGCGGCACCGCGGTGAAGAAGCCGGCGTCGAGGTGGCTGTCGAGAATGTCAGAGCCCACGGCGGAAACCGCCGTCACCGCGCTCTGGCAGCGCCGATGGGATGCGCCGTATACGTGGCATTTGAGATGCTGGCCGGCGCAGGGCCGGCCGTGGCGCACCATCGCGCCGTTGGTGCAGAGGCTGGTGAAGTCGTGCAGCGTGTGCACGATCGGCACCCCGTGCCGCCGGAGCATCGGCCAGAGTGCCGGCGGCAGCTCGGAGATCGAATGCGTGTTCACGAGGTCGGGGGCGAAGTCCCGGACCGCCAGCGCCATCCGATCAAGGGCGTGGCGGTTCCACTGCGCGGCGAGCTTGTAGCGGAGGCGGTCGAGCCGGCCGCGCTGCGTCCAGTCGAGGATGTGAAACGGGGTTCCGTACCCAGTGCGGTAGACGGTGACGCCGTCCTGCAAGACCGGCTCGCATTCCGTCCGCGCGGCGCAGGCGACGGCGACGTCGTGTCCCAGCGCCGCCTGGGTCCGAGCAAGCGTCTCGACCATGAGTTCGGCGCCACCGACCTGCTCGGGCGGGTAGAGCGAATTAAGGTGCAGGATGCGCATGGGGCACCTCCTGGGCCGATCGCGCCGGTGCGCCGTCGTGCATCGCCTCGAGCAGCAGGCTCTCGTAGCGGCGGGCGGTCTCGGCCCAATCATACCGGCGGACATTGTCGCGGCCTCGCGCGATCAGCGAGGAGCGGAGGCCGGGCTCGTCGAGCAGCCGGCGTAGGCATGCGGTGAGCGCGGTGGCGTCGGCCGGATCGAAGGTTAGGGCGCCGGACCCGGCGATCTCGGGCGTCGCAGACCGGTCCGAGCAGATGACCGGGCAATCCAGCGCCTGTGCCTCCAGCACGGGCAGACAGAAGCCCTCGGCGAAGGACGGGACGCACAGGCACAGCGCCCCGCGGTAGAGGGCGGCAAGCTCTTTGTCGCCGATCCGCGACAGGCGCGTCAGCGGAACCGGAGCGCCGCCGAGGGCGGCGGCGATCGCCTCGTCGGGATCCTCGCCGACGTGGACGATCCCAAGTCCCGGGCGCCCGAGCCCCGCCACGGCCCGCGCGAGGGTCGCGAAGTTCTTGTTGTACAGGGCGTTACCGACCGCGAGCACGAAGGGCCCGGCAGGGATCCCGGCCGCGGGCGCCTCGACCGCGGGATCGAGCATCGCTGCGGACGGCACGGTGTGGGTGCGGCCGCGGAGCTGCGGGTAGAAATGTTCAAGGTCGCGCCGGGTCGCCTCCGACACGGCGATCACCCGAGCGCTGTTGCCGAGGACGAGCCGGAAGATCGGATCGGTGGTCAGGGCCTCGCGGGAGTGGAGGCGGTCGGCCAACGTACGGAAATAGAGGTCGTGGACGACGCTGACTCGCGCGCGACCGCCGAAGGCGGCGCCATAGGGATCGGCGTTCAGCACCACGTCGATGTGCTTGGCGCGGCACAGCCGTGGAATCGTGAGCATCTGGCCCAGGACGTCGAGCAGCATGACCCGCGGGCGTGGCACCGTGACGATCTCGATACGGTCTTGGATCTCTGCCGGCAGCTGATCGCGACTCCAGGGGGAGCGGAGCACGACCGAGAAGGTGCCGCGCGCGATCAGGCCGGCGATCACCCGGAAGGCGACGAGCGCGACGCCCGAAGGCCGACCGCCATACTGGCTCGGCATGTTAACGAGGACGCGCGGCATGGCGGCTCGGTTGGCTCCATTCGAGGTCGGGAGACCGTCGGCCCGTCAGGTGCGGCCGACCGTCTCGAGGATGAGATCGGCGAGGTCGTGCTGCATCCGGCTCGCGCCGTAGCGGGACAGCGCCCGCGCCCGCGCGCGATCGGTTCGTGCCGCGTAGGCATCCGGATTGCCGAGCAGCTCCGACAGGGCCGCCGCGAGGCGATCCGGACGCCGCGGCGGAACCAGGGTTCCAGTCGCTTCGCCGTCGAGGATCTCCGCCGAGGCGCCAGTATCTGTGGCGATTACCGGCACCCCGGCGAGCATCGCCTCGACGAGGGTGCGTCCGAACGGCTCCGGATCGACCGAGGGATGCACGACCACGTCGACCGCCTGCATCAGCCGGGGCACATCGTCCCGCTGGCCGAGGAACAGGACGCGGTCCGACAATCCGCGCGCCGCCGCAAGGTCACGCAGATGCACCGCGTAGGAATCCTCGCCGAACAGTGGCGCGCCGACGACGATGCAGCGCAGGCCGGGCAGCGTTCCCAGGGCGTCGATCAGTACGTCCTGCCCCTTCCAGGGCGCGATGCGGCTGAACACCCCGACGAGGGGGCCCGCCGGCAGGCCCAGTTCCGCGCGCAGAGACGCTGCCGGGCGGCGATCGCGCTCGAGGTCAAGGCCGTTCGGAACTACGCGGACCAGGGATCGGCGTCCGCCGGCCGAAACGAACGCCCGTGCGGCTGCCTCCGACGGTACGATCACCCGGGCGGCGCTGAGATTGGCGAGGCGCACCTGCAGAATGCGCTGCGCCCGGCCGAAATGCGCGCTGTCGAGGATGTCGTGCAGGTGCCAAATCACGGGGCGACTGACTGCGCGCGCGGCGAGGGCCGACAGGAGGAAGGCCTTCTGCGAGTTGGCGTAGACGACATCACAGCGGCGCGCCGCCCGTGCGATCTCCACCATCAGGGCGCCGAGCCGGCCGAGCAGCGGCAGGGCGCTCAGGGGAGAGGCATCTCGCCGGAGCGCTGTCAGGGCCGTCCGGCGATGGGCGAGGCGGATCTCCAGTCCCTGGCCGCGCAGCGTCTCCGCGAGGGGGCCGTCTTCGAACAAGAAGGCCGTCGAGCCGGTCCAGGGCTGAACCGCGTCGCGCAGCACCAGCTCCGCCCCCGACATGGTGCCAGTGTGACTGACAAACAGAACGCGGGGGCGCGCGGCGCGCCCGGACGGCGCGGACCGCGCCCGGCCGATGGGATCACACTCGGAGAGCGCGTCGTCGGGAAGAACCTCGGTCATCTGGCGCTCGCGGCCGTGCGCGGATTGGCCAGCGGCATGACATCGTAGGTCGATTGGGTGCCCGGCCGGACCATCGTCATCGCGATGCCCAGCACGGTACCCCCAGCCCGGCGCAGGTTCGCCACGGTCTCCACGGTGTCGGAGAGCTGCGAGCGACCGTAGCGCGCACAGCAGAGCACGCCGTCAACGTGACGGGCGAGCATCGGCGCGTCCATCAGCAGGCTTGTCGGCGGCGTGTCGAGGAGGACGAGGTCGTAGCGGCGACTCCACTGCAGGAACTCCGCCATCCGGTCGCTCATCAGAAGCTCAGTCGAATCCGCGGTGGGCGTCCCCGCCGGAATGACGTCGAAGCGCCCGGCCGCGACTACGGCCTCAGCCGGATCGATCTCGCCGCGGAGCACGCCGCCGAGCCCCGGCCCGCGGCCGAGCCCCAGCGAGGCCTCGAAGTTTGGGCGCCGCAGGTCGCATTCAACCACGAGGACCCGCCGACCAATCGCTGCGCCGATGCCGGCGAGCGCGAAGGCCGTGAACGACTTGCCCTCCCGCGGCTTCCCCGAGGTCACAAGGATGATGCGGGATTTGCCGGCGCCTGCTAGCACGAGATGGGCGTGCAGGTTGCGCAGGACGTTCTGCATCACTGGATCGACCCGCGCCCGCGCCAACGCCTCCGCGAGGTCGAGTTCGCGCTGACGCTCGGAGAAGCGTCCGACGAGGCCGGCCGGCTCGAGGCTCGGCAGCTGCGCGAAGACCGGAGCACCGGTACCGGCCATGAGCTGCGCGGAATTGCGCACCCGCCGATCGGTGTAGTCCCGAAGCAGCGCCGCGGCCGCGGCCAGCACGCCCGCGAGCACGATGCCGCCCGCTAGGAACGGCACCGCTTTGGGTGAGAACGGCTCCTGTGGTACCTCGGCAAGGCTGACCAGCCGCGTGCTGCCGGTAAGGATCCGCCGCTCGGTCTCCAGCTCACCCGCCCGCTTCACCAGATCGGCGTAGCGGGTGCGCTTGATTTCGGCATTGCGCACCATGCCCTCGATCGACGCCTCGTCGTCCATGGCGGCGGCGGCCTCGGTCTTCGCGGTTTCGAGCTGCGCGCGCAGCGACTTGGCGAGGGCGTTCGACGCCTCGTAGGACTTGCGCAAGCCCTTCGCGACGTTGCCGACCTCCTGCTCGATGCGCGCGCGAAGGCTCGCCTGCTCGGTCTCGAGCGCCCGGATGACCGGGTGATTCGCACCCAGCAGGGTGCTCTGGTTGGCGAGCTGCGCGCTGACGCCGCTGAGCTGCTGCTTCAGAGATACGACGGTCTGGCTTGCCAGAACCGCCGGGGCGCTATCGGCACCGCGGGCACCCTTGCTCTCGATCTCGCCGAGGCGCGCGGCGGCGTCCGCCTTGGCCGTCTCGGCGGCCGCAAGCTGCTGGCTGATGCTGGTCAGCCGCTCGGCGCTGATCGGGGCCGTCGAACCCTTCAGGAGACCCTTGCGCCGCCGGAAGGTCTGGATCCGGGTGTCATCCGCGCGGATCGAGGCGTCCAGCTGGCTGATCTCGGTGTGAAGCCAGTCGGCGGCCGCCTTGCGGCTCGAAGCCTGGGTCTCCCGCTGATCATCGAGGAAGGCGTTGATCAGGCCGTTGGCCATCGTCTGCGCCGTCTCGGGCAGCGGCGACTTGTAGCCGATGGTGATGATACGCGAGCGGCCGGAGCTGAGGACCGAGTAGCGCTTCTGCAGATACTCGACGAGGGCGTTGCGATCCGTCGTGAGCTTCGTGCAGGCGGCTTCCTTCTTGGCACTGATCTGGTCCGGATGCCCGCTCGTGGCCGCGTAGCGGCACTCGGCCATGACGGAAGTGGTCAGGCCCTCGTCGATCGCGAGGCGGAGCAACCGGGGCGAGCGGATTACGAGGATCTGGCTCTCGATGTCGGCCGGGTCGCCGATCTTCTGGATCCAGGCCATGGAGGCATTGTTGGCGCCCGGTTCGGCCTCGGCGACGATCACTGAGCCGCTCGCCACGTATTGCGGCTGGATCATCAGCAGCGCCGTGACCACGAGGCCGAGAATCGTGGCGAACACCGCCGCGAACAGGTAGCGCCGATGCCAGATCCGAGCGAGTGAGGCGGCCAGTGGATTGCCGCGCGCCGGCTCCTGGGCGAGGGCGCGGACGGGCGTTCGATCGGCCAGATCGACAGTCAGGAAGGACATGCGGACCGCCCTCAGCCGACGGCTTCGAGGCGCGGCAGGATCCGCGGGCGCGTTTCGCAGGCGGCCCGGTGCAGAACGAGCTGCTCATCGACGAAGTTCGCGAACCGGCTCCGGAACAGGTCGGCCGAGAACAGCTCCGCCTGCGCCCAACAGGCCTCTCGGGTGAAATTGCTCTGCTGTTGCAAAAACCGGCGCACGCAATCGGCGATGGCCTGCGGCTCGGGCTTATCAAAGAACATTCCTGTGCGCTGCGGGCCCCGTATCTGAACCGTCTCCCGGGCGCCGCCGCGGCCCAGCGCGAGGACCGGCGTGCCCTCCGACGTGGCTTCGACCACAATGATCCCGAAATCCTCCTCGGCCGCGAAAATGAAGGCACGCGCCGTGGCCATGAGATGGCGCAGCTCCGCGTCCGGGACGAAGCCCGCGAATGACACGTTCGGTCCCGCGATTTCGCGCAGCCGCGCCGCGTCGGGGCCGGAGCCTGCAACCACGAGTTCGAGGTCGGGCAGCAGGGCGAAGGCGCGGATGACGGCCTCGACGTTCTTGTAGGGTACGAGCCGGCTTGCCACGAGGAAGTGGTTGCCGCGTGGTCCGTCGAAGCGCTGGTTCGGCAGGGTGATCGGCGGATGGATGACCTCTGCGGTCCGGCCGTAGACCTTGTGGATGCGCCGGGCGACAAAGGCAGAATTGGCCACGATCGCGTTCGGACCGGCCGATGTACGGAAATCCCAGACCCGCATCCGGTGGAGGATGAGCCGGGCGAGCAGGCTCTTGATCCCCGTCTCGCAGCCACTCTCCCGCAGGTAGGTGTGCTGCATGTCCCAGGCGTAGCGCATGGGCGAGTGGATATAGGAGACGTGGAGCTGGTCCGGCCCGGTCAGGACGCCCTTGGCCACGGCGTAGCTGCTGGAGATGACGAGATCATAGGCTGATAGATCGAACTGCTCGATCGCGATCGGCATCAATGGCAAGTAGTTGCGATGCCGCGTCCGCGCGAAGGGCAGGTGCTGGATGAAGCTCGTCTGCGCCTGCCTGTATCCCAGCTTTGCCCGGTCTGCCGCCGGCAGGAAGTCGAAGAGCGCGTAGACATCGGCGTCGGGATAGATCCGCAGCAGCTGCTCAAGGACACGCTCGGCGCCGCCGACGATATACAACCAGTCGTGGACAATTGCGACACGCATCACAGCTTCCTCGTCGGTGCGCCGGACGCTGGAAGAATGAATTCCGCCCTGCGGGTCTCACCTGCGGCAGTGAGCAAAGGCACACCCGAGAGGGTAGTAGAGACACCACGTGTAAAAAAGGGGTCACCACGTGAATATCAATCAAAAATGGTGGGCAATGACGAGAATAATAGCGCGTGTAAACTTAATATTCATAAAAAATTAACGTTAAGAAGTGGGGTCCGCCGCTGGCGCGATCAGACGCTTCTCAGAACGGCTCCATCCGCGTCGCAGGTTACGAGACGATCGGAGCGGGCAGGGGGGGAGGAAACGCCCGCCGGTCGAGCCGGCGTCGCAGGGCAGCGATCACCGGGGTTTCGACATAGCGGAACAGCAACTCTCCGGCAGCCACAGCGGCCGGGAACGCGACCGCGAAGATCAGGGCTGCCCGTCCGAACCCGGGGGCCACCAAGGTTGTCGCGACCTTGGCGGCACTGTGCAGCAGAAGGTTGTGGATCAGGTAGAACGAGTAGCTCGCATTCCCCTGGGAGAGCAGCCACCGCGAGTGCAGCGCGATACCGCCCTGCTCCAGTAGTAGCAGCGCGCCAACCACTAGGACGGCCGCGGTGCCCCAGACCAGCGGGCGGACGAAACCTGACAATTCGGGCTCGATGCCGAGGGCGTAGGACCCGAACTGACCGCCGAGGACGAGCAGCGCCGCCATCGCCAGGGCCGCACCAGCCGCACGCCGGACCGGGAAGGCCGCGGGCGGTGCGCCGAGGCGCAGATAGGCGTAGCCCAGCCCGATGCCGGCGGCGAACTCAATGACGATGGGCTTCGTGTAATACGCCCAGTAGAGGCTGGAATTCGGCAGACATCCGAGCAGGATCAGCGCGAGGAAGATTGCGGTCCCGCCGAGTGCCCGAAAGGCGGGCTTCGGCACCAGCAGCAGGCCTGCGAACACCATGTAGAAGAACATCTCGTAGTTGAGCGTCCATCCGACGGAATTCAGCGGCTCGATATAGCCGCCTCGGGAAAACGGCAGGAACAGCAGCGACTGGATCAGATAATCTGGCCGGACCTCCATGATCCCAATGGGCTTCAGGCCGGTCAGAGCGATGAGCGCCAAGCCGATCGTGACCAGCCAGTAGACCGGGACGACGCGCGAAGCCCGACGGAGCAGGAATCCACCGGGACTCTCGTGGCGCCCGCTGGTGCTCACGAACATGATGAAGCCGGACAGCACGAAGAACACGTCGACGCCGCAGGCGCCGAAGGCCAGGAGATCGGGGCGCGGCAGGACCGGTCCGATGTACAGGCCGTAATGTGTGAGGAAGACCAGGTACGACGCGACGGCACGCAGAATTTGCAGGTTGTAGATCATCGCGCGCCGGCTGATGGCTGGGCCTCCACCCGGAACGAGCGAAGCCCCGCCCTTATGACCGAGGTGACCCCACAACGTCACGATAAGTTCGGAATCGTCCTAAATGGCGCGGCCTCCGGAAACCACATTACCCGCCGAGGTTACACGAGTGGGTTACCTCACCCGCAAGTTCCCTGAAAAGTACGATCACGAAATCGAGGCTGGAAAGTGATCGTAAAGGTCGCGGCGGAGACTATAGCGACTTGGCTCTGCGCGACTTCTGTTTGCGCGACGGGTCACTTTTCGACGCGGCCAGCAAACCGCCATTTACTATTAATCGATGGATAATTTGACGGCGCGCCGATTCGTTCAATAGCGTCACGATCACTGGTATCAGGAGTTCCGCCTTGAACATCGCTCAAGATATCCGAGAGATTCTCGGCTCGAACGAGGCCTTCGCCGGAAAGGCCGATCGGCTCTCCGAGGATGACAGCCTGTTCGATCTCGGGCTGGATTCGTTCGGTTCGGTGCAGTTGATGCTAGCGCTCGAGGAGCGCTTCAACATCGAGTTTCCCGACGAGCTCCTGAATCGCAAGTCTTTTTCGACGATCCGCGCGATCCGTGAGGCCGTCTCCACCCTGATCCAGCAGGAAGCCGCATGAGCACGATTGCCGCACGCGCAGAGCGGGCGGCCGCGGTGGCGGCGCGCCACGCCGACACCGTCGATCGCGAAGGCCGCTTCCCCGAAGAGGCGGTGGCCGCGATGAAGGCCGAGCGTCTCCTCGGCCTTCAGATCCCGGGGCAGTTCGGCGGCGAGGGCGCCGGCCTCACACAGATCGCCGAGCTGTGCAGCACCCTCGGGCAGGCCTGCAGCGCGGCCGCGATGGTGTTCGCGATGCACCACATCAAGGTGTCAAGCCTCGTGACCCACGGCCTCGACAGCCGGTGGCACGGCCACCTCATGGAGCGGATCGCACGCGAGCAGCTTCTGGTCGCATCCTCGACCACCGAGGCCGGCATCGGCGGCGACCTGCGCAACAGCCTCTGCGCCGTGGAGACGACCGGGGATTTTTTCGCCCTGGGCAAGGATGCGTCGGTCATTTCCTACGGCGCCCAGGCTGATCTGATTCTCGCCACCGCCCGCCGGCATCCGGATTCCGCGACCTCCGATCAGGTCCTCGTTGCGTTGATGGCCGATCAGATTTCCCTCGTCCGCACGGGCGACTGGGATACCCTCGGCATGCGGGGAACCTGCAGCGACGGCTTCCGTCTAGAGGCTCGCAACGTCCCGCTCGAGCAGATTCTGCCGAAGCCCTTTGCGGAGATCGCCGCCCAGTCGATGTTGGCCTCCTCGCACCTGCTGTGGAGCAGCGTCTGGTACGGGATCGCGACCTACGCGCTGGACCGCGCCCGCGCGTTCGTGCAAGCCGACGCGCGGCGCCGGCCCGGACAGGTCCCGCCCACGGCCCTGCGGCTGGCCGAGCTCTCCAACGCGCACCAAGCCATGCGCGGCACCATCGTATCGGCTCTGCGCCGCTTCGAGGATGCGCACGGGGACGCCGACACGATCGGCTCCGTCGGCTTCTGCGTGATGCTCAACAACCTGAAGGTCACCGTTTCGGACATGGCGGTCGATATCGTGCGGGGCGCCCTCGCGATCGTCGGCCTTGCCGGGTACCGGAACGACACGCCCTTCAGCCTGGGACGGCCGCTGCGCGACGTCCTCTCCGCACCGCTGATGATCGGCAACGATCGCATCCTCGCCAACACCGCCAAGCTCCTGCTCGTGCAGAAGGGCAGCGGCCAGCTCATGAGTGCGTGATGGAATCGCTCTCCTCTCTCCCTGGCGACGCCCTGCTCGACGACGAGCCGGCCGGTGCCCCGACCTTCCTCGACCGCCTGTTCGACTACGGGCTGCTGGTACGGACCGGCGTCGACGGCCTCTACGGTCGCAGCGGCGGCTTCGAGAGCGTCGTCGACGCTCTCGACCGTATAATCACGCGCCTCGGCGCCGCCGAGGGGGCCGAGGTGCTGCGCTTCCCGCCCGCCATGAGCCGGCCGGCCTTCGAGCGCAGCGGTTACCTGAAGGGCTTTCCGAACCTCGCCGGAACCGTCCACAGCTTCTGTGGCGATGCGCGCGGCCATGCCGAAATCCTCGCCTGCCTCGAGACCGGGACTGACTGGACGGCCCAGCAGGAGGCGACCGACATCGTCCTGACACCCGCGGCCTGCTACCCTGTCTACCCGGTCGCCGCAGCTCGAGGGGCGCTGCCCGCCGAAGGCCTGCTGTTCGACCTGCAATCCTACTGCTTCCGCCGCGAGCCGTCGCTCGAGCCGACCCGGATGCAGCTTTTCCGGATGCGCGAATACGTGCGCATGGGCAGTCCCGAGCAGGTTCTCGCGTTCCGCGAATCCTGGCTCGAACGCGGCACGGCCATGATGCGCGGCCTCGGGCTCCCGCTCGCCATCGACGCGGCCAACGATCCGTTCTTTGGACGCGCCGGCCGGATGTTGGCCAACAACCAGCGGGCGCAGGGCCTGAAGTTCGAGCTGAACGTTCCGGTCAACAGCGTCGACGAGCCGACGGCCTGTCTCAGCTTCAATTATCACCAGGACCATTTCGGCAGCACCTGGGCGCTGCGTCAGGCGGATGGCGAAGTCGCCCACACGGCCTGCGTGGGCTTCGGCCTTGAGCGCATCACCCTCGCGCTCCTGCGTCACCATGGGCTCGATCTCGCCACCTGGCCTGACGCCGTGCGCGCCGAGCTGTGGGGCTGAAATGGTGACCGCCACCCTGCGCCGGCCGGAGGGTCTCGGAGCGCCGGAACCCTACGTCCCGCATCCGCTCCACGAGTCCAGCCGGGACTGGCCGGAGACGAATTGCTACGTCGACCTCTGGATCGAACTCCTTCACGGGCGGGGCCTCGCGCCGGAGGCGATGCTGGGCTTCACCCTCCGGCAGGATTTCGAGGGCGACCAGTTCACCTTCTTCAAGCCGCCGCCCGGCGATCTCGAGCGGCTTTACGGGCTCGAGGTACTGGAACTGGCGGTCTATGGGGGCCTTGAGGCACACGCCGTGCTGCAGGCGGAGGCTGGCCGGCCGGTGCTGGTCGAGGTCGATGCGATCCATCTGCCTGATACGCAGGGGACCACCTACGGGCGGGAGCACGCCAAGACCACGATCGGCATCCTGGCCCTCGACCCGTCGACGCAACAACTCGATTACATTCACAATGCCGGGCGCTTCCGGCTTTCGGGAGCGGATTATGCCGGCATTTTCGGGGCCGTGACATTGCCGCCCTACGCCGAGTTCGTGAAGGCGATCGCCGCGCCCCTCAACTCCGCGGAGCTGCCGGCCGCGGCCCGCGATCTGCTTGCCCGGCATCGCGCCCGGGCGCCGCGCCGCAATCCCGTCCTGGCCTTCCGCGACGCCCTGGCAGCGGCCGCCGGTGATCTGGTCGTGCGGCCCCTCAGCGTGTTTCACGCCTACGCCTTCAACACGACGCGCCAGCTCGGCGCCAATTTTGAGATGCTCGCCAGTCATCTCACCTGGCTCGAGGCCCGGGATGCCGGCGGGTTCGCCGCCGCCGCGGCGGCGGCCGCGGACCTGAGTCGCGAGGCCAAGGCCTTCCAGTTCCAGCTCGCCCGCGCCTTTCACCGCCGCTCCGCGGAAGGTCTGGCACCACGCCTCGACCGCCTCGCTGCGACCTACGACCGCGTCTTCGCGGGACTCGACCGCGCGCTGGACCGCTGAGAGGCGATGGCCCGCATCCGCATCGTCGACGACCGCGTGCCGGAGGTCCGGTGCGGTCCCTGGCAACTGGCCGTGACACCGCCGGGCGCCTGCTCGGGTCCCGGCGACCTCGACGGGGTGACCGATTGGATCTCAGCGACCGTTCCGGGCACCGCCGCCGCCGCCCTGCGGGCGGCCGGGCGCTGGAGCGAGGCTGCGCCGGAGCCGATTCACGATCGCGACGTCTGGTACCGGAGTCGCATCGCCGGCCCGGGCCCGGTCCGGCTTCGATTCGAAGGGCTCGCCACCCTTGCGGAAATCTGGCTCGACGGCGTGCCGATCCTCTGCGCCTGCTCGATGTTCGAGGTGCACGCCGTTGAAGTCGAACTCGGAGCCGCATCCGACCTGGCGCTCTGTTTCCGCGGGCTCAAAGGGGAACTCGATCATCCGGCCAAGCGGGGGCGTTGGCGCCCGCGGATGATCACGCCAGGCTCGCTGCGCCACCTGCGCACGAGCGTCCTCGGCTTCATGCCGGGCTGGTGCCCCGAGATCGACCTCGTCGGTCCGTTCCGCCCGCTGACGATCGAGCCGATCCGCCCCCGCCTGGAGGTCGCCGGTATGCGCGCGGTCCTCGACGGCGATATCGGCCGCCTGACCGTGCGCCTGCGGATAGACGGGAAGACGGACTCCGCCATCCTCCGGTGCGGCGACCGCGAAGCGTCGCTCGCCGAGGTCGAGCCAGGCCTGTTCGCGGGCGAACTGGTGCTGCCCGGAATCGCGCCCTGGTGGCCGCATACCCACGGGATTCCGAACCTTCACCCGGCCGAGCTGCGCATCGACGGCACGCGCGTCGATCTGGGCCGCGTCGGCTTCCGCGCCCTGTCGCTCACCCGGCCCTTCGAAGACGGCCTGTCGCTGGCCGTGAACGGCGTGCCGGTGTTCTGCCGGGGCGCCAACTGGACGCCGCCCGATCTCGTCGGACTGGGGTCGGAGGGAACCCGCGGGCTGCTCAGCCTCGTCCGTGAGGCCGGCATGAACATGCTGCGCGTCCCCGGTACGACGCTCTATCCGGCCTCGGACTTCTACGATCTCTGCGACGAACTGGGCATCCTGGTCTGGCAGGATCTGATGCTCGCCAACTTCGATTACCCGCACGACGATCCGGCCTTCGCGGCCGGCCTCGACCGCGAGCTGACGGGGTTCCTCGATCGGACGCAGACTGCGCCGTCGCTCTGCGTGCTCTGCGGCGGTAGCGAGGTCTGGCAGCAGGCGGCGATGCTCGGCGCGCCCCGTGCCGTCTGGGCCGACGCCTTCTGCGCGACGATCCTGCCGGCGCGCGTGGCGGCGATGCGCCCCGATCTTATCGTCGTGCCGAACTCGCCGTCGGGCGGGGACCTGCCGTTTTCGCCGCGCGGCGGCTGCACCCATTATTTCGGTGTCGGGGCCTACCGACGGCCCCTGGAGGACGCCCGCCGGGCCGAGGTCGGCTTTGCCAGCGAGTGCCTCGCCTTCGCCAATCCGCCCGATCCCGGCACGCCGGGTCCGACTGGGCCGGCCGATCCGCTGTGGCCGGCCGGCATCCCCCGGGATCGTGGCGCCGATTGGGACTTCGAGACAGTGCGCGATCATTATGTCGGCCAGTTGTACGGCGTCGATCCGGCTGTGCTGCGTGCCGACGATCCGGACCGCTACCTCGAACTCGGCCGCGCCGCGGTGGGCGAGGTCATGGAGGCGACGTTCGCGGAGTGGCGCCGTCCGCGCTCGCCGACGGCCGGTGGCCTCGTCCTGTTCCTTCGTGATCTCGGACCCGGAGCGGGCTGGGGCGTCATCGACTGGACGATGCGCCCGAAATCGGCGTGGTACGCGCTGAAGCGGGCCTTCCGCCCTGTCCAAGTTCTCCTCACAGACGAGGGCCTGGACGGCCTGCATGTCCACGTCCTCAACGACACGGCGGCGGCGCAGACGCTGACCTTGACGCTGGCCCTGTCCGATTGCGGGGGCCGGGTCGCGGCGCGGGCCGAGCGCGACCTTGTCGCCGGCCCGCGGGCCGCCATCACGCTCTCCTCCGGCGCGCTGCTCGGCCGTTTCTTCGACACCACCGACACCTACCGGTTCGGCCCGCGCGTTCACGACCTCGCCCATGCGCAGCTGAGCGACGCGGACGGGCGCGTGATCGCCGAAAGCTTTTATTTCCCCGGCCTGCGGCCGCTGGACCGCGAGGTCATCGGGCTCCGGGCCGAGCCGGTCGCGACCGAGGACGGCCCGGGTCTGCGGATCAGCACCGAGCGCTTCGCCTGCAGTGTCCAGGTCCAGGCCGTGGGGGCCCGACCGGCCGATAGCGGCTTCCATCTCGCGCCGGGAACCAGTCGGATCATCGCGTTTGCCGGTCCCGCTCAGCCTCCGCGCGGGAGCGTGCGGGCGATCAACAGCAGCGAGATCGTGGAATTCGGTCATGACGGTTGAAGTCGGTTCAGACGCGGCAGTGCCGGTGACGTTCGAGGGCCTGTTCGGGTGGTTGCATCCGGCTGCCGGAGAGCGCGGTGTTGTCCTCTGCGGGGCTTGCGGTTTCGAGCAGATGGCCGCGCATCGGCCCTGGCGCGCGTTGGCCGAGGGTCTCGCCGGAGCCGGCTGCCCGACGCTGCGCTTCGACTATCCGGGGGAGGGCAATTCAGCCGATTCCGGAGAAAAGCGGGTGGCGGCTTGCGTCGCGGCGATCCGGCAGGCCATCCGTTTCCTTCGTGCGACAGCCGGCGTGACGGAGATCCTTCTCGTCGGCCTACGCCTCGGCGCGACCTTCGCGACCCTGGCCGCGCAGAACGAGGCCGTGGAAGGCCTGGTGCTGCTGGCGCCCGTCTCGACCGGGCGCGCTTACCTGCGCGAGATGCGGCTGCGGGCGCAAACCATCGGACGGCTGCCGGACGGGTCGTCCCCGCCGCAGGAACCGGACAGCCTCAGCGTGGGCGGTTTCCGGATGGAGTCGGCCTTCCTCGCAGACCTCGCCGACGTGAATCTGGTGCGTCTCGAGCGGGCGCCAGCCGGTCGCGTGCTGCTCCTCGCACAGGAGACCCGGATTTTATCGGCGCGCCTCGAAGCCCTCGGCTGCGAAGTTACGACGGGGCCGCTCCCGGGTCTTGCCGCACTCGTCAGCGATCCGATCTTCTCCGAGGTCCCGGCAGCGGATTTCGCCCGCGTCACCGGCTTCGCGACCCAGGGTGTCCCGGGCGGCCGGCCGCTGAGCGGTGGGTCACCCCTCGGCGCCATAGGTTCTGCCCGCCTCACGGGCTTGGGTTGGGAGGAGGAGCCGGTCCGGTTCGCCCGGGGCCTGTTCGGCATCCGGTGCCGGCCCCACCGAGCTGACGCGACGGCGCCCACGATCCTGTTCGTGTCCACCGGGATGAGCGTGCATTCCGGCTGGGGGCGCCAGACCACCGATCTTGCCCGGCGTCTCGCCGCGGACGGGATCGGTTCGTTCCGGTTCGATCAGCGTGGCATCGGCGACAGCGTCGACCGGCCGGACCGGAGCAAGCCGCTCTTCGCGGCGGACGGGTTCGCCGATGTGCTCTCGGCCATCGATCAGATCGCCGACACGGGCGGTCCGATCCTGCTCGTCGGCGGCTGCAGCGGCGCCTATGCGGCCTTCCACGCCCTCTGCCGAGACAGCCGGGTCGACGGGGCGCTCCTGCTCAACCTCTACTGCTTCGACTGGGATCCGGATCAAAACCTCGACCAAGTGATCCGGCAAACCTTCGGGAGTGCATCCACCTACGCGGCCCTGCTCAAGCGGGGCGCGACGTGGCGCCGACTGATCCACGGCGAGATCCGGATCGGCGCGATCGCCGCGGTCCTGGCCCAGCGTGGGATCGAGACCGCGTTCCGTCGGATGCGGCGGGCCGTGCGCCACGGCCCGCCGGGTGGCTCGCCAGCCCGGCGGATCGCTGCCCTCCGCCGCCGCGGCGCCGAGATCCGCCTGCTCTACAGCGCGGGCGATCCCGGTCTCTCGGCTCTGCGCCGTCAGCTGGGGTCCTCGCCCGGGAGAGCCGACCGGCGCCTCGGCGCGCCGGTGACCGTGGTGCCCGGTGTGGACCACAATTTCGGGTCCGGCGCCGCCCAGGCCCGGGTCGCCGAGGCGCTGCACGAACTCATGCGGGCCGTGAAACGGTCCAAGTCGACGCGCTCTGGCACGACGGTGTCCGCCACGCCCGGCGGCGTTCTGACCCTGGCGGGTCGGACGTGACCCGGCTCACGCGCCG
Organism: Methylobacterium sp. P1-11; assembly: GCF_008329595.1. Taxonomy (NCBI): domain Bacteria; kingdom Pseudomonadati; phylum Pseudomonadota; class Alphaproteobacteria; order Hyphomicrobiales; family Methylobacteriaceae; genus Methylobacterium; species Methylobacterium sp. P1-11. The sequence goes on from NZ_NPKS01000004.1 coordinate 22,250, forward strand.
ATCGGCCCTCGTCCTGACGGCGGGCGCCCTCGCGGCGGGTCGTGCCGCCGCGGCCGAGCCGCTGCATCGCTGCGAGGACCTGATCGACTCGATCGGCGTCAACGTGCATCTCGGCCATCGCGGCAGCCCCTATGTCGAGCGCTTCGCGGCCTGTGCTGAAGCCCTCGACGATCTCGGCATTCGCCACCTGCGCGACGATATCATACTCACCGGCGACGAGCCGGCAGGACAATTCGAGCGGATCGTGGATCTGGCGGACCGGGGCTACCGGTTCAGCCTGATTTTCTATGATGGGCTCACGCCGGGGCCGCGTGTGCCCCCGGAGCGCTTCGCCGAGATCGCCGGCTGGGCCGGCGGCGGGCTCCTCGTCGCGGAAGGCGGCAACGAGCCTCCTGTGGCCGCGCGTCCGGGTCTTCCGCGCCTCTCAGCCGATCACCAAGCGGCTTTGTACCGCGCGGTTCGGGCGGATAGCCGGGCCAGGTCCGTGCGGGTTGCCGGCCCGAGCTACATTCAGGGCAACATCGCGGCCGCGCAGAACCTCGCCACGGTGGTCGACCTCGCCAACATCCACGCCTATCCTGGCGCGGAGCACCCGGAAACCGATGGTGCCGGCAGCCTCGCCCGGTTCGCCGCCGCCGCCCATCCGGTCTTCGGCGACGCGCCGGTGATCGCCACCGAGAATGGCTATCACACGGCGCTGTCCACCAGCAGCGCCCATCTGCCAATCTCGGCCGGTCTGCGCGCCCGCTACCTGCCGCGGCTGCTGCTCTGGAGCTATCTGCATGGGGTGCGGCGAACCTACCTATACGAGTTGATCTCCAGCTTTGATCGGGGGGACACGGACCCGGAGAGCCATTTCGGGCTCCTCGCCTACGATGGCCGCCCGACGCCCGCCTTCGCGGCGGTACGCAACCTCATCCGGCTGTTCGGTACGCCCGCCGGCGAGATCGCCGCCGTCCCGGCCGATCGCGACGTCACGCTCACCGGCGCCATACCCGACCTCGTCCACGCGCGGTTCGCGCGCCAGGACGGGGCGACGCTGATCCCGATCTGGCTCGGCCTCGACGGCTGGGATCGGCGCAGCCGGGCTCCAAGGCCGGATGCCCCGGCGCGGCGTGTAGAGATCGGGCTGTCGCGGCAGCCGCGGCGGATCCGCCTGCATCGCTTCACCGACGACGGGTCGGTGAGCGTCGAGACGCTTTCTCCCGAAAGGCGGGTGCCGATCCCTGTGACGGACCGCCTCGGAATCGTCGAGCTGACTTAGTTCGCCATCTGCCGGAGCGGGCGCCGACTCGATCAAGGCCCGAAACGCGCCACCGTCGCCCATCATCGCCCATCGTTGCGAAAGCCGATCCCATGCTGAGCTACCTGGGTGACACGATCGTCGGCCTGACCCTTGCGGTCTTGAACGCCCTCGCGCCGCTCGAAGTCCACGTAGACACCGGCATCGCCTACGCCGACGGGATCGAGCACCGGGCGGATGTCTATCGGCCGGCCGCAGCGGGTCCATGTCCGGTCGTGGTGTTTCTCTACGGCGGCGGATGGCGGACCGGGTCGAAGGAGGAGGTCGCCTATATCGGGGCCGCCTTCGCCCGGCGGGGCTTCGTGGCGGTCATCCCCGAATATCGCCACGTCCCGAGGGTGAGCCTGCCGGATATCCTGACCGACAACGCCGCTGCCGTCGCCTGGACCATTGCACACGCGGCGCAGTATGGCGGTGATCCCGGTCGCGTCGTCGTCGTGGGGCACTCCTCCGGCGCCTGGGCCGCGGCGATGCTTGGACTCGATCCGACATGGCTGGAACAGGCCGGTTCAAGCCCGGCAAAGCTCGCCGGCATCGTCGGGCTGGCCGGCCCCTACACGAGTTCCGCGCTGAGCGACCCGCTGGACCGCCAGGTCTTCGTCGGCAGCGATCCGGCCCTGCAGCCGATCCATCATGCCTCGGGAACGCATCCCGCGATGCTGCTGGCCGCCGGCGCGGCGGATCTCGACGTCAATCCGGCCGGAACTCTCGCGCTCAACAAGGAATTGCTGGCCTCCAGCGGGAACGAAACAATGAAGATCTATCCAGGTCTCGGCCATGGACAGATTGTCCATGCAATGGTGTTTCCGTTCAGCCTCGAATTCTCGGTCGCCGACGATGTCGCGCGGTTCATCGACAATGCTCATGCAGGCCGGTGACTCGGATTGGCAGCAGGGCCAGCCCAAGTCTCGGACGTGCACGATATCCTGCTCTCCGCAATAGAACGGGACCGGCGCAGCGCGCCGATCTCTTTTCTTCGGCGTGCCACGAGCCGCAAAGTCAGTGATAGCCCGGCGCTCCCGCCGCGACCTTACCGCGGAACAGCCAGTAGACGTAGGCGGTGTAGATCAGGATCATCGGCACCAGCACCACCGCGCCGGCGAGGAGGAAGGCTTGACTGCTCGGGTGGGTGGCAGCGTCCCAGATCGAAATCGCTGGCGGCACGATCATCGGCCACAGGCTGATCCCGAGCCCGATATACGACATCAGGAACAGCCCCAGCGCGTACAGGAACGGCGTCACTTCGGCGCGTCGATCGAGCGCGACGAAGAAGCGCCATGCCAGGAGCGCGACCAGAACCGGCACAGGGGCCGCCAGCGCGAGATTCGGCCAGGCCAGCCAGCGGACCCGGAACGCCTCGCTGAGGATCGGCATCGTGGCCGAGACGATCACGATGGAGGCCAGCGTGACGAGACCGAGGCGACGCGCGAGCCGGTAGGCGCGGAGCTGGAGTTCACCCTCGGTCTTCCAGATCAGCCAGCAGGCGCCGAGAAGGCCGTAGCCTGCAACCAGGGCGGCGCCCGTCAGCACGGAGAACGGCGTCAGCCAGTCCCACCAACCGCCCGCGTAGGCGCGGCCCTCGACCCGGATGCCCTGGACCAGGGCACCGAGGCAGATCCCCTGGCAGAACGCCGCCACGTAGCTTCCCCACGAAAAGGACCGGTCCCAAGTGCGCTGGCTGCGCGGCGAGGCCGCCCGGAAGCGCATCTCGAAGGCGACGCCGCGGAAGACCAGGGCCAGGAGCATCAGGATCAGCGGCATGTAGAGCGCGGGCAGGATCGTAGCGTAGGCCAGCGGAAACACCGCGAACAGTCCGCCGCCGCCGAGGATCAGCCAGGTCTCGTTACCGTCCCAGACGGGCGCGACGGTGTTGACCATGACGTCCCGCTCCGCTTTCCCGGGGACGGCCGGGAACAGGATCCCGACACCGAGGTCGAAGCCGTCCATTACCACGTAGAGGAAGACAGCGGTGGCGATGAGCAGCGCCCAGATGAGTGTGAGATCGAGGGACATCGGGGCTACTCCGCGGGCTGCGCGAGGGAACGGCCGGCATCCTGCGCGCCGGCGACGAGGGCAGGGGCGGGCGTGATGCCGGCAGTGCGGATCGGCTGGCCTGGAGGCGGCCCGGGCTCATGGGCGTGCGGCGCCTGATTGAACAGGTGCAGGAGGAACCAGATGCCTGCGCCGAACACCGCGAGGTAGACCGCCGCGAAGGCCGCCAGAGAGGCGGCGACCGCCGGAGCGGCCACCGGCGACACGCTGTCGATGGTGCGCAGCGCGCCGTAGACGGTGAAGGGCTGACGGCCCGCCTCCGTCACCGTCCCGCCGGCCGTGACGGCGATCAACCCGGACGGGCCCATGCCGACAGCGAAGCGATGTAGCCAGGGCGCGTCGTAGAGTCGTCCCTTATGGCGCAACCACAGGCCGGCGACGCCGAGGGCGATCATCAGCAGGCCAAATCCGACCATGATCCGGAACGACCAGAACACCAGGGGCAGGTTGGTCGGCCACGTGTCACGCGGCATGTCCTTGAGCCCGCGGACCTCGCCGTCGAGGTCATGGGTCAGATAGAGGCTGGCGAGTCCGGGGATGCCGATCCGGTCCCGCACCAAGCCGGCTTCCGCATCGGGCCAGCCGAACAGGATCGCGGCGGCGCGGCGCTCCGTCTCGAAATGCCCCTCCATGGCGGCGACCTTGGCGGGCTGGTGTTCGTAGGAATTGCCGCCGTGCAGGTCGCCGATCACCAGCTGGGCCGGAGCCACCGCGGCGGCCATCCACATGGCCATCGAAAACATCAGCCGGGCCCGCGGATTGTTCCGGTCGTGCAGCAGGTGCCACGCGCCCACGGCGCCGACGATCATCGCGGTGGTGAGGTAGGCCCCCGTGACCGTGTGGGCAAACCGGTAGGGAAAGGATGGATTGAAGACGATCGCCCACCAATCGGCCGGGTTGAAGCGCCCGTCCGGCCCGACGACGTGGCCGGCGGGCGTCTGCATCCAGGAATTGGCCGACAGGATCCAGAATGCGGAAATCAGGGTGCCGATGGCGACGAGACAGGTCGCCAGGAAGTGCAGCCGCTTGCCGACCCGTTCCAGGCCGAACAGCATGACGCCGAGAAAGCCGGCTTCCAGGAAGAAGGCGGTGAGCACCTCGTAGCCGAGCAGCGGGCCGAGAACCGGCGCTGTCCGGTCGGCGAAGACCGACCAGTTCGTGCCGAACTGATAGCTCATGACCAGACCCGACACGACACCCATCGCGAAGGCGACCGCAAAGATGCGGAGCCAGTAGCGAAACGTGTCCAGATAGACGGCCTTTCCGGTGCGCAGCCAGAAGCCTTCGAGCACGGCGAGATAGCTCGCGAGCCCGATCGTGAAAGCCGGGAACAGGAAGTGCCAGACGACAGTCAGCGCGAATTGGGCACGCGCAAGATTGACTGCACTCGGCAGCTCGAGGGCGGACATCGCGTTCTCCAGAGGACGGGTTCGCCCGCTCTGCTGCAGCTTGGCCTGTGGCTCATTGATTCAGCTCAAGCCCATCTCCGCGATCCCCGCATGGCGAGCGCCGTCGCGATTGCGCTGGATCAAGGCTGCGATTGACGCCGGCAGCAACATTGCCGCGTACCGGCCCGGTGACGAGCCGCAGGGAGACCGCCATGTCCTACGCCAACATTCTGGTGTCCGTGGATTTCGCCGAGGCGGCGGCGAACCGCGTGCGGCTCGCGGCCGCCCTGGCGCGCCGCTTCGATGCGACGCTGACCGGAGCGGCCGCCGCCGAGGTGCCGGCGCCGCCCTTCGCCCACGACATCCGCGACGCGCAGGCCCAGTACGAGCGCACCAAAGCGAAGATCCTGCAGGAACTTGAGCGAGTGGAGGCGGTGTTCGCCCGCTGCGCCGGCGCGGCGCCGCGGACGGCATGGTCTGGCGGCACCGACCGACCCTTCGCACATCTCGTAGAAAGGGGCCGCGCGGCCGACCTTCTCGTCGTCGGCGGCACTGCCGAGACCGAGATCGACCCCAGTCCGTTCGGCGTGGCACTCGGGCCGGTCTTGATGGAAGCGGGACGGCCCGTCCTGGTGGTCCCGCCCGAGACGTCTCGAGAACCCGGCAGCCGCATCGTCGTCGCCTGGAAGGACACACCGGAGGCAAGGCGGGCGGTGTCGGGAGCCCTGCCGTTCCTTCGATCCGCTGACCGGGTCTTCTTGGTCACAATCGGAGAGGACGCGCGACTGGATGGTGCCGAGGAGGTCGCCGCCCATCTGATTCTTCACGGGGCCGCAGCGACCGCGCACCTTCTGACCGCGACGGTGAGCGACGGAGCGGAGATCCTGCGATTCGCCCGTGAGCAGCAGGCCGACCTGATCGTCATGGGCGCCTACGGCCATTCACGCCTGCAGGAATGGGCCTTCGGAGGTGCCACCCGGAGCATTCTGGCGGCGAGCACCATCTGCTGCCTGATGGCGCATTGATGGGCTGACGGCGATGCCCTGGTGGCCCTGAGCCACCGGAACGGGAAGGCTGCCGCCCCATCTCCTCGGCGGCCCCCGTCCTGGGCGTCCAAGCTTCTGTAGGATGGCTGCCACCTTCGCGGAGACTGACCGTCCCTCGAATCAGCTCAGCGGGAGAAATGGGTGGTCGAGATTCGGTCCGTGATCAGTTCGGACGGCATCCAATCATATTGCTGCACCGGTTCGTGCCGGATCAGCGCCAGAGCATCGTCGATCGCCCGGCGGCCCTGGGTGGCTGCGTCCTGGTAGATCGTCACAGCGAGACGCTTGTCCTGCATCGCCTGCATGCCGTCGGCGGTGGCGTCCACCCCGCCGATAAGGATCCGGCCCGCCGGGAGCCCCACAGCCGCGATGGCCTCGGCGGCGCCGATCGCCATCTCGTCGTTGGTGGCGGCGATCGCATCAATGCGGACGCCCCTGGCAAACCAGCCGATGACAGCCGACCTCGCCGTCAACCGGTCCCCGTTTGCGGAGGTTTCCGCGACCAGTCGCAGGCCTGCAAACTCCGCCATGACCTCCTTCGCACCCCTGGTGCGGAGCGCCGATCCGGGATGAGACGCGTGTCCCCCGATGAGCGCGACGCGCCCGACCCCGTTCAGCATCTGGGCGAGCTTGCGCATCTGTAGACGCCCCGCGACGAGGTCGTTCGGCATCACGAAGACGACCCGTCCGGCAGACCAGTCTGCGCCAAGCCAGTTGTTGATGTAGACCAGCGGGATGTCCGCCTCCTGGGCCAGCCGGGTGATCACGGCACCGGCCGACGGGTCGGACGGCATCACGACAAGCGCGTCGACCTTCTCGGCGATGAAGCGTCGGGCCTGCCCGACCTGCTGGTCGCCCGCGCCCTCGCGCGCGTAGGCAACATGAACCGCGACGTTGCGCGCGCGCGCGTGCTCCTCAAGGCCGTCATGCAGGAGCCGGGTCTGAGCGGTCGGCGGGATCGTCAGGATGGCGATGGTAGTCGCAGAGGCGGGCCTCGCGCAGATCGTGAGGGCGAGGACGAGGGCTGCGCTTCCGATCCTGCTCAAGATCTGGCGACTGCTACTCCCCCAGGAGATCCGGCTCATGATGGTCGACCCACCCTCGTCGTCGCGCCAGGAATCAAGCGGCGCGGAGGCTTTCAAGAAAACCGGCAATCTCCTCACCCAGACGCTCGGCCTCCTGCGACAGGCTGCCTGCCGCGGCCATGACATCGGTCGCCGTGATATCGGCCACCCCGGCCGCCTCGGCGACGCCCGCGATGCGGGTGCCGACTTCGTCCGTACCGTCTGCCGCCTGCCTGATAGTCTGCACTATCGCCCGCGCCGCAGAATCCTGCTGTTCGGCGGCGGCGGCGATGGCGGTCGCCGCCCGATTCATATCTTCGACCCGCGCGGTAATGCCCGCGATGGCCGACGCCGCCTCGGCGGCGGAGTCCTGAATTTCGGTCACGTGTCGGCCGATGACGTCGGTGGCCTGCTTGGTCTGACCGGCCAGCGTCTTCACCTCGGCGGCCACGACCGCGAAACCGCGACCCGCCTCACCGGCCCGCGCTGCCTCGATCGCCGCATTGAGGGCGAGAAGGTTGGTCTGTGCGGCGATCTTGGCGATGATTTGCATCACGTCGCTGATCCGGGCTGCGGCGCTGCCGAGCGCTCGTACCTGGAGGGTCGTCTGATCCGCCTCCGCCGCTGCGCCGCCCGCCGCGGCCGCGGTGATCTCTGCCTGGCGCGCGATCTCACCGATCGCCGCGCCGAACTCGCCGGCAGCGGCCGCGATCCGGCGGACACGGGATTGCTCCTCCTCGACGACGACGGCCATTGCCGCCGACTGGCTCGCGGCCTCGCCGACCGCCCGGCTCATTCCATCGGCCGTGCCGCGCAGCGTTGCTGCTGCGGATGCAACGGTTCCAACGATGCCGCCGACCTTAGCCTCGAACTGTTCCAACAGCGCATGGACCGCATTGCGGCGCTGACGCACCCCCTCAGCACGCAGCCGAGCAGCCTCCGCCTCGAGACCATCGGCGTGCCGCATGCTCTCCCGGATGACCTTCATCGCAGCCGCCATAGCACCGAGTTCGACACTCCGCGCTTCGGACGGGATCGCAACGGTGGAATCGTTGTCGGCCAGACCCTGCAGAGCCTGGGCCATCGCGGCGATCGGGTGCACGACGCCGCGCAGGAGGAGTCGGACCAGGCCTAGCGCGACCACAACCGCGACGGACATTGCGGCCATGAGCGTCAACCGGGATGTCGTGCCGGCTGCTTCGATGCCCTGGGCCTGCTCGGCGGCCCGTGCCCGACGATATGTCAGCACCGCATCGACCGCCTGTGTGAAGGCTGCCGCCTCGACGGGGAGCACCGCGGCCCGGACCCGGTCTGCGAGGTCGCGCTCACCGGCGCGACCGAGCGCCGCCGCCTCGGCCTCAACGGCGATGAAATGCTGCCACGCCTCGGCAAGGCGCTGCGCCAGCTTCCACTCGCCCTCCGCCTTCGCGGTCGGGACATAGGCGCTCCACGCTGCCGAAAAGGCTTCCTGTGCGTTGATTGTCCGCTCGTTGCTTTCGCGCCCGGCCTCTCCGGCTGGCGCAGCCTGCGCCAGGATGGCGAGCTCCCGAAGCTCGTGACTCGTCTGCTTCATGGTGGAGAGAAGAATGACGGCCTTGATCTCGTCGGCCGCGGCCCGCCTCGCAGCGTCGATCACGCCGAGCTGAAGCGCCGAGACCATCCCAATTCCGACCGGCAGGCAGAAGATGGCCGCCGAGAAACCGATAAGAATTGTTCCGAGTCTCACATCTTTCTTTATCTTGTAACGAAGGAAAGAAAACGCCATTCACCAAAATTTCCAGAAAAGATACCGGTCGCCTCCTATCACTTCGGTGACAATAAATCAATGCATCAGCGGCAGTCCACATCAATATTATATACTTGTACTTGTTCTTACATCTATAAAAACCTGCTTCGGTTCACAAAAATCATCAAAGGTAAATCTAGTGAGATATTAAACAGATAGCCGGTTCTGCCAATCAAGCTTAAGACGATCGGCCGTGACGGCTGCGCGCGACGCGCCGTTGCGCGATCCCGGGGTAGCGCACCGGCGAGCCGTGGAGGTGCGCGAGACGGCGCGCACTTTTCAGGGCCGGCAATCCGCGACTCGTCCGTCGAATTGCGGATGGCATGAACTGGCATGCCGCTGCCGTATCGGAGGGCACGTTACAGGCACGAGCGGCGTCGCAGGCCGCTCGACTCGACGCCAGGATTTCCGGCAGAGGTTTCCGCGGAGAGGCCGCGGCGGATGAACGTGGCGAGAGCCGTCGTGACCGTCGAGAGGTCAGAGCGGCTTGGCCTGCTGCGCCCGCAGCCACAACAGGGCGGCGATGCCCACCCATGGACACACGAAGACGATGAAGGCCACCAACCCCATGAGAATTCTCCCGACAGAATGCAGCGGACCTTAGGAAACGTTCGTCGGTTTTGTCGGATCCCCTTCAGCTGACACGGCTCGGGCTTGTCGCGCCATGGCGATTAACTCCGATGCTGTGAGACCACGCAGCGGTGGCGGCTCCGGGAGGTCGTTTGACCGGGGCGGCCGCAGTGCCAGCGGCAGGGCCGAGGCGCGCCCCGGCCAGAGCCGCTTCAGCCGACCTGCCTTCCGCAAGCTTCGCTCCGCCACGCATGCATCTCCTGCAAATCACCTGCGGTCACGGTTAGGCGAGGGGTCGTTCGGTGGTTAGTCGGGTCGGGACAAAGGTTGGGGCGGGGCCCGGCGTCAGGCGTATGGGATGCCCCCTGGGCAGGGGCGTAGGTCGCCCTACCGCTCAGGTTTTCAGGCGCGCCGGGGATCCTACCGGAGCCGGCTCGGTCCGATGACGAGGCCGGGCACCCCGCAGGCGCCGGCCGATGGCTCCCGATCGGCTCAGCCTCGTCAGAGTTGCCACAGCGGCATGAACTCCGACCGATAGGCCGATTGATTGAACCCCCAGACCGGGTCCAGCATCTTCACGAGCGCTTCTCGCGACAACGCGACAATTCGCGAACGGACGTCGGACGGCAGATCGGCTCGATCGAGAATGCCGAGGCAGGTCGACAGACACGCGCGGTACTGTCCTGTATTGTAGGAGGCGACCGCATACTCGTCTTGAATGCCGTAATGGTACATCCAAGGTTGCAGGAACAGACCATCGCCCGGCAGCTGCAGACCCAGGCCCGCCTCGGCATAGTTCAGGGCGGCGATGTGCTGATTGGCCTGCCTGCAATAGCGGCTGGCTGCGTAACGGACCTCCACCCGATTGGGGCAGATCGAAATCGCCCGATCATAGACGGCCAGCACCCGTTCCTCGGGCTCGCCGAGCTTGTCCATTTGAAGTGCCGCGCTGAAGAGGCTGATATAGACCTCCTCGTCCCAGTAACCGAGATCGGCGCGTTTTAAATACAGGTCGCGTGCCTTCCGAGCTTCGCCGAAATCTCGATAGCTCTGAGCTAGATAAAAAGTATACCGCGCGATCAGAAACGGGTCCTTCTCCTTGGTCAAAGCTTTCTCGAGGATGGCCGCGTCGCGACTGTACGTGGTCTCGTCGCGATGCCGGGCGCCATCTTCGCCGCGCCGCATCGATAGCGGCAACGGGTCGCGCCACGATCTTTCGTGGCAGTCCAGAAATTCGTGCAGCACGCCACGATAGTACCAATTAAATTTATTGTTGACCAGTTGCGGTCTACTATAAGTAGTTGGTCCGTCGATGATGGTGAAGTCGTAGCCGGGCGCATTGAGCTTCGGCAGGAGGAAACCGGCCGGAATCAGCAGTTCGTCGTCGGCATCGATGATCAGCGAGTAGGTGCCGTGCGGGCGCGCGAGCCTCAGGGCCTCGTTGCGGTTGTGGGCGAAATCGACCCAGGGCCGTTCCACGAGACTCCCCGGCATATCGGCCATGATAGCCCGGATCACATCCTGCGTGCCGTCAGTCGAACCGGTATCCACGATGATCCAATGGTCGATGATGGGTCGTACAGAGGCGAGACAACGACGAATAACGTGCGCCTCGTTTTTGACTATCATCGAAAGACAGATCTTTTGACCAAACTGTTTCATGCCGCATAACCTTTGCGGTACGGGAAATCGATTCGATCCCCGCCGTAACCGCACGCATAGCGTGATCAAATCCATGGATCAAAGGAATCTCTGGATTGCTGATTTCTTCAGTTCCTGTCATGATCTTCATATAATTCTGCTAACTGTATGGATATTAACAACAAACTGCGCAGTTAGACTATCCAACGAGACTTAAACAAAAATTTATCAGTCAAATAGTTTTAGTATCGGCGAGAGATGTGTGCTTGACCTGAGAGCCTATGAATCTTGCGGCGCTGACAGCGCCTTTGACCGCGCTGTCCCGGCCGACACGCACTTCGGGAGCGTCAAACGGATTGAGCGGCTCGGTTAAGCAAAATTGTCGCGCTCGTGAGGCTGCGCGGGGGGCTTTGCACGTTATCTAAGCTGAACGGATCCTCCCGGCTTTCAGCGCTGAGAGAGCGAACATGGCAGAGGCTGAAGCAATGGCCGCGCGTCTCGCGCAGCTTGAAGCGGACAATGCGCGGCTGCGCCGCCTCCTGGATGAGGCGGGGACGTCGGACGGTCTGCGTCACGGCCTGCGTGACACCTTGGCGATGCTTCGGGCCGTGCTGCGCCTGTCGGCCGAGACAGCCGAGAACGTCGACGGCTACGCGACGCACCTGGAAGGCCGGCTGGACGCAATCGCGCGGGTGCGGGTCGCGGCGGACACATTCGGGGAGGTCAGCCTGCACACGCTGATCTCCGACGAATTGATGATCCACCTCGTCCGGGAAGGCGAGCAGGCGGCGCTGGAGGGGCCGACCGTGCGCCTCAGGCCGAAGGCCGCACAGCTGGCGGGTCTGGCGGTCCACGAACTCTGCAGCAATGCGGTCGAGCACGGCGCCTTCGGCCTCTCAAAGGGCGGCGTCGATGTCAGCTGGGCCGTCACGGGCGGGGGGTCTCAGGCGCCCGGCGACCTGACGCTCATCTGGAAGGAATTGGGTGGCAGAGGCGTCAGCGAGCCGGCGCGGCGCGGCTTCGGCATGCAGGTTCTCACCGAAATGCTGGGCTACGAGCTGAGTGCAGCCGTCGCGCTCGCCTTCGAGCCTGACGGCCTGCGTTGCACGATCCGCTTCCCGCTCGTCCCGCGGATCGGGCGCATGGTCGAAGAAGATCACGCGGATGAACCCGGCGAGCCGGGCTGATCCGCGCGATAGGAGCCGACCGGTTCGCGTCAGCCAAAGGCGCGCGAGCTTTCCCGAACCTGCTGTGTCGCCTGGTCCGCTCGGGCGCTTGCCTGCGCAATCGTGTTCATCCCGCCCGAAATCGCGGAGACGTCCTGTGCGGCGGTCTGCATGCTGCCGGACATCTCCCGCATCACGGCGGATTGCTCCTCCACCGCAGCCGCGATGGTGGATGACACGGCGTTCAACGTCCGGATCGTGCCCTGGATCGCGTCGATGGCGTCGACGGCCTCGCGCGTTGCCGACTGGGTCGAAGCGATCTGGAGGCGGATCTGATCCGTTGCCCGGCCGGTCTGGGCGGCAAGGGTCTTCACCTCGGTGGCCACCACGGCGAAACCGCGTCCGGCCTCACCGGCGCGGGCTGCCTCGATGGTCGCGTTGAGGGCCAACAGGTTAGTCTGCGCGGCGATCCCGGAGATGAGGCCGAGAACCTCGCCGATCTGGGTGGCCTGAGCGCTGAGGCCCGTCACGATCTGGCCTGTGCGCTGCGCCTGCTCGACGGCCTGTCCGGCCATTTCTGCCGCGTGGCTGACCTGATGACTGATCTCGTCCACCGAGACGGATAGCTGTTCCGCGCCGGTCGCGACGGATTGAATGTCGCCCGAGACGCGGGCCACACGCGCGACCGCGGCGTCCGCTTGCCGGGTCACATCCGCGACGGCGTCACCGATGGCATCCAGATCTCTGGCGATGGCATGCTGCGCGGAGGCGCGCTGTTGCCGCTCATGAACCTGGGCGGTGATGTCGGTCGCGAACTTGACCACCCGGACCGGCTTTCCGTCCGCATCGGTGATCGGGTTGTAGGTCGCCTGAATCCAGATCTCGCGATCCCCCTTGCCGGTGCGCCTGAACACGCCGGATTGGAATTCGCCGCGCGCGAGGGCAGCCCAGAACAGGCGGTAGGCCTCACTGGTGCGTTCAGCCTCACTGACGAACAGGCTGTGGTGCCGCCCGATAATCTCGTCCAGCGGATAACCGACAGCATCGAGGAAATTGGAATTGGCGGTGACGATGGTGCCGTCGAGGTCAAAGGCAATCACCGCCTGCGAGCGGTGCAGGGCGCGGATCTGCCCCTCAAGATCGAGGGCGCGCAGCTTTTGGGTCGTTATGTCGGTCGCGAACTTGACGATCTTCACCGGCCTGCCGCCAGCGTCGAGCACCGGGTTGTAGGAAGCCTGGATCCATACCTCTCGACCGCCCTTTGCGAGGCGCTTGTACTCGGCGCGCGCGAAGGTGCCGCGCTTCAGACTCTCCCAGAATTGCCGGTAGCCTTCACTCTCCCGCTCGCACGGGTCGACAAACAGGCTGTGGTGCCGGCCCCGGATCTCCTCGAGCGTATAGCCCATGGATTCCAGGAAGTTCGGGTTTGCGTCGAGAATGGTGCCGTCCAGCGCGAATTCGATAGTGGCGAGTGAGCGACTCAAGGCTGCGAGCTTGGCAGCCTGATCCCTCCGAGCCCTTGGCCCCCCGAACATCGATCCCTCCGCATACCGCAACCGGGATGCGGCCGAAGCGCGCACCATACCGATCAGATCAAGCTTTTCTGTTGTCCAGACGCTGTTCTTTGATTTGAACGACGTCGGGCATCTGTCGATACCCTGGATGATTGAGGCCGTTCATAGAGGCCTAGCGTTTCACCCGCGTTAAGACGGATGACCGTTACAGGGTCTTCGGAGTTCATGCCGGATTGTATGGTGTGATCCAATAAACGCGAAGATCTCATCTTCAGATTGCACTAACCCCACGTAGGTTGAGTGCCCTGTCCATCCTGCGTTGTATCAAGCCAGCGCGCTCCTGAAGGCTGCTGACCTCCGGTAGCGCCCTGCAATGAGCGTCCGGCCTCCGGCGGTCGAGACCATCGATCTGGCGAGGCAGCCCCGGGACCGTGAGAGCGGGAGGCATCGATGATGCCTTACCTTCGTGGCGGCGCGTCAGCCGCTCCGACTGATGGTCGCCTCGATGCGGCCGTAGGGTTCGTCGGTGGGCAGGAAAACGGCTCCGGGATTGTCGAGGTCGAAGGCCGTGAGATCGATGGGCAGGTAATGCTTGTTGGGCATGACGAAGCCGATTGCGGCGAGTTCCGGCACGGCTTCCAAGGCGGCCTCGCCCATGCGGTACATGCTGTCCTGGACGCCGCGGCTATAGGTTGAGCCGAAGACGGTCAGCAGCATCGCAAGGATACGGGCATTGGCCAAACCGTAATCGGAGGGTGGCGACTGCCACGTCCAAGTCGCATCCATGCTGGTGGCGGCGATGCGATCGGTCGTGTCCGGCAGGGTCCGGTACTGGTCCGCCACGAAATCCGACCAGCCCGATTGCGTGGTCTTCATGAAGGTGTAGCCGCGCAAGCCGGACCTCAGCGTCGAGCCGACCCGACTGGCGGCTAGCGCCACGAAGCCCGTGCCGTTCCCGTCGCGTGTGAAGGTATGGTTGTGCGGCGCATCCGCAATGGCGTGGCGCAGCCAGCGAATCTCCTCAGCCTCGATCGCGACGGTCTCGACCTGAGGATAGGTATCGAGCAGGATCTGCGCGACCGCGGCAACGAAAGCCTCCGCGTCGAGCGTCAGATTCCGCGCCGCCGTAACGTTGACGATATTCTTGATGCTGTCGGTCGCGATGCAGGCGCGGTTGTCACCTTCTGTCCAGGCCGCATCGAAGCGTCCCGTCAGCATTACCGACAGTGTCAGCTCACGCGGCGTGTGATGGTCGCCATCGCGGGCCAAGCGCAGCACGCGAACTCGTTCCTTGCCGTAGCGTGATGCCGTCAGGGCCATGGGAATCTCCGACCGGCCCGCTGGCGGCCGTCTCACGCGAATCTAATTAATCCTAGGCCGACGCGGGTGGGGGCGCCAAGCTTGGCCGGAACCGGTCTGGCTTGACCGCCGCCTCGGTACGGCCGGCATAGTGGCGGGCCGGCTGAACCGGCTCCGGACCGGCGAGGGGGCATGGACCTCAACACCATCGAGACCGTCCTGCGGCCGCGCAGCCGGACCGAGCTTCCCGCCTGGACCGAAGGCGATGCCTGCCTCGGCGGAGGAACATGGCTGTTCTCCGAGCCGCAGGTCGGGATGCGGCGCCTCGTCGACCTCGCGGCCCTCGGTTGGCCCCCGCACGCGATCGATGCGAACGGCCTGACTTTGGGTGCGACCTGCACCATCGCGCAGCTCGAGCGGCTCGAACTGCCGCCGGACTGGATCGCGGCGCCGCTGGTCGGGCAATGCTGCCGGGCGCTTCTCGGCTCCTTCAAGATCTGGAACGTCGCCACCATCGGCGGCAATGTCTGCCTCGCTCTCCCGGCCGGCCCGATGATCGCTCTCGCGGCCGCCCTCGACGCGACCTGCACGATCTGGTCCGCGGACGGGACCGAGCGCCACGTCCCGGTCGTCGATTTCGTCCTCGGCCCGCAGCACAATGCGCTGAATCCGGGAGAGGTTCTCCGCAGCCTGTCGATGCCGGCTGCGGCGCTCGTGCGCCGCACGGCATTCCGCCGCATCAGCCTCAGCCCGAACGGCCGCTCCGGTGCGTTGCTCATCGGCACGCGGGCCGCCGACGGTGCCTTCGCGCTGACCGTCACGGCCTCGGTCAAGCGTCCGCTCCGCCTCACCTTCGACGGCCTGCCGAGCGCCGCCGATCTGGCCCAGACCCTCGACGACGCGATCCCGCAAGCCCTCTACCATGACGATGTCCACGGCCGGCCCGACTGGCGTCGTCACATGACCGGGCATTTCGCCGAGGAGATCCGCGGGGCGCTCGAGGCGGCGTCGCCGGGAGGGGCGTCATGACCATCACCATCACCATCAACGGTGCCGCTCATGCGGGCACGCCACGGGCCGGGCAGTGCCTGCGGACCTATCTGCGCGAGGCGGGCTGGTTCGGTGTCAAGAAGGGCTGCGACGCAGGCGATTGTGGCGCCTGCACGGTCCATCTCGACGGCGAGCCGGTGCATAGCTGCCTGGTTCCGGCGTTCCGCGCCGACGGAAGGAGCGTGACGACGATCGAGGGCCTCGCGGGTCCCTGCCGGCCCGACGATTCGGAGCCCACCGCATTCCATCCGATGCAGCAGGCCTTCTTGGGGGCGCAGGGCTTCCAGTGCGGATTCTGCACGCCGGGCATGATCATGACGGCCGCCTGCCTTGATCAGGGTCAAAAGCGGGATCTCGGCACCGCCCTCAAGGGCAATCTCTGCCGCTGCACCGGCTACCGTGCCGTGCGCGAGGCCATCGCGGGCAGCGCGCCGTCGGTGGAGAGCGGCGGCTGCGGCGATCCCATAGGCCGCAACCTCGCGGCACCGGCCGCGGCGCTGGTGGTGTCCGGGCGCGTCCCCTTCACCCTGGACGCGCCGCTCGGCGACACGCTCCATCTGAAGATCCTGCGCTCGCCCCACGCCCACGCGCGAATCGTGGCGATCGACGCCGCGGCCGCTCGCGCCGTCCCCGGCGTCGTGACGGTGCTGACCCATGCGGATTCGCCGCCGCGCCGGTTCTCTACCGCCCGCCACGAGGATCCGCGGGACGACGCGTCCGACACGCGGGTGCTCGACCCGATCCTGCGCTTCGTCGGCCAGCGGGTCGCCGCCGTGGTCGCCGAGACAGAGGCGGCCGCGGAGGCCGGATGCCGCGCATTGCGGGTGACCTACGAAATCCGCCCGGCGCTCCTCGATCCGGACCGGGCCCTCGACCCCGATGCGCCCCGGGTCCACGATCCAGGCAATTGCCCGGGGGAAGATGCGCCGCCGCTCGAACGCCACCCCAACCTCGCCGGTGAGGTGCACGGCGCGGTCGGTGACGTTGAGGCGGGTTTGGCCGAAGCCGATTTCGTCTATGCCGGGACGTTCCGGTCGCAGCGCGTCCAGCATGCCGCCATGGAGACCCATGGCTGTATCGGCTGGCGCGCCGAGGACGGTCGCCTGACGCTGCGCACCAGCACACAGGTGCCGTTCCTGACCCGGGACGCGCTGGCCGACCTGTTCGGCCTGGAGAAGGATGCGGTCCGCGTGGTCTGCGCCCGGGTCGGGGGCGGCTTCGGCGGCAAGCAGGAGATGCTGACCGAGGACCTCGTCGCCCTGGCGGTCCTGCATACCGGGCGGCCTGTGCGCTGGGAGCTGACCCGCAGGGAGCAGTTCGTCGGAACCACGACGCGCCATCCGATGCGGGTGGACGTGAAGGTCGGCGCCCGCCGGGACGGCACGCTGACGGCGCTCAGCCTCGATGTCCTGTCCGATACCGGCGCCTACGGCAACCACGCCGGCGGCGTGATCCATCACGCATGCCACGAGGTCCTGGCCGCCTATGTCTGCCCGAACAAGCGGGTCGACGGCCACGCCGTCTACACCCATACGCTGCCGGCAGGAGCCTTCCGAGGCTACGGGCTGAGCCAGACGATCTTCGCCCTCGAATCCGCTCTGGACGAGGTCGCCCGCGAACTCGGCCTCGACCCCTTCGCCCTGCGGCGGCACAACGCCGTCAAGCCGGGCGACGCGATGGTGTCGAACAGCCTGGAGCCGCACGACGTCGTGTTCGGCAGCTACGGTCTCGACCAGTGCCTGACCCTGGTGGAGGAGGCGCTGCGGGCCGATCCCGGTCCGGAGCCAGAGCCCGGCTGGCGCGCCGGGACCGGCATGGCGATGGCGATGATCGACACGATCCCGCCCCGCGGCCACCACGCCGACGCGCGGGTCAGCCTGGAGCCCGACGGATTTTACACCGTCCGGGTGGGAACGGCCGAGTTCGGCAACGGCACCAGTACGGTGCACCGACAGATCGCGGCTGCGGCGCTGAACGCCGCGCCGGAGCGTGTCCGCATCGCGGGCGCGGACACGGATGGCGTCAGCCACGATACCGGCGCCTATGGCAGCACGGGGACCGTCGTGGCGGGTCTGGCGACGCTCCGCGGCGCCGAGGCGCTCGTGGCCCGGATCCGCGCGCGAGCGGCGGAGATCGCGAACGCGGCCCCGGATTCCTGCCGCTTAGCGGGGGATGTCGTCGAGACGCCGGCCGGGCCGGTGGCGCTCGCGGCGATCGGCCCGCTCGACGCGTCCGGCCGGGCCGACGGCAGCCCGCGCTCGGTGGCGTTCAACGTCCACGCCTTCCGGGTGGCGGTCGAGCCGGTGAGCGGGTCGGTGCGTATCCTGAGGAGCGTCCATGCCGCCGATGCCGGCCGGGTGGTCAACCCGATGCAGTGCCGGGGCCAGGTCGAGGGCGGCGTCGCGCAGGCGATCGGCGCGGCGCTCTACGAGGATATCCAGGTCGCCGCGGACGGGAGCCTCGTCACGCAGACGTTCCGCGACTACCACATCCCCGCCTGCGCCGACGTGCCCGATACCGAGGTCCTGTTCGCCGACACCCACGACAGCGTAGGTCCCCTCGGAGCCAAGTCGATGAGCGAGTCGCCCTTCAACCCGGTGGCGGCGGCGCTCGGCAACGCGATCCGCGACGCGACCGGGGCGCGGCTGACCGCCACGCCCTTCGCGCCGGACAGGATCTATCAAGCCGTGGCGGCCGGCCGGACCGGGATCTCGTGATGGACCGCCCGCGGGACGCGACGCCGGCGGCCAATCCCGGCTTCCTCGAGCGCACCTTCCGCCTCGCCGATCACGGCACCAGCGTGCGCACGGAGGTCCTGGCGGGGCTGACGACCTTCCTGACGATGGCCTACATCGTCTTTATCAATCCGAGCATCCTCGGGGATGCCGGCATGCCAAGGGGCGCGGTGTTCGTGGCGACCTGCCTCGTGGCGGCGCTCGGCTCGCTGATCATGGCGCTCTACGCCAATTACCCGATCGCCCTCGCGCCCGGGATGGGGCTCAACGCCTACTTCACCTACGTGGTGGTCCAGCAGCTCGGCTTCAGCTGGCAGGCCGCCCTCGGCGCGGTGTTTATCTCCGGCGTGTGCTTCCTGATCGTCACGCTGACCGGCCTGCGCGCGCTCATCGTCGACGGGATCCCGCGCTCCATGCGCATCGCCATCACGGTCGGGATCGGTCTGTTCCTGGCGATCATCGCGCTCAAGAATGCCGGCCTCGTCGCGGCGAGCCCGGCGACCTTCGTCACCCTCGGCGATCTGCACAAGCCCGAGACGATCCTGGCGGTGCTCGGCTTCCTGATGGTGGCCGTCCTCTCCGCCCGGAAGGTCCGGGCGGCTTTGCTCTCCAGCATCCTGACCGTCACGGCGCTGAGCTTCGTCTTCGCTGGCAACACCTTCCAGGGTATCGTCTCCCTCCCGCCCTCCATTGCACCGACGCTGTTCGCCCTTGACATCGGAGGCGCCCTCTCGGCGGGCCTGCTCAACGTGATCCTCGTCCTGTTCCTCGTCGAGCTGTTCGATGCGACTGGCACGCTGATGGGCGTGGCAAGCCGGGCCGGCCTCCTGACCGATGGTCAGATGCGCCGCCTCGACCGGGCGCTGATGGCCGATTCCGTCGCGGTCTTCGCGGGCTCGCTCCTCGGCACATCCAGCACAACGGCCTATCTGGAGAGCGCCTCCGGCGTCGAGGAGGGGGGCCGCACAGGCCTCACGGCCGCAACCGTGGCGGTGCTGTTCCTCGCCTGCTTGTTCTTCGCCCCTCTGGCCGGTGCGGTCCCTGCCTACGCGACGGCGCCGGCGCTGTTCTACGTTGCCTGCCTGATGCTACGCGAACTGGTGGAACTCGACTGGGACGATCTCACGGAGGTCGTGCCGGCCTGCGTGACGGCCCTGCTAATGCCCTTCACCTACTCGATCGCCACCGGCGTTTCCTGTGGCTTCATCACCTACGCGGCGCTGAAGCTGCTCGCGGGCCGCGCCCGGGAGGTGAAGCCGATCGTCTGGGTGATCGCGGCGATCTTCCTGTTCAAGTTCATCGAAACGGGAGGGGCGCATTGACGACCGCGCGTTGCCGCGACCGGTCCGTCGCCGCCGCGTAGTGTGCCGCCGCATCCGCCCGGCGTGCAACGCCGCGGTCGTCTCGGCATTGCGCAGGCGCCGTGCGCGGACGAGAGCAGGCAGGATCGGCAGCCGAGCTGAGCCAGGGCAGTCCGGGCACCGGGCGCCTCCAAGACCGCTCAGCCTTGCGTGGCAGGTCCCATCCGCAGCAACTTGCGGATCGGGGGCTCGTCGTCGTCGATCAGGACCTTGCGGCTCATGCTGCGATGTCCCTGGGCGCGTTCTGCGCGGGAACCGGAAGGATGATGGTGAAGCAGGCGCCGCTCCGCTCCCGGCGGTTCTCGGCCGTGACGGTGCCGCCCATCGCCTCGGCGAAGCCCCGGGAGATGGCAAGACCCAGCCCGGTGCCGGCCCTGACCTGATCGCCCTTCCGGACGCGGTAGAATTTGTCGAAGACCCGCTCGACATCCGCCTCGGGCAGACCGTCCCCCTCGTCGAGCACCGCAATCCGGACCCGGTCTTCGGCCCGGCGCGCCCGCAGCGTCACGGTCGAGCCCTCGGGCGCGTATTTGGCGGCGTTGTCGAGGAGGTTGACTAGAACCTGCTCGAACAGGACCGGGTCGAGGGCGAGTGCGGGCAGGTCTGCCTCGAGCTCCACGGCGACGCGGTGGCCGGACAGGATTGTCTGGGTGCGGCGCAGGGCGGTGTCGACGGTCTCGGCCACGTCCTGCGCGGAGAGGTTCGGCGCCACCGCGCCGGCCTCGAGCCGGGTCATGTCGAGGAGGTTGGCGATGAAGCGGTTGAGCCGCTCCGATTCCTCGATGATCGTCGACAGCAGCTCCGCCTTGGCGTCCGCGGGCAGCGCAGCCTCAAGGTCGCGCAGCGTGCTGGCCGCGCCCAGAACCGAGGCGAGCGGCGTGCGCAGGTCGTGGCTGATCGAGGTGAGCAGCGCTTGCCGGAGCCGGTCGGTCTCGGCGGCGCGCTCGGCCCGGTCGAGATCCTCCACGAGCCGGACCCGCTCGATGGCGAGCGCGCCCATGTCGGCCAGGGCATCGAGGAGGCGCCCCCCCTCCGGAGACAGGATCGGTCCGGTGCCGTCGGAATCGAGGCCGATCACCCCGATCGTGCCACGCCCGGTCCGCATCGGCAGGAACAGGCGCTTGGCCCCCGGCAGCGTGTCGGCGCCGCGGCCCGCCGGCCGGTCGTTGTCGAAGGCCCACTGCGCGGCCGCGAGGTCGGCCTCGTCCAGCATGTCCTCGGGCGGGTAGCCGGCCCGGACCGTCACGGCATGGCCGTCGGGCAGCAGGAGGACGACGCGCACCTTCAGCATCGCGGCGACCTGGGCGCAGGTGGCCCAGAGCACGTCGTCGAGGGTGGCGCAGGCGGCGAGCTTCCGCGAGAAGCCGAACAGCAGCTCTGTGGCCCGCGCCCGACCCTGGCTGACCACCGCCACGCGGCGCGCGCGCGAGGCGAGGTTCGAGACCAGGACGGCCACCAGGGTGAAAAGCAGGAAGGCCGCGACGTTGGTCGGGTCGGAAATGGTGAGGGTGTAGACAGGCGGCAAGAAGAAGAAGTTGTAGGCGAGCGAGGCCGCGACGACCGCGGCGAGCGCCGGCCCGAGCCCCCAGCGGACCGCCACTGCCACGACGGCGGTCAGCAGGAACAGGTCGGCGTTCTCGACACCCGCGTAGGGCTCCGCGACCATGGCGGCGCCGAGCCCCGCGGTGGTCACCGCCAGCGCGATCGCGTAGGGCCGCGCGTCGAGCCTCGCCCGCGGCGCGGTCACCGCCACGGCGCGGCGCGGCTGCGTCTCGTCGGCGACGGCCTCGCCGGGGACGACGTGCACGCTGATGGCGCCGCTGCGCCGCACGAGGTCATGCACCACCGAGCCGTTGATCAGCTCGAACAGCCACGAGCGGTTCGCCTTGCCGACGACGATGTGGTTCACGTTGGCCGAACGCGCGTAGTCGAGCACGTCGTCGGCGATCCGGCGCCCGCCGGGCAGTGTCACGGCGTCGCCGCCGAGGCGGTCGGCCAGCCGCAGGGCCTCGGCGACCCGGTCGCGCTCCGCCTCGCTCAGCGCCGCCGCCCGCGCGCCCTCGATGGAGAGCGCCGTCCAGGGGGCGTGCAGGCGGTCGGCCAGCCGCTTGGCGTAGCGCACGAGGCCGGCCGAGCGCGCGTCCTCGCTCACGCAGACCAGCACGCGCTCGCCCGCCGCCCAGGGGCCGGCGATGGCGTTGGCCCGCATATGGCCGAGCAGTTCGTCGTCGACCCGATCGGCGGTGCGCCGGAGCGCCAGCTCGCGGAGCGCCGTCAGGTTGCCGCGGGAGAAGTAGTGCCTGAGCGCGCGCTCGGCGTGGGTCGGGACGTAGACCTTCCCGTCCTTGAGGCGCTGAATCAGGTCGTCGGGGTTGAGGTCCACCACCTCGATGTCGTCGGCCCGGTCGAGGACGCCGTCCGGCACCGTCTCGCGCACCCGGATGCGGGTGATCGACGCCACCACGTCGTTGAGGCTCTCGACGTGCTGGATGTTCAGCGTCGTGAGCACGTCGATGCCGGCATCGAGCAGCTCCTCGACATCCTGGTAGCGCTTCGGGTGGCGCGAGCCCGGGGCGTTGGTGTGGGCGAGCTCGTCGACCAGCGCGAGGGCTGGCCGGCGGGCGAGCAGAGCGTCGAGGTCCATCTCCTGGAGGACGGTGCCGTGATACGGCACCGACCGGCGTGGAATTGTCTCGAACCCATCGAGCAGGGCCTCGGTCTCGGCCCGGCCGTGCGTCTCGACGACACCGACCACGACGTCAATTCCCGCCTTCAGCCGCGCCCGGCCGATGGTCAGCATCTCGTAGGTCTTGCCGACGCCCGGGGCGGCCCCGAGGAACACCTTGAGCCGGCCGCGGGTCCGCTCCTCCCGGCGCGCCGCTGCGAGCAGGGCGTCGGGTGAGGGGCGGGGCGGGTCGCGGCCGGTCTCGGGCATCATCCCTCTACCTAGCGCTGTTCAGCGACGGGCGAGATCGTCGACGGCGAGGTTCAGCGCCAGGACGTTGACGTGCGGCTCGCCCAAAATGCCCAGTGTGCGCCCCTCGATGCGGGCGGTCACGAGGTCGCGCAGCCTGTCCTGCGGGATGTTGCGGGCCTTGGCGACGCGGGGAACCTGGAAGTAGGCGGCCTCGGGCGAGATGTCCGGATCGAGGCCGGACCCGCTGGTCGTCACGAGATCGACGGGCACCGGGGCGCCCGGATTCTCGGCCTTCAGCGCCTCGACGTCGCCCTTCACCCGCTCGGCCAGCGCCGCGCTGGTCGGGCCGAGATTCGAGCCGGAGGAATTGGCCGCGTTGTAGGGCGCCGGCACCGTCTTTGACGCGTCGGCGGGGTCCGGCGCCGTCGTCGCCGAAGGCCGGCCGTGGAAGTAGCCGGCACCGGTGAAGTTCTGACCGATCAGGCTGGAGCCGATGACCGTGCCGTCGCGCTCGATCAGGCTGCCGGCGGCCTTGGCGGGGAAGATCGCGCCGGCGAGGCCGGTCATCGCGAGGGGGTAGGCGAGGCCTGTGATTGCCGTCAGGGCGGTGAGCAGAACCAGGGCGGGGCGGAGTTGTTTGAGCATGGCAGATCTCCGAGGGATCAGTTCAGACGAGGTGGAGGGCGCCGACGGCGAGGTCGATGGCCTTGATGCCGACGAACGGCACGAGGACGCCGCCGAGGCCGTAGATCAGGAGGTTGCGGCGCAGGAGCGCGGCCGCGCCGACGGCCCGGTAAGTGACGCCGCGCAGGGCGAGCGGGATCAGCGCTACGATGATCAGCGCGTTGAAGATGATCGCCGACAGGATCGCGCTCTGCGGCGAGGCGAGGCCCATGATGTTGAGCGCCTGGAGCTGCGGGTAGAGGCCCAGGAACATCGCCGGGATGATGGCGAAGTACTTGGCCACGTCGTTGGCGATCGAGAAGGTCGTCAGCGCGCCGCGGGTCATCAGCAGCTGCTTGCCGATGCCGACGATCTCGATGAGCTTCGTCGGGTCGCTGTCGAGATCGACCATGTTGCCGGCCTCGCGGGCCGCCGCGGTGCCGGTATTCATCGCGACGCCGACATCGGCCTGGGCGAGGGCGGGGGCGTCGTTGGTGCCGTCGCCGCACATGGCAACCAGCTTGCCGTGGGCCTGCTCCTTGCGGATCAGCGCCAGCTTGTCTTCCGGGGTCGCCTGGGCGAGGAAGTCGTCGACCCCAGCCTCCGCCGCGATGGCCGCCGCGGTCATCGGGTTGTCACCGGTGATCATCACCGTGCGGATGCCCATCTGGCGCAGCTCGGCGAAGCGCTCGCGGATGCCGCCCTTCACGATGTCCTTCAGGTCGACGATCCCGAGCAGCCGCCCGTCGCGGGCGACCGCGAGCGGGGTGCCGCCAGCCTTGGCGATCTCCTCCGCGATGGCGCGGATCTCACCCACGACCTCGGTGTCCGCGGCCGGTTGGTAGGCCAGCGCGGCGCTGGAGCCGCGGGTGGCCAGGGGCTGTCCGGAGACGGAGGCGATGACGGCGTCGACCGCGCCCTTGCGGATGGACGACCCATCCAGATCGACGCCCGACATCCGCGACTGCGCGGTGAACGGCAGGAAGGTGGCGTTCAGCCCAGCCATGTCCCGGGCGCGGATGCCGTACTTCTCCTTGGCCAGTACGACGATGGAGCGGCCCTCGGGTGTCTCGTCGGCGAGCGAGGCGAGTTGCGCGGCATCCGCCAATTCCTGTTCGGAGACGCCGCGGACGGGGCGGAACTCGGTCGCTTGGCGGTTGCCGAGCGTGATCGTGCCGGTCTTGTCGAGGAGCAGGGTGTCGACGTCGCCCGCCGCCTCGACGGCGCGACCCGACATGGCGAGCACGTTGAAACGGACCAGCCGGTCCATGCCGGCGATGCCGATCGCCGAGAGCAGTGCGCCGATCGTTGTCGGGATCAGCGTCACTAACAGGGCGACGAGGACGATCAGGGGGATCGAACCGCCCGCGTAGCGCGCGAAGCTCGGGATCGAGGCCACCGCGAAGACGAACACGATGGTGAGGCCGGCAAGCAGGATGTTGAGGGCGATCTCGTTCGGGGTCTTCTGGCGCGCTGCGCCCTCCACGAGCGCGATCATGCGATCGACGAAGGTCGAGCCGGCCGCGGCCGTGATGCGGACCCGGATCTCGTCCGAGAGCACCTGCGTGCCGCCGGTCACCGCCGAGCGGTCGCCGCCGGATTCGCGGATCACCGGAGCGGACTCGCCCGTGATGGCGGCCTCGTTGACGGAGGCCACGCCCGCGATCACCTCGCCGTCGGAGGGGATCAGGTCGCCGGCCTCGACGAGGACGACGTCGCCGACCTTCAGGCTGGTGCCGGGCACGGTCTCGTAGGTGCGGCCCTGTCCCGTGAGGCGCTTGGCCGTCATCTCCGTTCGGGTGCGCCGCAGGCTGTCGGCCTGGGCCTTGCCGCGGCCCTCGGCGAGCGCCTCGGCGAAGTTGGCGAAGATCAGGGTGAACCAAAGCCACAGGATGATCTGGCCCGAGAAAAACAGGCCGCTCGCGCCTGTGACGAGGTCACGGAGGAAGAGCACGGTGGTGAGCGCGGCCACGACCTCGACCACGAACATGACCGGGTTGCGGATCATGGCGCGCGGGTCGAGCTTCCCGACCGAGCCGAGGAGGGCCGGCCCGACCAGGGCGGCGCTGAACAGGGATGAATTCTTGCGGGACATGGATTGTGTGTCCGGTGAGGGGCAAGGAGGCCCGCCACGATGGGCCGGGCCTTGAGAGTTCAGGGGGCGGCCGTGCTGAGGGTCAGTGCGTAGGCAGCCATCAGGGCGAAGCCCGCCAGCAGCACCACGCCCAGAAGGGCCAGCACGAGGTCGGAGGTCCTGAGTGGCGGCGCGCCGCCGGGGCGGTCCCGTCGCTGCGGCTGCCGGTGGAGTACGAGGTGGTGGCGCGCGAAGCGCCGGGCGGGGAGGGCGCGCGGCATCTCAGCCTCCCGTCGCGAAGGTTTGGCCGGCCGCGCCCGCGAGGTGCTCGACCACGGGGCCGAGGGCGAGCGAGGGGAAGAAGGTCAGGCCGCCGATGATCAGCACCACGCCGACCAAGAGCCCGACGAACAGGCCGCCATGGGTCGGGAAGGTGCCGGCCGACGCGGGCAACTTCTTCTTCGCGGCGAGCGAGCCCGCGATGGCGAGCACCGGGATCTTAACGAAGAAGCGCCCCACCAGCATGCTGATGGCAAACGTCGTGTTGTAGAACAACGTGTTGGCCGTCAGCCCGCCGAAGGCCGAACCGTTGTTGGCCGCCGCCGACGTGTAGGCGTAGAGGATCTCCGAGAAGCCGTGCGGTCCGGCGTTGGCCGGGCCGGCGAGGCCCGCCGGCACCACGGTCGCCAGTGCGGTGAAGCCCAGCATCATCAGCGGCAGGCAGAGGATGCCGAGCATGGCCATCTTCACTTCCTTCGCCTCGATCTTCTTGCCGAGGTACTCGGGGGTGCGGCCGACCATCAGGCCCGCCACGAAGATCGCCACGATCACGAAGACCAACATGCCGTAGAGGCCGGCACCGACCCCGCCGATGATGATCTCGCCGAGTTGCATGTTGATGAGCGGGATCAGGCCGCCGAGCGCCGTGAACGAGTCGTGCATGGCGTTGACGGCGCCGCAGGAGGCCGCCGTGGTGATCACCGCGAACAGCGCCGAGGCCGCGATGCCGAAGCGGGTCTCCTTGCCCTCCATGTTGCCGCCGGTCAGCCCAAAGCCGTTGAGCACCGAGCTGCCGTGGGCCTCGGCCCAGTAGGTGACGAGGACGCCCGCGAGGAACAGGATCCCCATGGCGCCGAGGATCGCCCAGCCCTGGCGCTCGTCGCCGACCATGCGGCCGAAGACGTTGGTGAGGGCGGCGCCGATCACGAAGATCGAGACCATCTGGAGGAAGTTCGAAAGGGCGGTCGGGTTCTCGAACGGGTGCGCGGCGTTGGCGTTGAAGAAGCCGCCGCCGTTGGTGCCGAGCATCTTGATCGCCACCTGGCTCGCCACGGGGCCGACAGCGATGGTCTGGTGGGCGCCTTCCAGGGTTGTCGCGTCGACGTAGGCGCCGAGGGTCTGCGGCATGCCCTGGGAGACGAGGAACAAGGTGAAGATCACGCAGATCGGCAGCAGCACGTAGAGGGTGGCGCGGGTCATATCGACCCAGAACGAGCCCAGGGTGTTCGCCGAGGCGCGGGCGAAGCCGCGGATCAGCGCGACCGCTACCGCCATGCCTGAGGCCGCCGACACGAAGTTCTGATGCGTCAGCCCCAGCATCTGCGACAGGTACGAGAGCGTGGTCTCGCCGCCATAGGACTGCCAGTTCGTGTTGGTGACGAAGCTGGTCGACGTATTGAACGCGAGGTCCGGCGCCACCGCGGCCTGCTCGGCCGGGTTCAGCGGCAGCACCGCCTGCATGCGCAGGATCGCGTAGAGCAGCACGAAGCCCGCCACGTTGAACAGGATCATCGCGCTGGCGTAGCCGAGCCAGGTCTGCTCCTGGCGGGAATCGATGCCCGACACGTGATAGAGCCCGCGCTCGATGGGCGCGAGCACAGGCGAGAGAGGGTTGTGCTCGCCGTTGAAGACGCGGGTCATGTACAGACCGAGCGGCTTAACGAGCGCCAGCACGACCGCGCAATAGAGCGCGATCTGCATCCAGCCGTTGAGATTCATGGGGGAAGTCCTGCAGGCCGCTCAGAACCGCTCGGGGCGGACGAGGGCGTAGGTGAGGTAGACAAGGAGCCCGGCCGTCACGAGGGCGCCGAGGGCAAGGTCGAGGGTCATGGCGGCCTCCTTCAGAGGCGTTCGCAGAGGGCGATGTAGCCGGCGGCGAGCGCGAAGAACGCGAGCCCCCCGGCGATGAAGACGACGTCGAGCATGGTGATCGGGTCCGGTTCGGCCGGCCGGCCGCAGAGGCTCCGCGACCGGACTTGGCCGGCCATGACTGTCGCCGGAAACCGCGTTAGGGTTCGAGCGAGGACCACACCGGAACTTATAAGGGCCGCGTTAGGATCGCGGGTGTCCCCGGAAGCTTGCCCGCAGACCGGCGCAGGCTTCAAGCGCCGTCAGCCGGGCAGCACCCGGGCCGAGCGCACGCCACAGGGCGGGATCCAGCCGGATGACGCCCGCTTCCCGGCCGCGGACGTCGCCATAGGAGGCCGAAGTTCTTGCAGCGGCCGGCGACGGGTTCGATCCGCCACGAAAGGCGCGAATCCGCTTGGCATCAATGACGGCGCGGGAGCGAGACCTGCGGGTCGGGCGCGCAAGGGGCTCTTCGGATCGCCCTCAGACCCGCCGTCTCTTAGGGGACCAGCGCCGGTTCGACGGTGTTCGCAACGAGCAGTGCCAGTGACAAGGCTGACCGTGGACCGTGCGCGGCGACCATCAACGCGAGGGCGCGATCGGCCCCGCACGCGGCGAGGGTACGTCGGGTGATCTGCATGCGGAGGCTCCATCCGGGCTGATGCCCGATGGCGCAATGTCTTCCGCGTCGGCCCTGAGGAGCGACGACGCCCGAGGGCCATCCGGCATAGAGATGTCATCAGGAGGTTGACCGGCGCCGCCCGCTGCTTTCGCCTGTGGCTCCGCAACGGGCGGGTCAGTCAGACCGAGATTGCTTGGATCGAGTTCGTGCAGGAAGCAGGGCGGCGAGCTGTATGTGCCGAACGCGAGGTCGTCCGCGTCCGCCGGAGGCAGGCCGGCCGGTTGGGTCGGATCTGACGGCATGATGCGGCCTCCTCCATTACAGCCGGCCACCGGCATCGCCCGGGTTCCCGCACCGAACCGAATGCCGGCTTTCGCTCCCGGTCGCGGTGCGGCCGGGTGTTGCCCTACGCGCTCGCGGGCTCGGGCTGCTCAGTCGAGCTGAACACGACCTCACCGGTCCGCTCGCAAATAACGCTCACCGATGTCGCGCCGTTCTCGCGCTTCTGGATGGGCAACTGCGCCAGGGCGTAGGCCGTCGCAGCTTCCAGGTCACACGGCCAGAGCTTGGTGAAGCTCTCGCGCTTTCCCCGACGAAAAGTGATTTTGTAAGCCATCATTTCCTCCGTTTTCACGGAAGATACACTTTCCGTGCGCGGCGCCACGTCTCATCGCGGCATGGCACCGATGCGTTCGAGGCGGAACGACGAGGATGTGTCGGGGCGGGGCCCTGCGCCGGCAAATCCTCGACGGGGATGGGACGGCAATTCTCGTACAGCTTGATCCGGAAATTGGTCCATGTAACGGTGCCCAATAATGAATTGCGTTGCTTCGGACATCGCGCATGTGCGGCTCGCATGGCAGGCCGCGAGGTCATCGAAGCACTGCTGTCGGAGTGGTCCGAGGTATGTCCCACACGCCGGCCGCATCACCCTTCGAGACGCGCAACACCGACCACCGCGCTGACATACGAAGTGCCAGTCTGCTGGATGAGAGCGGGGTCGCAAAGCAGAAGCTCATCGAGGCCATTGAAAGCAGCTCGGAGGGCTTCGCGCTATTCGATCCGGACGAGCGACTCGTTCTCTGCAACCGGCACTTTCAGGATTTCCATCCGGGCCTGGCCGCGATCATCGCTCCGGGAGTGACCTTCGAAGCCATCGCCCGAGCCGTCGTTGAAACCTGCATCGTCCGCGCGGCAGGGATGACGGTGGAGGCGTGGCTTGCGGAGCGGCTTGCTCATTATCGCGCGCCGCGTGGGCCGCTTCTCCAGCAGCGCGTCGACGGCCGCTGGGTCCAGGTCAACGAGCGTAAGACCAACGACGGCGGCGTCGTCGCGGTCTACACAGACGTGACCGAGATCAAGCGCGCCGAGCAGGTGCTCAAGGCGACGCAGGGCCGGCTGACGTATCTGCTGACCGCGTCCCCGTCGATGATCTGCAGTTTCGAGGTTGGCGGCCGGAATGCGCCGACCTTCATCAGCGAGAACGTGCGCGATCTCCTCGGCTACGAGCCGAGCGATTATCTGGCTGGGCCGGAATTCTGGCTGGAGCGGCTCCATCCCGAAGACCAGGAGCGGGTCCTGGCCGAGTTTCCGCACCTGCTCGCGCAGGGGCACAACGTCATCGAGTACCGATTCCTGCACGCGAACGGCCGCTATCGCTGGGTCCGGGACGAACAGCGCCTGCTGCGCGACTCGAACGGGCAGCCCGTCGAAGTGGTCGAGTCATGGAGTGACATCACCGAGCGCAAGGAAGCCGAGCTGGCGCTGCAGACCCAAACGGCCTTCGTCGAGCTGCTTCAGGCGGCGGCCGCGGCCGCCAACGAGGCGCCAACGGTGGAGGACGCCCTGCGCTTCTGCATCGAACGCGTCGCGCAGCATGCCGGCTGGCCCCTCGGCCACGCCCATCTGCTGGCCCAGGACGGGACGCGCACGCTTCTTCCGACCGGTATCTGGCACTGCGACGCAGCCGCGGATTACGCGCGTTTCCAGACCGCGACTGTCGCAACGCGGCTCGGCGCGGGCGCAGGCCTCGCCGGCCGAGTGCTCCTCTCGGGCGCGCCGGAATGGAGCCTCGGCGACCCGTCGCTCGCCGCGGACCCGCGCGCCCCAGCGGCGGCGCAGGACGGGATCCGGGCCGGCTTCTGCTTCCCCGTGACGGTCGGGCGCGAAGTCGTGGCAGTGCTGGAATTCTTCGCCCGCGAGGCGCCTCCGCCGGACGCCTCGCTGCTCCGGGTGATGACCAACATCGGCGCCCAGCTCGGCCGCGTAATCGAGCGCAAGCAGGCCGAGGAGAGCCTGCGTCAGGCCAAGGAAGCCGCCGAGGATGCGAGTCGCGCGAAGAGCAGCTTCCTCGCCAACATGAGCCACGAGTTGCGGACGCCGCTCAACGCGATCATCGGCTTCACCCGGCTGGTGATGCGGCGGGCCAAGGACGTCCTGCCGCTCAAGCAGTTCGAGAATCTCGAGAAGATCCTGGCGAGTTCCGAGCACCTGCTCTCGCTGATCAACAGCATCCTCGATCTCGCCAAGGTCGAAGCCGGGCGCATGGAGGTAAAGCCGTCCGACTTCGCCCTGGAGCCGGTTCTCGACCTGTGCCTTCGGACCGTTGAACCCTTGGTCAAGGACGAGGGGGTGCGCCTCGTCCGGGACGTCCGCGATCCGCCCACCGTGCTCCGCACGGACGAGGAGAAGCTTCGGCAGATCCTGATCAACCTGCTCAGCAACGCCATCAAGTTCACTGAAGCCGGATCGGTCACGCTGCGCGTCAGATCCGTCGGCGAGGCGGTCGAATTTGCCGTGACGGACACCGGCATCGGCATTCCGGCGGATGCCTTAAGCGCGATCTTCGAGGAGTTTCATCAAGTCGACAACAGCGCGACCCGGTCCCACAGCGGTACCGGGCTCGGCCTGGCGATCAGCCACCGGCTCGCCCGCCTGCTCGGCGGCCGGATCGGGGTCGAGAGTCGGGAGGGGGAGGGCTCGACCTTCACCCTCACGATCCCGCCGCGGATCGCCGGCGCTTCGGAGGTCCCGGCGATCCCGAAGCCGGCGCCTTCAGTCGTCACCACACCGCGCTCGGGCGCCAAAGTCGTGCTCGCGATCGACGACGATCCCAACGTCGTCTACTTGCTGCAGGAGAACCTCGCCGATGCCGGCTACACCGTCATCGGCGCGGCGAGCGGACAGGACGGGCTCGTCAAGGCGCGGGAGCTTCAGCCGCGGGCGATCACCCTCGACATCATGATGCCCGGCACCGACGGCTGGCAGGTGCTGCACGCGCTCAAGACCGATCCGCAGACCCGCGACATCCCGGTCGTGCTGATCTCGATCGTCGACCAGAAGGAACTCGGCTTCCGGCTCGGGGCGACCGACTACATCGTGAAGCCCTTCGAGCGGGAGGCCCTGATCGGTGCGCTCGCGCGGATCGCGCCCGACAATGAGCGCGTCCTCGTGATCGACGACGACCCCAACGTGCCCGACCTCGTCCGCCAGCTGCTGGACTCAGAGCATTGCACCGTCGATTGGGTGGCAGACGGGGCCGCCGGCCTGGAGCGCATCGCGCAGGCCCGCCCGAGCGTCATCTTGCTCGATCTGCTCATGCCGCGGATGGACGGCCTCGCCTTCCTGGACGCCCTTCAGGCGGATCCCTCCGCCCGGGACATTCCCGTGGTGGTCCTGACCGCCGCGTCCCTGGATTCGGCGGAGCGCGGCATGCTGCGGGACCGCGTGCTTGGATTGATCGACAAGAGCGGGCTCGACCGGGCGGCCCTGGTCCGCGAGGTTCGCCGCGTGCTGCCGGTCCTGGAACGCGAGACGGCCGACGGTGGCCGATGATGTCGCGCAAGAACCGCACGCTGCAGTCCGCACGGTCCGGGATCAGGCCATGAAGCGGATCCTCATCGTCGAGGATGTCGCGCTTAATCGCGATCTCCTCACGCAGTTGCTCGAAGACGAGTACGAGATCCTGATCGCGGTCGACGGCGCCGCCGGCGTGGAGATGGCGGTTGCGCATCGGCCCGATCTCATCCTGATGGACCTGTCGCTGCCGCTCCTTGACGGCTGGGAGGCGACGCGCCGCATCAAGGCCAACCCGCCCACCGCCGCTATTCCCGTCATGGCGATCACCGCCAACGCGATGACCGGCGACGAGGATCGCGCACGGGCAGCCGGCTGCGACGACTTCATGACCAAGCCCGTCGACGAGGATCTGCTCTTCGCCAAGCTGCAGCACTGGCTCGGTTGAGCGTGCGCTCGCCTCGCGCCAGGAAGGGGAGGACCCGTGGAGCCAGCCCGCATCCTGATCGTCGACGATGAGCCGTTCAACCTCGATCTGCTGGAACAGGAGCTGGAACTCCTCGGCCACACGAGCGTGCGAGCGGCCAATGGGCGGGCCGCCCTCGATCGGCTAGGCGAGGAGCCGTTCGACCTCGTCCTCCTCGACGTGATGATGCCGGCTCTGGACGGCTACGCCGTGCTCGAGCGGATGAAAGCCCACGAGGTCTGGCGCCATACGCCAGTCGTGATGATCTCCGCGCTGATGGAGATCGGCAGCATCGTCCGGTGCATCGAACTCGGCGCCTTCGACTACCTGCCCAAGCCCTTCGAGCCGGTAATCCTGGAGGCCCGCGTTCGGTCCTGCCTCGAGCGGAAGCGGGCGCATGACCGCGAGGTCGCGCATCTGCGCACCATCGAGCGCGAGCGAAAGCGCGCCGACGAACTCCTGCACGCCATCCTGCCGGTCTCAGCGGTGACGGAGCTGATGGAGACCGGTCAGGTCAAACCGCGCCTGTTCGGCGACGTCGCCGTGCTGTTCATCGATCTCGTCGGTTTCACCACGTGGTGCCACGACCAGGGCCCGGACGTCGTCGTCGCGGAGATCCAGCGCCTGGCGGAAGCCTTCGAGGTCGTCGCGCAGGCGCGGGGCCTTGAGAACATCAAGACGATCGGCGACGCTTTCATGGCCACGGCCAACCTGCTGCGGCCCCACGCCGATCCGGTCTCCGCCGCGATCCGTTGCGCGGCCGACATGGTCGCGATCGCGGCCGATGGCGCGCCGGGCTGGCGGATCCGCGGCGGTATCCATATCGGACCGGTCGTCGGCGGGATCGTGGGCCGGACCAAGTTCACCTTCGACCTGTGGGGCGATACCGTGAACGTCGCCGCACGGCTCGCGGGCCTCGGCGACGGCTGTGCGCTGCACCTGTCGCGCGAGGCGTTCCAGCGCCTGCCGGATCAGCGAGACGTCAAGCCAATCGGTGCGGTGACGCTCAAGGGCAAGGGCGCGGTCGAGGTCTATTGCCACGCGCTCGGGCCCGGCGATCCGGCCCCCACGTGAACGCCGCCGGCCGCGCGGCGCGGCTGCCGGCGGCTGTTCGGATTGCACAGCAAGAAGCGGGATGCGGCGTTCCGGTGCACGCCTTAGGGCACGTCCAGGAGGTGCCCGGATGACCAGATTTCGATGCGTTCCGATCGCGACGGAGACCACCGATCGCTTCCGTCGAACCGGCACGGATGATCGCGGCAACGGCATCCGGCGGATCGAGGCGACGGCAGGTGGCCAGTTTCCCTGCAGACATTGTCTGCGGCTCGCGGAGCCCGGGGAGATGATGCTGCTGGGATCGTACGATCTGCCGCAGCCGCTCGGCATCTACTGGACCCCGAGTCCGATCTTCCTGCACGAGACGGACTGCCCGCGCAGTGAAACGGTGGACGTGGTCGCTCCGATCGTTCGTGCCAATCCGCTGGTATCGATCCGCGCCTACGATACCGACGACCAATGTCTCTACGATCTCGGACAGGTCTGTTCCGGCCGCGATGTCGTGGATCCACTTCAGCGGGCGCTCGGCGATCCGCGCACGCGCTTCGTCAACATCCACACGGCCCGGCCCGGCTGCCTGCTGACGCATGTGGAGCGCGTGGCAGACTGAGGGCAGCACTTCCCAACTGCGAGCTTCGGAATACCCCACCGGCTATTCGTGCGGTCGGGCCTGCCGGAGGCCGATCCTCAGGCCGCGGCGTGGAGCGTCTCCTGCGCGTTGAGGAAGGCGACCACGGCGGCGGCCGGGATCGGCTTGCTCAGTAGATAACCCTGAACTTCCGAGAATCCGCTCGCCCGCAGCCGAGCAAGCTGCTCCGGCGTCTCGACGCCCTCGGCGGTCGTCGTGATCTTCAGGATGCGGCCGAGTTCGGCCACGACGTGGACGATGGCGGCGGCCTCGTCGGTCTCCAGGAGATTTCGGACGAACGACTGATCCAGCTTGATCTTGTCGAAGCGGAACGTGTTCAGCGAACTGAGCGACGAGTATCCGGTTCCGAAATCGTCCATCGAGAACCGCACGCCAAGCCGGCGCAATCGGCTCAGCATGTCCAGGCTCGCCTGATCCTGGCTCAGGATCACCGATTCCGTGATCTCGAGCTCCAGGCGGTGGCTCGGCAACCGGGTCGTGCGCAGAATCTCCTCGACGAATTGGTCGAGGTTGCCTTCACGGAACTGGATCGGCGAGATGTTGACGGCGACACGCAGGTTTCCGGGCCAAGTCAGGGCGTCCGAGCAGGCCAGTTTGAGCACGTAGGCGCCGAGGGCATCGATCAGTCCCGTCGCCTCGGCGACGGGAATGAACTCGCCGGGCGAGATCATCCCCCGCTCAGGGTGATGCCAGCGGGCCAGGGCCTCGAAGCTCGTCACCGCGTTCGTCGTCAGGTCGAACAGCGGCTGATAGTGCAGCTCGATCTGCTCGTCTCTGATCGCCAGCCGCAGCTCACGCTCCAGCCAACGCCGCTGGTTCTGCCGTTCCTCCATCTCCGGCTCGAAGACGCGGACGCGCCGTCCGCCATCGGCCTTGGCGGCGTAGAGGGCAACGTCCGCGCGGCGCAGGAGATCGTCGCCGTCGGCATCCTCTGCGGAGGAGACGGCGATTCCGAGACTCCCGTCGACGGACACGAACTGGCCCGCGAGAAGGAACGGGCGCCTGAGCTGGACCAGGATCTCCTCCGCCAGGGCGAGGACACCCTTCGGCAGATCGGCCTCGAACAGGATGATGGCGAATTCGTCGCCACCAAGCCGCGCGATCGTGCCGCCGGGCGGGCACAGGGTGGTCAGGCGCCGGCCGACCTGCCGGAGCAATTCGTCGCCCGCCGGGTGGCCGAGGGTGTCGTTGATGCCTTTGAAGTCATCGAGGTCGAGGCAGATCACGGTGAATGCACGGCCTTCGCCCGCATAATCCGCGAAGGCCGCCGCGAGGCGGTCCGCGAGCAGGATGCGATTCGAC
This sequence comes from Methylobacterium sp. P1-11, assembly GCF_008329595.1. Taxonomy (NCBI): domain Bacteria; kingdom Pseudomonadati; phylum Pseudomonadota; class Alphaproteobacteria; order Hyphomicrobiales; family Methylobacteriaceae; genus Methylobacterium; species Methylobacterium sp. P1-11. Next base: position 57,896 of record NZ_NPKS01000004.1, read on the forward strand.
AGGCCTGTCAGGGCATCGTGGGTGGCCAGATGGGTGATGCGGGCCTGGGCGGTGACGCTCGCGGTGACGTCCTCGTGCGTTTCCACCCAGCCACCATCCGCCATCGGCTCGACGGTGATCTCGACGCACCGGTCGTCCGCGAGGGTCTTCGTCAGGGTCCGGCGGACCGGGCCACCCTCGGCGCTCGACCAATCCGCGAGACCGGCGAGCCGGCGGACCTCAGCATGCGTCGGTTCTGCCTCCAGCTCGTCCCGCGCGATCCCGTAGATCCGGCAGAATTGCGCGTTGAAGACCTTCAGGCGGCCATGGAAGCCGAACATGCACAGGCCCTGGGACATGTTGTTCAGGGCCGCATCGAAGCGCTCGTTCTGCTCCTGAAGCTGTCGCTCCCGATCCGTCAGAATCGTGTTCTGCCGGAAGACATCGTCGCGCAGCTGATCGCGCTCGGAAAGGGAATGTTCGAGCACGACGACGGCGCGGGCGATGTCGCCGACCTCGTCCGCGCGATCGATGTCGGGCACGCTGACCTGCCAATTCCCACGTGCCACTTCGGACACGATCTGGGTGACGCGCACGAGCGGACGCGTGATCCGGTTCGACAAGATGAGGAGGACTACGGCGACGAGGCACAGCGTGAGGCAAGCGGCGACGCTGAGCGTCCTGAGGAGTGACCGGGAGCTTTCCTCGCCGATGCCGACGACCTTGCCGGTCAGCTGTTGCAGCTCCCGCAACGGCGCCGCGACGCAGAGGCGGATATCAGGCACCTGAGGAATGCAGCGGGCGACCTTCTCGGCACCAATGACGGTGTGCAGTTCCGCCCGCGACGTGCTCCCGAGCTGGACGGCGCTGTCGGCGCCAGCCGAGGAGAGGAGGTTCTGCCCCGCCAGGATGAAAACGTCGCGTCCGCTCAGCGATGCGAAGGCCGTCATCAGCGGCTCGTGCCGCCGCAGCACACGATAGCCGACGAGTCCGCCGATTACCTCGCCGAAATCGTCGAACACGGGCCGGCCGAAGACATCGGCCACCGCACCGGATTCTTCGGCGGCGAGGGCTTTCGAGAGGCCGTCATTCCAGCGCACGGACATGGCGAACCCGGTCGGGTGCTCCCGATCGTTCCGGGCCATCACGGCACGCAGGGCTGCGGCGATGGGCGTCGTTTCTAAGGCCGCATTGGCGGCGAGGAGATCCGCCTCGACGCGGTCTGCAGTCAGGGCACGCAGATTGATGTCGAAGGCGATCGCGCCATCGAGATCGGCGAGCGTGAGGGCTGGCCTCATGAGTTCCGAGGCCGCGACCGTGTTGCCGGAGAACACGGCCTTGGCCACGTCCCAGCGCTCCGCCATGGTGGCGAAGCGCCGCTCCACGTCCTCGCGCTGCATCTGGAGCCGGGCGGCGGCAAGCTTGGCATCGCTGAAGAGACGGTCGGAAAGCTGGGCCTCGGACCAGGTCGAGACTTCCTGGGCCTGGTCGCGCAAGGTCTGTCCCGAGCGGAGAACCACGAGGAAGACCAGGGCGGCGAGCGCGATGGCGGCCGTCGAAAGCGTGGCGCCTACGAGGCGCGCGCGCAGGGATCGCGAGAAAACGGTCCCGGTCACGGCCTGAGCGGGGCAGCACCCCGCTCCGCCATCACCTGCCCGGCGCGATCGGAGGTCGCGAAGGCCAGGAAAGCGGACGCCGCCGCATCCCGCGTAGAGGCCTTGTAGATCAACGCGAGGGTCACGGCGCTGGGATAGGCCGGATCACGCGGCGCCCTTCCGTCGATCGCCAGGACCTCCAGATCGCCCGCGAGCGCGGGAGAATAAGGGCCGAAGCCGATCGCGCCCGGCGTTTCCCGCACCGTCGCGATCGCGTCCTGGGTGGTGGTCGCAGTCTTCGAGCGGCTGGTCAGGGCGAGGTCGCGCCATCCCGGCATGGTCGCCCGGAGCACCGACAGGGTGCTATCCGACTCCTCGCGCCGAACCACCCGGATCTTGAGATCCGGTCCGCCGAGCGCGGTCCAATTGTCGATCGTGCCCGCGAAGATCGCCGCCACCTGCGCGCTCGTCAGGCTCCGGACGCCGACACCACGATGGACGAAGATCGCCGAGGGAATGCGCGCCAGCGGTACCTCCACGAGGCCCTGCGCCTTCTCCGCCTCGGAGAGCGGACGCGCCACCCGACCGAGCTTCTGACGCTCGCCGCCCACGGCCGCCACGGCACCGCCCGAGCCGATGCTCGGCGGGACCGATACGCGAGCGTCGCCGGCCTCGGCATTATAAGCGGCCGCAATTGCCTGGAGCATCTCGATCCCGTCGCCCGTTCCGACGATCGGCAGATCCTCGGACCGGGCGCCGGCCACGTGCGCGAGGAGGACGAAGCCGCCTGCGATGACGCTTCGGAAATTCACGAATAGCGGTATCATTGCCGCAGAATGCGACTCGAATGCTTAACTCGACGTCACCGGATACCTTGACCTGAAGGTTTGGTTGACGATCTGCTAGGCGACAGGTTCCGTTTTGGCGGTTCGATGACCCGACACGCGCTGCAGGAAGCGCTGGAAGAAGTTCGTGTCGGACGGTTGGCTCCCGGTCGGACTGCGGTCTGCCGCGTAGAACGGATCGGCGTAGCAGGTGGCACCGGAAGCCGCCGCCAGAAACTGGACTGCCGCGACCATCTCTGGCGCGCCGGCCGCGAGAACGGTGTCGTCCCGCGTGAGCATCGGCATATGGAGAGTCGGACGCCCGGCCCGGGCGTCCGAGGGCGGGTTGCTGCCGCTGCAGGTCAGGATCGTCGCCGCGCCGCGGTCGCGCAGCCAATCCAAAGCCGGACGCATGTAGAGGTTCTGCGGGTGGCGTGCGCCGGCGACGACGAGCAGGTCGCGCTCCGGCTCACGCAGGCGGCTCGCCCGGGCGACCGCCCAGGCCGGTGCCCAGCCGACGCCGGAGGAGACGATGACGAGGCGCCCGCGCCCGAGCCGGTGAAAGGCGCTCCCGAACGGGCCCTCGACCTTCACCGCCGTTCCCGGTCCGATCCGTTCCCCGAGATGCGGCGACACCGCGCCGCCGGGCTGTCGGCGGACCTGAAAGATCAGCTCGTTCAGTTCGCCGGAACCGTCCGAACGCAGCGTCGGGCTGTAGTCCCGTGCCGGCAGTCCGGCGAAGGAGACCCGGACATACTGCCCAGGGAGATAGGTGAGCCGCTTGCGCAACGCCACCGTGACCTCGACGATCTCGGCAGTGAGATCGATGATTGTGTCTACGGTACCGGCACGCCGGACGACGTCGGGAACCTCGTCGAATTCGATGACGGTGTCGACGGTCAGGCGCGCCCGGCACGCCTGAACGGTGTCGCCGATGCGTGTGCCGGCCTCATCCACCGCGCCGGAATGGATCCGGACGCGACAGGTGTCGCACTGGCCGGTGGCGCAGTCGTGCGGGATGGCGCGCCCGGCCGCCAGACCCGCATCGAGCAGGGTCTGTCCGGCGCTGGCGCTGATGCGCCGGCCGTTGATAACGAGGTTGACGTGATCGGCCATGCCGCGCTCCCGCCTCAGCGCAGAAGGACTTCGACCGGCCGCATGTGTCGCGTATGGCGCGTCTGCGTATGGTCGAAGGCCGAGACGTACAAGTAGAACAGGTTCCCGGGCAGGAAATCGACATCGTACTTGCTGCCGGTCGCGATCTTGCGCGATGCCACCAGCGTCCAGTGGTCATCCGCCCAGTCGGCCGCCGCCGAGATGCCGGCGCGATCGCCCGTATAGCCATCGGTGATGAGCACGCCCGGCATGACCGTGCCGACCGGTATCTCTGCGTCGGCCGTAGCGGAATACGGTACCGTCTCACTCTTTTCGACCATCCACCACGTCGAACCCGGCGCGGTGCTCGCATCGAAGGCGAGGTCCACGGTGCCGAGCTTCGCCACCGTCGCGCGCCAGTCCTTGGGTAGCCGCAGCGGCTCGACGGCGCCCTCGTAGCCGCCGGGGCCCTCGAACCGGAAATTGTAACGGTACATGCTCGTGCCAGGGTCGCCCCAGTAGCCCGCTTGGTAGCGGCCCTTCACCATCCGCTCGGCGGCGGTCGGCTCGGTGGGCGGCCCGATGTGCATGTCCTCGACAACGCCAAGCATGCCGCCGCGGGCCGCCTTCCACTGCCACATGTCGATGTAGCTGCCGTCGGTGGTGTAGTGGTAGCCGCGGCCGTTCAGCGGCGCGGGGGCGTCGGGGAGGGGGCGGGCGCCGAGATGGGTCGCGCCGCCGCTGCCGAACGCGTCGGAGCGTGAGAAGATTACCGCGAGCTTGTCCTCGTAATAGCCGGTCACGTCCGCGCGCGCCGCGTTCGCGTCGAGGAGGTGCCAGCCGTCCGCCTTCTTGACCATCGGGACGCGCTTCAGCGAGCGCGACGGGTCCCACCAGCGGAAGGCGAAGTAGACATTCGCGTCGTCGCGTACGGCACGGATCTCGACGGTGGTCTCACCGGTACCGCCGAAATTGGCGCCCTGCATCGTCCGGACCGACACCGGCCGGGCGGTGCGCCAGACTGGGTCTTCGAGGAGCTTCTTGAGATCGGGCCCGGCCGACACCTTGTCGACGACAAGCGTGGAGCGGCCTTTCACATCCGCGAAGGCCAAGCCGCCAACGACCGGGAGACCGATGATCGCGGCCGCCAGCAGAGGCCGTCGGCGCCGCGCGGCGCCGTCCGTCAGGGCAGCGGGGCGGAACAGCCGCAGGAGCTGCCACAGCCCGCCATACATGAAGTGTGCGAGGGTATGGACCGCGATGTAGCCGAGGGCCACCAGCGCGCAGGTGGCGTGCAGCCAGACCACCCAGCCTCCGTAGCCGAGATAAAGCGCGACGCCGGTGCCCGTCAGGATGAGCGTGACGGCGTAGATGAGCCAGTGCAGCGCGACGTTGATGCCGCCCCACCGCGCCTTTCGCGCCGCCTTCGTCCGACCGCTGACGCGCAGGGCGCGCAGGCGCGACAGACCGTTGCGATCCATGAGACGCCCGCGCACGAGGTAGACGAGATAGGCGGTGATTCCGAAGAACAGCGTGAGCCCGGCGACGAAATGGACGGTCCAGACTTCCCCCTGCGGAAGAAACGGCGCCAGGAATTTCGCGGTCCGCGCAACAGGGGCGTCGGCGGAGATGCGCAGACCCGTGACCAGGCTCGCGATCATCGCAACGGCAACGATCCAGTGAATGAGGATCGTTCCGGTATCGGAGCGGGGATGTCGGTCGGTCTGTGCTGTCGGTGTGGCGCGCCAACCCGAGGCTGCTTCGGCACCGCCCGGCGGATGCGGTGAGAGGGTCAGCGGTTCCGACATTCGATCCTCCGCATCATCGCCGCAAATTGGATGCGCCACGTTAGAAGTTTGTAAAGCATGTTGCCGGCCGCGCGATATAGCCGAGCTTTGCAATCTAGAATTCTCCGCGAATATGCTTAACGGGGCATTCCGCGAGCGCTGAAGGGATGGTTTCGCGTGGCATTGCGCTGCTCGGAAACCGTCGGTGCCGTCGCGAATTTGAGCAGGGCGGACAGCTTGTCGGCCCAGAGCTTCGTCTCGCAGGTCGTCCGAACCGCAATCCTGCTGTTCGACGGCCGAGCGAGCGATCCGATCCTGCTTCCAATCAATTGGCAGGGCGCGGTACGATTTCCTCACGGCTCTTCAGCGTTCCGCTCCGCCAGAGAGCGAGCGGATACTTCCGAGCACTTCGCGCGTCTCGCGAGCCGACCGTTGGGGCGGCCGCTGGCGAGCCGCCCGGCAGCACCATCCGACTCCGCCGGGCCGATGGCGATCAGGCCAGATAATCGTGAAGCACTTCGCCTTGAGGCAGCGCGAAATCGACGATCTGAAGCCGGCCACGCCTGATCCGGCGCACCGGAAGGTCGGCCACCCGGCAATTGACATCCGGAATGAGGTGAAGCCTGGTGTCGCCTTCCCAGGCGCCGCGCATGACCACGTCCCGGAGGCGGTAACCGACGAGCTGAGCGGCCTTCGGCGTGCCATCGACGTCGGGGATCAGTTTCAGAATGACATTGAGGTGACCGATACCCTCTTGCAGCGCGTCGAGGCGGCCCTCCGGGCTGCGATGCCTGTACGTCATCGTGCCCATGGCGACGCGCTCGTCATCGTAGTGCAGTGTTCCGATCAGCGTGTCCTTCTTCAGGGCTAGCCGCGGGATTCCATGCTTCATCGGAAAGCCTCAGATCCCTCACCCGGCCGTGATCGGCGGCTCATCGTCGAGATACATCTGCACCGAGAAATTGCAGGGCGGTCCCTTATAGCTGGCAACGATCGCCGGGCCGCTGACCCATGTCGGGCCTCCCCTCGCGACTTCGGACAGCTATCCAATATCCGAAACGGCCGCCTCAGTGCGACGCCCGCTCACGGAAGCCCGGCTCAACGCAACGAGGAGGTCCCGCCTGTGTCTCGGCCTTTCCAGACCCCCGGTATTGTAGATTCCTGAGCCAGGTTATGTCTCGCCTCGAAACAGCATTCTATTGAACCGACATTGCGTATCTGACCAAGTGCCGGTGGAGTGATGATTGAACAGGCACCACGGATCGCTCCGGAATTTCATGTCGGTGCAGGCGGCGACCGCTGGTCGCTGACGCGCGACCTGCAAACCGGGCGACCCCATGTTCTGCATCATCCCGGCAACGACGCCCCCGAAGTCCAGTTGGACCTCGGGTCCTTTCTGGTCCTCTTCACCGGCGAGGAGCGCGAAGACTTGCTCCGTCTGATCGCGTCCCTCATTCCGGACGCCGAACCGATTTTGGATAGCCGCGATGGTGCCGGTACGACCCGGCCTCTGCACTTCGTCTCCCGATGGCTTCCCGCCCGGTAGCCCAGAGACGCCTGAATGGCCGACCGTGCGATTGCTGCACGCAATTGGGCTCAATCCGTGAACGGCTTATTGATCCGTGATCTCCTATGCTGATGCGCTTTAGGGCGGAGTCCTCATGGATAATCAGCGGAACGCCCGGCGCGTATCGGTCAACCTGAGCGGGCGCATCTCGGCGGCCGGTCATCCCGCCATTCCGTGCATGGTGCACGATATGTCGCGATGGGGCGTTCGCCTGAGGCTCGTGGGCACCGACCGAGTCCCCTCCGTGTTCACGCTGACGATCGACGCCACCGAAACGGTGATCGGCTGCGAGACGGTCTGGAAGAACGCCGACGAGATCGGGGCGCTGACCGATCTGATGGAGTGACCGCCGGCTCCTGCCGGCGGCTCTGGCAAGGTCGCAGGTCCGATCAGCCGCGATCGAGGAATCCGAGGCTCTGCGCGATCGGATTCCTGTTGGCCAGACCGTCGAGATCGGGGATCGGACGCATCAGGTCCGGCGAACGGGCGCAATGCGCTTCGATAGCGGCGGCCGCCGCGAGCAGGACGGCATCGCCGCCGCGCCGGGCCACGACCTGCACGCCGAAGGGAAGTCCGGCCTCGTCGACGCCGAGCGGCAGGCTGATCACCGGATGGCCGGCGAGCGTCACGCCGTAGGCGAGCGCCAGCCAGTGGAAGTACGAACGGGTAGCGACCCCGTCGATCTCCGTCGGATACAGCTCGCTCCACGGGCGCGGAGAGAGTGTGATGGTCGGGCTGATCAGCAGGTCATAGCGCGCGAAGAAGCCGACGAAGCTCCGGTAGATCGCGGTCTGGATGCGCGCCGCCTGGGCATAGTCGGCGAGCGTGTAGCCGAGGCCCTCCTCGACATTCGTGCGGACATTGGGTCCGAGCTGCTGCGGCCGGACGCGGTAATTGTCCAGGTGGAGGGCAAGGAACTGCGCGGCCCGCAGGATCGCGAAGGCCTCATCGGCCCCCGTGCAATCCGGCGTCGCCGTCTCGGCGGCGGCGAAGAGCGGCGACAGCGCCGCGACGCGCCTGCGGAACACCCGTCGGACGTGCTGCTCCGTCGGCGCGAAGCCGAGATCCTCCGTGAATGCGACGCGGAGTTCGCCGAGGTCGAGCGGATGGGGCGGCTCGTAGCGCTCCGCGCGGCCACGCACGGGCTCGCCGGGCAGGGTATAGGCCAGGGGATCGCGCGGGTCGTCGTCGGCCATGGCACCCAGCATCAGTGCGGCATCGCCGACGGTCCGGGCCATCGGCCCGTTCACCGGGAGATTGGCCCAGCCGAGCCCGCGCCGTTCGTTTGGAACGAGGCCAGAGGACGGTCGCATGCCGACGATGCCCGCATAGGCCGCCGGATTGCGCAGCGACCCCCCGGTATCCGAGCCGGACGCGAGCGGGACCATCCCGCAGGCGAGCGCTACCGCAGAGCCGCCGGACGAACCCGCCGCGGAGAGCGTCGGATCGAAGGCATTGCCGGTGGCCCCGTAGACGACATTGCGCGTATTCGCACCCGCGGCGAATTCGGGGGTGTTCGTCTTGGCCAGCACGATGGCGCCCGCGCCGCGCAGGCGCGCTACGACGCCGAGGTCCCGGGCCGGGACGTTGTCGGCATGGATCGGACTGCCGTAGGTCGTGCGTAGCCCGGCCGTATCCTCGGTATCCTTGATGCCGACCGGTATCCCGTGAAGCGCGCCGAGTGGCTCGCCCTGGCGGACGGCCACCTCCGCACGCAGGGCCGCCTCCTGCGCCCGGTCGATGTCGAGGGCGACCACTGCGTTCACGGCGGGATTAATCCGGGCGATCCGGTCGAGGCATGAATCCAGCAGTTCCACGGGGGAGATGTCGCCCCGGCCGATGAGGCGGCGGAGTTCCACCGCGGACAGGTCGCAAAGATCGGCCATGCTGAGATATCCCTGACGTTCGGAACGCGGCTTGATCGGTCTTACCGGCTCGGGCTGCCTGCGGCACGGGTCGGGGGATTTGGCCGCGTATGGTCAGTGCCACCAGGATCGCGGCGGCGACGGCGAGCACTTCATCCGCGGGCGAGTGCGGCTTCGAATTCCTCGGCCGGGAGATGCGCGCCGCCGGTGGTCCAGATCACATGGGTGGCCCCTGCCTGCGCCTCGGCGGAGAGGGTTGCGACGAAGCGCCCCGCGGCCGCGAAGCCTGCCGCCGCTGAGGGCTCCAGGCGGATGCCCGCGTCCGTCCAGAGCACCTTGAGCCATCGGTACAGCGCGTCGTCCGGCACCGTGACCACAGCCCGGATCAGCTTCTCGAGGGTCCGGGCGACGAGCATGGAGGCGGATGCACAGGCCAGCCCGTCCGCCGCCGTGCGATTGTCGAGGCCGACATCGTAGACGCTGACCGACTGGTCGAGGCCCGCCGCGAGTTGGACCAGCATGCACGGAGACGCCACGGGCTCGACGAAGACCGGATGCACGGCGTCACCGAACAGGAGCTTCAGCCCGAATGCAACGCCACCCGGCGCTCCACCGACACCGCAGGGAAGGTAAACGAACAGGGGGTGCGCCGGACCCACTGTGAGCCCGTTCTCCGCAAGCTGCCGCTTCAAGTCGAGGGCGGCGGTTGCATAGCCGAGGAACAGGTCGACGGAATCCTCATCGTCAACGAAGTGCGCGTCGCTGCGTCCTGAAAAAGCACTGCGCGCCGCCGCCACCGCCGCCCCGTAATCGCCGCGATGCTCGACCACGCGGGCGCCGAGTTCACGCAGGCGCTGCTTCTTCCAGGCCCTGGCGTCGTGCGACATGTGGATTTCGACCTCGAAGCCGAGCGCCCGCCCCATCAGGCCGACGCTAAAGCCGAGATTGCCGGTGCTGCCGACCGCAATGACATGACGGGCGAACAGGTCACGGAACTCAGGGTCCGCGAACGCCGCATAGGACCGACCCTCGCCGAGTATCTCGGCCCGCATTGCGAGTTCCTCGGCGAAGGCCAGGACCTCGTAAACTCCGCCGCGTGCCTTGATGCAGCCCGTCACCGGAAGCGCGTGGTCTCCCTTCACGAAGAGCTGACCGCGGTTTCCAGCCAGGATGGCTCTGGACAGTTCCTCCGCCAGTGGGATGAGCGGCGAGTCGATCCGGCCCGCGCCGTGTTCGGGGAAGAGGCGGGCCAGGAGCGGTGCGAACCGCTGCCATCGCGCGACCGCGCCATCGACCTCGGATCGGCCAATTGCGAGGCTCGGCAGAACCGACGCGCTATCGGCCAGAGCGGGGTTCTTCCAGATCGTGGGACTGGCGCGCTTCACCGCTTCAGGAATCCGATCGCCCGGAAGCTTGGTCTGCATCTCGATGGTCGCCAGGCGCTTCTGATCACGATCGGTTCGTCCGCGTCGAACCTGCGCGAAGGGATGGCGCGCGGCCAATTATATTCTCTGGCGTTAAATATTAGGACCGCTTATCGTTCTGTATGTCCGTAAGGCTTGATGCGCGTCTGGCTGGCGACCTGTTCTTCTTCCGCGCCCTGGTCGAGGCGGGCGGCTTCGCCAAGGCAGGAGACCGTCTCGCGGTGACGCAGAGCGCAGTCACTCAGCGAATCCAGCGACTTGAGCAGCGTCTGGGTTACCCGCTGCTGGTGCGGGGTGCCCGTGAGATCCGCCTGACTGCAGAGGGTCACGACCTGTTCGCGGCCGCGCGCGCCGGATACGACGGCATGAGCGCGGTTCTGCTCCGGGCGGAGCGGCGCGCAGGGCGGGAATCCCTGAGGATCAGCTGCATTCCGTCCCTCGCTTCAGAATGGCTGGCCCCCCGGCTGAAAGTCTTTAGTGACACGCATCCCGGCATCGACATCGCCGTCTTCGGGGAGACCCACGACCTGGATCCGGCACACATGACCTCCTCCGGGATCGACGTGGCGATCCGCTACGGTCCGGAGCCGCCTTCCGGTGCGACTGTCGTCTTCGACCATCCCGAGCCGGTCTACCCGGTCTGCGCCCCCGCTTACCGAGATGCGTCGAGGGCGAGCGCTGACGGTACCGTCGTCCTGCTTCACGACGCGTCACCGTGGGAGGCTGCGGCGACGTCCTCCGACGAGTGGGATCGCTGGATGCAGATCCATGGGGTGCCGTGGAACGGCCGGATCCAGAATCTCTACTTCAACCTCGCCCAGCTGGCGCTGCGGGCCTCGCTCGGCGGCTCCGGCATAGCGCTGGGACGATCGCTGATCGTCGCGCCCTATCGTGTCGACGGTCGCCTCGTTCCAGCCTGCGGCGATGCCGTGATGACCGGACTTCGATATTACGTGCTCGTCCGCGCTCTGCCGCCGACGGGTCCCGCCGCGGCCTTCGTTCAATGGCTCGGCGAGAGCATGCTTCGGCAGCCCGGCTCATCCCAGCCAATCTGAAACGGGCATGACGCTCGCAGGTGCCGTCACCGAACCGTTCGTCGTGGACGGATGAACGCCGTTCGTGGCCGACTCCGTCGCCAGATGCGCCACGAGGGCCATTACTTTGGGACTGACCAGCCGCCGGGAGGTGTGGAGCGCCCACAGCTCCGTCGGTGGTCCCTCAAGCCAACCCCCGCAGGTCAGCCGGCCGGCCGCGACGTCGGGCCCGACGAGGGAGTGCGAGAGCAGGGCCGCGCCGGCACCCGCCATCGCCGCGTCCCGCAGCACCGGGCCAGCAACGTGGCTCGGTGCGGAAGCGACAGTTGGCGCAATCGCGATAATCCGTTCGGCGGCATGCCGTTCATCGAGGAGAATTTCGCGGTCGTCGAGACCCTGCGCGCGGTCGCCGGGGAACTCGGCCGGCAAATGGCACGGGTGGCACTGGCCTGGGTCGCGCGACGTTCCGGCGTCGCGTCAGTCCTCGTGAGGGCGAGCCGCCCGGAGCAGCTGGAGCAGAACATCGCCGCCCAAGCAGCAAGGCCGGTCGGACGGGGCAGCCGAACCGCCGAGGCTCAATCCGTACTTCATGTTCGCGCTGCCGACCGCATCGATCTTCGGCGATCGGCAGGTCCAGGCGTGGTCAGCGACACCGTGCAGGCGCCTGGATCGATGTTGGCGGCGGTGACGGTGCTTTGCACGGTCCACTCGTCGAGCTTGACCACGAATGCACGCCACGTCTGGCCACCGGTTCGGCGGAACACCGCGAAGGTTTTCTGGCCGAGCGTGAGCGTCCTCCCCAAAATCGGGCCTCCGCAGCCGAGGGCTGCCCCGCACAGACGAGTGGGCCAAGGCACCGATCTCGGTAGTGCCGCGACGCCGCCTCGAGGGCCGCCGCGGCGTCGCCGGGGTCTTCGACGCCTTCAGTAGCTACGCTGCAGTACCGGCTGAGGCGCGGGTGCCCCGAACCCGAGATCCGACAACTTGTAGGAGACCTGGGCGAAGCCGCCGTAGCGATCGGTCTCGAACTTGGTAGGGCTCTGCGGAACCGTCGGGAACTGGGTCCGGCCCGGGTTGGCCTCCATCCGCCAGTAGCGCCCACCGATGCCGACGCTCATGGACGGGGTCACGTCGTACGAGACGATCCCCTCGACGAAGTAGCCGTGACCCGACCCGCGCTGGGGCAGCGGATTGATGTCCGGCCGCCACCAATGACGGTCGACCCCGTCCATCGCCACGACCGGCAGGTAGGCGCCTTCGAGGCTGAACTTCAAGCGGTCGAAGCGCACCTCGCCGATCAGGCCGACCCGCATGGCATTCCACCGCGCCGTCTCCGTCAGACCCTTGGCGTTTTCACCGACGCTATCGGACCCCGCGCAGATATTTCCACCACCCACTTGGCGACATCCGAAGCCGTTGATCAATTCCGAAAAGTACTGGTAGCCAACAAAGCCACCGACCTTCACGTTGTCGCGGATGAAAAAGTTCATGCCGGCATCGATGGCCGCGTAGCCGATGTCGCCGTCCTTGATCCGCGACAAGGTGTTCGAATAGGGGCTCTCGGCCGGCGGGAAGTCCTCGTCATTCAGCCGGCCGCGCATCACGCCGCCGGATCCGAGAAGGCCCTTCACGAAGAGACCTGTCGGATTGTGGTCGAGCCGCGCGAAGCTTTCGCCCGCATGGGCGTCATAATTCTTGTAGGTCAGGCGCGAGTTGACCTGCGCGGGCACGACGTTGGAACCGAGCGTATAGCGGTGAGTCCCGGAGCTGTAGAAGTATCGAACACCCGCTTCGAAGCTCCAAATGCCCGGCGCCACCGATCCGGGTTCGGTGTCCTCGACCGACGGCAGGAACGGCAAACCATCTCCGAGCTTGTAGTTGAGGCCCACGCGCGTCAGGAAGCCGTTGGTCGCCACGCGCGTGCCGACCAAGTAGCCGGGCACGGACCCGTAGGACTCGGGACTGCGGACGATCCGCTCTCCCAGATCGTAATACAGACCCTCTATTTTGGCGGAGAGGCGCTGGCTGAAGGCGTATTCGATACCGGCACCGGCGACGTAGCCAGTGCGAAGCTCGCCTTTCCGGCCATCGAAGGTGAATGCACCCGATATGTTCGTGTTCGTATCGACGCGGACGTTCCCGGCGGCGAGGCCCGCGGTCGCGTAGACGAAGATCCTGTCCGCTGCGACGCCGACTTTCCCGCGGACCGTCGTCAGGTAGTCGAGCCGCTGGCCTGCATGCGCGATGCTGAACGCGTAGTCCCCACCGCCGACCGCGGGAAAGTCGCCGTCTTTGAGGCCGTAGTTGCGCAGGCGCGTGAATTGGTAATCGACGACGCCGCCGATCACCAACCCGGATCCGAAATCCAGTTGTCTGTTATATCCGATTTCGGAACCCGCAATGAAGGCATCGTCGGGCGCGCGGCTTGTGCCGGCAACCGGACATCCCCGGTCGCCCACGTCGCCCCCGGGCCCCGTGCAGGACGAGTGCGACGTGTTGCCCAGATGGCCATATCCGGCGAAGAGGCCGCTATAGGGTCCCGTCCAGTTGAAAATCGGAACCGGCATCGTGGCGATCGGCAAGGGCAGCGGCAGATCTGCGGCCCGTGCAGCAACCGACCCGACTGATCCGATACAGCCAGCAATTAAAACCAGACGACGCACTACTGATCCTATCCGCGAATGAGCGTGTTGTCAGACGCAGCCATTCAGATCCGATTAAGGTTGATATTGCGCTAACAGCTGGACGCTCCGCACAGGCGATCGGTTGCCGGTTGCTGATCTACGCCGCAGTCCAGGGCCGCTTTACCGGCGCTGCCTGCAGGCGCTCAGCAGCCTCTGATGCAGTGGGGTTCACATGCCTGTCGCCCGCCATTCACGCATCCAGCGCGTTCTTGGATGGCCGCATCTCCCACGGTCGGCCTGAGCGCGACACGAACAGGATGCCGGTGAGCGTCGCGCGTTTCTCGATCGTTGGTCTCTGAATGGTATGGCGCCGATCATCGTTGCTGGGGAGCGGGACCTGTCAGCGCGTAATGATGCTCGGTTCCTGCCGAACGGGACGGGGCTGCAGTACGAGGAGCCCGGCCGAATAGATCAATGAGACGAGAAGGGCTGTCGTCAGAGCGATGGCGGCGCCGAAGGGTTGAACCATCAGGTGCAGAGTCAGCAACGTCAGGCCGAATCCGAACACCCCCCGGATCGCGACGCTCGACAACCGCGCCATCGCCACCCCGCCGATGCGGCGGTGCAGGATGACAAAGGCGCTCGTCATCGTAACCGGATAGGCGGCGATTACCCCGGTTCTGGCTGGCCCAAGGGCCGAACTCAGAGCCAGGAGGGCCGACACGAACAATGCTACGATCGTCGCGCGCGCGAGGAGATCCAACGGGCGCGGCCTCACGATGACGGCGCTCCGAACGAGGGTCGCGCGGACCACGTGCCGGGTCGAGAAGGCGCCGGCTCCGTAAACGACGGCATTGAGCAACAAAGCCGTCAGCGGAGTCCATGCGACGGCCGAGATCGGGATGGCGGCTGTAAGCCACGCCAGTATCGCGGGGACGAGGGTGGCGGTTCGGTCCCGACCGGCCGCCCGATGGGCATAGACGATCAGGAACAGGCCCGTTGCCGCATTTGCCGCGAAGCCATTGAGGGCCGCTCCCGCGACGAAGGCGGCATCGTGTTCCAGCGCCATAAAAACATAGGCCGGGCCGGCGGAAACCGGCAGGCTGACGATGAGCGCGCCCCACACCGGCCCAAGCCATTCGGCAAGCACCGAGGCGAACACCACGACGGTTCCCGAGGTCAGCGCCCGGATCAGGGCCGTCAGCCATATCGCTGCCAAGGTCGTTTCCCGTACATCGCGTCGCCGGCCAGGGCCGGTTTCGGAACCGGAGCTTCGCTATCACGGGCAATCGCCCCGAGCCAAAGCAATGGGCTCATCATGAACCCACTTTTCCGGTCGCGATGGTCCGGATCTTGGGCACGCCGTCGCCGAACCGCACGGCTTGCCCGCTCAAGCCCTCGACAACCGCGCCGGTGCGGCGTGGCCGACCGGCCGGCTCATCTCACCCACCGAGGGCGGCGGTTCCTCGGCAACCGCGACGACGCTCCGGACATCGCGGGAGGCCCGCACAGCCTGATCGTGTCGAGATCGACACCGATCGCCCAGAGTGGTTCGATCCGTCGATGGCGCCGTGCAACCTGCGCGGTCACATTTGACCGCGCTCGCCGATCCTCGCGAGGCGGCCGGGGCACCACGGGCCCGTCAGATGTAGGTCGATGCGAGCGCCGGTGAGCCTTCAAGAGCATGGGCGAGCACCTCCAGACCATTTGTGATCTGCTGCCGGGTCGAGGGACCTCCGAGGCACAGGCGGACCGCCTCTGGCGGCGTTCCGGCTACGCAAAACGGATCGCTGCCGACGACGCCGAGGCCCGCCGACCGACCCCGGCTGGCGAATGCGGAGCGCGTCCAGCCGGCGGGCAGGGTGATCCAGACATGGAAGGCGTGCGGGTCCGCGTTGTAGGATTCTGGCGGAAGCAGCGAGGCCGCGATCCTCTGGCGTGCGGCCGATTCCTGGCGAACGGAATCCACGATCGCGTGCGCCGTTCCGTCCATGATCCACCGCGTCGTCAGCGCCGTCGAGATCGGCGAGGCCATGACGGTCGCCGCCCTCAAGGCATCGCCCAGCGGAAGGGAAGCCCGGGCACTCGGGGCAACCAGGAAGGCGAGGCGCAGTCCCGCCCCCAGGCACTTCGCGACGCCGGCCACGTAGTAGGTGATCTCAGGGGCCAGTTCGGCGAAGCTCGGCGGCGGTGTCGGGCAGATATGCGCGTAGGCGTCGTCCTCGATGATGGTCACGGCGTAGCGGCGCGCCACCGCGATAATGGCTTGGCGACGCGCGTGGGACAGGGTCGCGGTGGTCGGGTTCTGCAGCAAGGGATTCAGATAGATGGCTTTCGGAGCTGCTCTGGTACAGGCGGCCGCGAAAGCGTCGGGGTCGATGCCGTGCCGGTCCATTGGCAGGCCGACGAGCCGCAGGCCCCGATGAGCGGCGAGCGTCCGAATTCCCGGATAGGTGATGCGCTTGGCGCAGATCGTATCGCCGGCTTGAGCAACCTGACCCAGGATACTGAACAGCGCGCTGTGCGCGCCCGGGCAGATCAAGAGCCGCTCCCGCGCTGCCACGATGCCGCGGCCGCCCAGCCAGCGGAGCGCCGCCTCCTTGTCTTCGTCCGTCCCGCCGAAGCCCTGGTAGCGCAGCAGGCTGGCGAGGTCGCCGGACAGCTCGGCGAATGACGTCCGCATGCGGGCCCGCAGGGACGGCGCGTCGGGCTCCGGGGGCAGGTTCATGGTGAAGTCGACCGGCTCGACGCGCTGCGGTCGGGCGAGGCCGCCGAGACGGGCCGTGGCCATCGGATCGATCACGAAGGTGCCCTGGCCTACGCGTCCCTCGACCAGGCCGCGCCTGTGGGCTTCGACATAGCCGCGGGAGACGGTCGTGAAGTTTAAGTTGAGCACCTGGGCAAGTGCGCGTTGCGTCGGAAGGCGCATGCCCGGCATCAGGCGGCCGGTCTGGATGTCGTCCGACAGAGCGTCCGCAATGGCGAGGTAATGAGGCCGGCCCCAGCGCGTGAGGTCGGGCTTCCAGAGATCGTCTGCGCCGGCATGGGAGCCGGATCGTCCGCGCCGTTCCGTCGGCATCATCTTTTCCGTGCCCCGAGCTGAAGATGCGATCAACGACCGATTGTATGGCGTGCAAGTGCCATACCGCGGACAGATCGCCATGATTGGCAGCGGTGATCCATGCAATGCGTATAAATATCGGTGGCGTATACCCGACCCTATGGTCGAACCACTCGCATTTCATGATGCGCGAATGAGCAAACCATGCCGAATCTCCGCGGCACCACGAGATTGATTGATCGTATATTTGTATGCATCTCACGCTCACGCATTGCATGTGGCATTGATTGTGATGACTTGGCACGAGGCTTGCCAATCCTGGTGCTGATCGCCCGCAGCTCCGCCTGCCGCGGTCCAATCCATCGAGGAGCGTGTGCAATGCCTGCTGTGAACCGCGAACCCCACAAGAAAGGCGACGTTCTGGTCGATTACGAGGAGAAGGTCTTTGAGGATGTGAAGGCCGCACCGGGCCAGAAGGCGCTCGTCACCTTTCACACCGTCGCATTCGAGGGCTCGATCGGCCTCGTCAACCTGCTCCAGGCCACGCGCCTGCAGCGCAAGGGCTTCGAAACCTCGATCCTGCTCTACGGCCCGGGCATCACCCTGGGCGTCCAGCGCGGCTTCCCGCGGCTCGGCGACGAGGCCTTTCCCGGCCATCTCAACTTCAATAACCAGCTTGAGAAATTCATGGCCGAAGGCGGCAAGGTCTACGCCTGCCGGTTTTCGACCCAGGCCCTGTACGGCCACGGAGAGGCGGCCTTCATCGAGGGGATCCGCATGATCAATCCTCTCGATGTCCTCGACTGCATTCTCCTGCACAAGCGCGATAACGCGGTGATCATCGACACTTGGACCGTCTGACGACCGCGCCATCGCACCGGCGGCCGCGCGGGGCGCGCAGCCGCTGGGTCCGCCGGAGGATCATCCATGCCAGAGTCCCGGATCGTGCGGGCCGCCGCCATCCAGATTGCGCCAGACCTCGACAGGCCGGACGGCACCCTGGAGCGCGTGCTCAACGCCGTCGACGAGGCCGCCGACAAGGGCGCGCGCTTTATGGTCTTCCCCGAGACCTTCGTCCCCTACTACCCCTATTTCTCCTTCGTCCTTCCGCCTGCCTTGCAGGGCCCTGAGCACCTCAGGCTCTACGAGCGCGCGGTGGCCGTGCCGGGACCGGTGACGCAGGCCGTCTCGGCGGCCGCGCACCGCCACGGCGCCGTGATCGTGCTGGGGGTCAACGAGCGCGACCACGGCTCGCTCTACAACGCGCAGTTGATCTTCGATGCGGATGGGGCGCTGAAACTCAAGCGCCGCAAGATCACCCCGACCTATCACGAGCGCATGATCTGGGGGCAGGGCGACGGCGCCGGTATCACCGTGGTCGAGACGGCAGTGGGCCGCGTCGGAGCGCTGGCCTGTTGGGAGCATTACAACCCGCTCGCCCGCTACGCCCTCATGGCGCGCCACGAGGAGATCCACGCCGCGCAATTCCCGGGCTCGCTCGTCGGCCAGATCTTCGCCGACCAGATGGAGGTGACGATCCGCCACCATGCCCTGGAGGCGGCCTGCTTCGTGGTCAACGCAACGGGCTGGCTCACAGACGACCAGGTGGCGCAGGTTTGCCCGGACGAGCGCCTGCGCGGCGCCTGCCGGGGTGGCAATTGCACCGCCATCGTCTCGCCCGAGGGCAAGCACCTCACCGAGCCGCTCGGACCCGGCGAGGGCATCCTGATCGCCGACATGGACCTCGCGCTCGTGACCAAGCGCAAGCGGATGATGGACTCGGTCGGCCACTATGCACGGCCCGAACTCCTCAGCCTCCTCCACGACGACTGTCCGGCGTCTTTCGTGCACCCGCTGGCGCGTACGCAGACCGCCTCCCGGAGCCTCGACCATGAGCAGTTCCCCGCTTCCGACGAGTCTTACCCTCGCTCCGCCGGTGACGACGGGCCTGATCGGGATGCCGACAGAGCGCCTGATCAACGCGTTACAATCCTACGGTGTTAGGCTGGCCGACAGCCGCGCCGGAGCGCCGAGCCGCCGCGGCGGCGCCGGCCCCTCGGACCACAAGGCCATGACCATCGCGGGCCGAACCGTGATGGTCCCGGTCCACACCGAGGCCGCCTTCGACTCGCCCTTCCTCGTCCGCCGGCCGGACGCGGACGGAGTCGCGGTGATCGAGCACGACGGCGTGGTGATCGGCCGCGCCACCTTCCCGGGCAAACCCCGCTTCTACGCGCTCTCGACCTTCGACGGGGTGCCCTATTCGAAGATCGCCGTGCTGCACGGGCGCGACGTGCTCGCGACCACAGTGCTGCAGACCTGCATCCGCTACGCCAGCCGCACCAAGACCTGCCAGTTCTGCTCGATCGGCCAGTCCCTCGCTGCCGGGCGCACGGTAGCGCACAAAAGCCCGGCGCAGCTCGCCGAGGTCGCCCGTGCCGCCGTGTTGCTGGACGGCGTCAAGCACATGGTCATGACTACCGGCACGCCGAATGGCACCGATCGCGGCGCGGCGATTCTGTGCGAGAGCGCCTTCGCGGTGAAGGCCGCCGTGGACCTGCCGATCCAGGCCCAGTGCGAGCCCCCCGACGACGACCGATGGTTCGAGCGGATGAAGGCCTCCGGCGTCGATGCGCTCGGCATGCATCTCGAGGCCGTCACACCGGAGGTGCGTGCGCGGATCATGCCCGGCAAGGCGAGCGTGCCGCTGGAGCGCTACTACGACGCCTTCGCGGCCGCCATTCCGGTCTTCGGGCGCGGCCAGGTCTCCACCTACATCCTTGCCGGGCTCGGCGATGCACCGGAGGACATCCTGGCGGTGGCCGACCGCCTGATCGGGATGGGCGTCTATCCTTTCGTGGTGCCGTTCGTGCCGATCTCCGGCACGCCGCTGGAAAGTCATCCGGCCCCCGGACCGGACTTCATGCATGCCATCCTGAAGCCGCTCGCGGACAGGCTGGCCGCCGCAAGCCTGCGTTCCACCGAGATCAAAGCCGGCTGCGGACGGTGCGGCGCCTGCTCGGCGCTCTCCACCTACGAGCGGACCGGCGGGGCGGCCTGATGTTCGACCCCGTGCCGCCATACCAGCCGAGCCACTTCCGCGTGAAATTCGCGATCGCCCCGTGGGAGCGGCGCGCCTGCGCGGCCCTGCGCCGCCAGGTCTTCTGCGTGGAGCAGGGCCTCTTCGTGGATGACGACCGGGACGCCGTCGACGCCCACGCCATACCGATCTGCGCCCTCTCGACGCTGGGCGGTGAGGCCGACGCCGTCGTCGGCACCGTGCGCATCCACGCGGTTCCGGAACGTCCCGGCGAGTGGTGGGGCTCCCGCCTCGCCGTCGCCAAGCCCTTCCGAAGCGCCGCCGCCCTGGGCACCGGGCTCATACGGCTCGCCGTCTCGGCCGCTCACGCAAGGGGCTGCGCCTGCTTCCTCGCGCATGTGCAGGAGGGGAACGCGCCACTGTTCGAGCGCCTGAACTGGACGAGCCTCGCCCTCTTGGATCTGCATGGGCGGCCCCACCGGCTCATGCAGGCGGACCTCGCCGCCTACCCGCCGGTGCTCGATCCTAAGCACGGCGTCGTCATGATCCGCAGGGCCGCGTGACTGCCGCCCCCGACATCCAGGCGCTGGCGCGCCAGATCCGCGAGGCCCGCGGCGTTGCCCACAAGCGCGACATCGACGCTGTAGTGGCGCGGCTCGGCTTGGGGAGCCGGCACGCAGCGGTGCCGGTCGGCGACGATTGCGCGGCAATCCGCGATGGCGACGGACACCTGCTCCTGGCCATCGAGGGCTTTCTCGACAGCTTCGTGGCCGACGATCCGTATTTCGCCGGCTATTGCGGGATCATGGTCAACCTGAGCGACGTCGCCGCCATGGGCGGGCGCCCGCTCGCCGTGGTCGATGCGCTCTGGAGCCGGGATGCCGGGGCGGCAGATCTGATCCTGGCCGGCTTGTCCGACGCCGCAGCGCTCTACGGCGTCCCCATCGTGGGCGGCCACACCAACATACGCGCGGCCGCGGGGAACCTCGCGGTCGCCGTGCTCGGCCGGTCCGGTTCGCGCCTCCTGACGAGCTTCGATGCCGCGCCCGGCGACGACCTCGTCGCCGCCATCGACCTGCGCGGGCGGTTCCGTGAGCCACAACCCTACTGGGACGCCTCGACCGGGGCGCCGGGGGCACGGCTGCGCGGCGACCTCGCGCTGCTGCCCGCCATCGCCGAAGACGGGCTGGCCCGTGCCGCCAAGGACATCAGCATGGCGGGAATCGTCGGCACGGCCCTTATGCTACTTGAATGCTCGGCGGTTGGCGGCGTCATCGACCTCGACGCGATCCCGCGTCCCGACCACGTCCCGCTCGCGCGCTGGCTGACGGCCTTCCCGAGCTTCGGCTACCTCGTGAGCGTGCATCCCGACCGCACGCCGGCCGTGCTCGCGCGCTTCGCGGAGCGCGGCATTGCAGCGGGCGCGATAGGGCGCCTCGACGCGAGCCAGGTCGCCCGCGTGAGAGACGGTGCGGGCGCCGACGCAGAAGTCTGGGATTTCGCGGCCGGACCGCTCATCGGCTGCGCTCGGCACGGCGCGGGGGCTGCCCGGTGACGGCCCTGCGCATCGCCATTCTCACCCACTCCACGAACCCGCGCGGCGGCGTGGCCCATTGCCTCGCGCTGGCCGAGGCCCTGTGTGCGCTGGGCCACGAGGCCGTGGTCCACGCCCCTGACCCGTCCGGCGGCGGCTTCTTCCGGGATGCGGCCTGTCCAACCGTGGCTCTGGCCGCCGAGCCGGTCGCCGGCCCGACGGTCGAGCTCGTGCGCGCCCGCATCTCCGATTACCTGCGCCACTTCGCGAGCCCGGCGGCGCGCGCTTTCGACGTCTTCCACGCGCATGACGGCATCGGCGGCAACGCGCTCGCGACCTTGAAGGACCGGCACCTGATCCCGGGCTTCGCGCGCACCGTGCACCACGTCGACAACTTTTCCGACCCGCTGCTCGCGGCGTGGCAGGACCGCGCGATCCGCGAGGCCCAGCGCCTGCTCTGCGTCAGCCGCCTCTGGGCCGACTGGATCCGGGACGAGCACGGCGTCGAGGCCACCATCGTGGGGAACGGGGTCGACCTGTCAGTCTACCGGGACGCGCCGACGCCGGCCGACACGGCCGTGCGGGAGAGCTGGGGGCTCGGCCAGGGGCCCGTCATCCTGACTGTCGGCGGCTTTGAGGAACGCAAGAACACGCTGGGAATCATCAAGGGATTTGTCCGGCTGCGCGCACGCCACCCCCGGGCGCAGCTCGTCGTCGCCGGCGGCGCCTCGCTGCTCGACCACGCCGCCTACCGCGCTCGGTGCCGCGCGACGCTGGAAGCTGCCGGCCTCGCAATTGGGCGCGGGGCGGCCGTCATAGAGACGGGCCCAGTTCCACAGGCCGACATGCCGGGACTCTACCGGGAGGCGGACCTGCTGGCGTTCCCCTCTTGGATGGAAGGTTTCGGCCTGTGCGTGCTGGAGGCAATGGCCTGCGGCACGCCCGTGATCGTCTCGCGCCGGCCCCCGTTCACCGAGTACCTGACGGCGACCGACGCACTCTTCGTCGATCCCGCAGACCCGGATGCCATCGCCGACGCCATGGCGTCGGCGATGGAGCCGCAAACCCGCGGCCGGCTGCGGGCGGCCGGCCTCGCACGAGCGGCCGCCCAGTCGTGGCGCGCCTGCGCCGATCGCCACCGCGCCGCCTACGCGGCCTGCGCCCAAAGTCAGCCGGAACCGATCGATGCCTGAGATGCACTTCCACGTTCGCTGGCCCGATGGACGGCGCGAGGCCTACTACTCGCCCTCGCTCGTGGTGAAGGACTTCCTCACGCCGGACGAGAGCTACGCCCTCGACGAGTTCGTCGCGAAGGCCCGCACGGCCCTCACCATCGCCAGCGAGCGGGTCCGCGAGAAATACGGCTTCGCCTGCTCCTCCGCCCTGGATCAGCTCGCCCGCATCGAGGCCGTCGCGGGGCGCCAGCCCCCCGGCGGCCGGGTCGCGGTCGAGCGCTTCGAGGCCTGAATCTCCGCGTCCTCCCGAACGCTCTCGGAGTTGGAGCCATGACGTCCACGATCCGTCACGTTCCCGTCGCCATCGTCGGCGGCGGTCAAGCCGGTCTCTCGGTAAGCTATCACCTCAAGCAGCGTGGGATCGAACATCTCGTCTTCGAGAAGAAGACCGCCGCGCATGCCTGGACGACGCAGCGCTGGGACACGTTCTGCCTCGTCACGCCGAATTGGCAATGCGACCTGCCGGGCCACCGCTACGACGGTCCGGACCCGGACGGGTTCATGAGGAAGGACGAGATCGTCGCCTACCTCAAGGCATTCGTCGCAAAGGTGGATCCACCGATCCGGGAGGGCGTCGCGGTCAGCCGCGTCGCGCGCCGCTGGGACGGTCGCTTCTCAGTCCAGACCTCGGAGGGCGACTACACCGCCGACGAGATCGTGGTCGCGTCCGGCGGCTATCACACCCCGATCATCCCCCGCATGGCCGAGAAGCTGCCGCCCGGGATGACGCAGATCCACTCGAACCAGTACCGCAACCCGGCCCAGCTTCCCGATGGCGCGGTGCTGGTCGTCGGCTCGGGGCAGTCCGGCGCCCAGATTGCGGAGGATCTGCATCTCGCCGGCCGCAAGGTGCATCTCGCGGTGGGCGATGCACCTCGCTGTGCCCGCTTCTACCGCGGGCGAGACGTCGTCACGTGGCTCGCCGATATGGGCTATTACGAGATGACCGTCGAGAACCATCCGCTGCGCGACGGCGTCCGCGACAACACGAATCATTACGTGACCGGGCGCGACGGCGGCCGGGATATCGACCTGCGCCGGTTCGCCCTGGAGGGCATGGCGCTCTACGGGGTGCTCGACGATTATGCCGACGGTGCGCTGCGCTTCCGCGACAATCTCAAGCGCTCGCTCGACCAGGCCGACCGGACCTACAACAGCATCAACGCGGCCATCGACACGTACATCGCGGAGACCGGCCTCGAAGCGCCGGATCAGCAGCCCTACGCACCGGTCTGGGAGCCGGGCGAGCCGGTCACCGACCTAGCCCTCGAAGGGTCGGGCATCACCAGCATCGTCTGGTGCATCGGCTTCACGCCGGATTTCCGGTGGCTGGACGCCTCGGTGTTCAACGGGGCGGGACAACCCAAGCACAAGCGCGGCGTGACCGGCGAGGACGGCATCTCCTTCATCGGCCTGCCCTGGCTGAACACCTGGGGCTCGGGGCGCTTCGGTGCGGTCGGCCGCGATGCCGAATACATCGTGGAGGTGATCCAGAAGCGCCTGGCCACCGGAGCGCTCGGCTTGAAACACGCGGTCTGAGCCGGATCGCTGCGCGGACCGTCATTCGCCGGGGCGTGTCACGGACGGGGCGGCTGTTCAGGTCGCCGGTGCCGGACAGTCCCAGGCGACCGGGGCCCGGTTGCTGTGCGGCCCAGCTCGTCCGCGTGGCCGACCGAGGACGTCTTCATCCTGCCGCCCGGCGCTTTGCGGGATAAGCTCAAGTTAGCGGATATTAAATATTTTTCGCTAGTAGTTCGGCTTGCAGCCGCAGAATTGTTCTATTCGGCTGTCGCGAGGCCGCCGTGTCGTTACAAAGTGTCTCCATTCGTACCAAGCTCGTGGTCGCCTTCTCGGTGCTGACCCTTTTCGTGGTCGGGCTCGGTGTCCTCGGGCTCATGAGTACGCGCAAGCTGCGTGAGCAGGCCGTCGAAATCGATACGAATTGGCTGCCGAGCATCAGGACCCTGGGTGAGATCGATACGCTGACGGCGCGCAGCAGCGGCCTTCTCCTGCGCCACACGCAGGCGACCGACCCGGCGCTCCTCGCGACCATCGAGAAGGACATGGACAGCTTCGATCGGAAGCTGGCCGACCGGATCACCGCCTACAAGGCCATGCTCAGCTCGCCCGAGGAGCGGGCGCAGTTCGAGACGTTCAGCCGGGAATCGGACGCGTTCCGGACAGCCCGCAACGAGGTCGTCGAACTCTCGCGCGCGGGCAAGAAGGCCGAGGCCTATCAGCTCTATGAGACGAAGGGTCTGATACCGCGTCGTGCGGCCTCCAAGGCCCTGGAGAAGCTGGTCGCCATCAACAACGAGGGCTCCGACGCAGCGCAAGCGCAGAGCACCGCCGTCTACAACGAGGCCTGGACGGTCGGCCTCGTCGCCATGGGTCTCGCCGTGGCGGTCTCGCTGCTCTCGGGCGTGATCATCGTCCTGGGCGTCACCCGGGGTATCGACTCGGTGGTGCAACCGATGCAGGCGCTGACCGCCGGCGACCTGTCGGCGGAGATCCCGTATCAGGGCGAGAAGACCGAGATCGGGGCCATCGCCACGGCCGTGGAGGTGTTCAAGCAGGGCCTCATCAAGATGAAGGCGCTGGAGGCTGAGACCGCCGAGGCGCGGCTCGCCGCCGAGGAGCAGCGCCGGATCGGCATGCGCCAGATGGCCGACGGCTTCGAGGCGGCGGTCGGCGGCATCGTGGGGCTGGTATCGGCCTCCGCGACGGAACTCCAGGCCACCGCCGGCTCCATGTCGGCCATGGCGGGTCAGACCTCGGCGCAGTCGGGGGCGGTCGCGGCCGCCGCCGAGGAGGCTGCCTCGAACGTCAACACCGTCGCCGCGGCGGCCGAGGAACTCGGCGCCTCGGTCCAGGAGATCGGGCGGCAGGTTCAGGGCTCGGCCGAACTGGCACGCTCGGCAGCCGGCGAGGCGGACCAGACCGGTGCTCTCGTGCAGGAACTCAGCAGCGCCGTCGCCAAGATCGGCGACGTGGTCGGACTGATCTCCTCGATCGCCGGCCAGACGAACCTTCTGGCGCTGAATGCCACGATCGAGGCCGCCCGGGCCGGCGCGGCCGGTCGGGGCTTCGCGGTGGTCGCCTCCGAGGTGAAGGCGCTCGCTGAGCAGACCGCCCGTGCAACCGGGGAGATCTCGGCTCAGATCGGGCGGATTCAGGGGGTGACCGGCCAGGCGGTCTCGGCCATCGGCACGATCACGTCCCGGATCCGTGAGATCAACGGGGTCGCCACCTCGATCGCGGCGGCTGTCGAGGAGCAGGGTGCCGCGACCCAGGAGATCGTCCGAAACGTCACCCAGGCCGCCCAGGGCACGGGCGAGGTGACGAGCAACATCGCCGGCGTTGCCGGCGCCGCGGAAGAGACGGGTGCGGCGGCGAGCCAAGTTCTGGGCGCCGCGTCGGAACTGTCGCGCCAGTCCGAGCACCTCTCTGCCGAGGTCGGGCGGTTCCTGGCCACGGTCCGCGCGGCCTGACGGCGGAGGCCCGTCTCGCACGGCGCGCCGGGCCGCCCGCATCGCGCCGTTCGCTCCCCCCGGGCAACCACGCGTATCCGGGGCCGGACGGCGCTCCATTGTCCAACGCCGAGGTGTGCCGGAGCACCTCCGCCCGGAAAGCTTGGGCTTACATCAGGGTCACACCGCGAACACAGTCGCGGACCTGATGGAGACTTTCCGATGACCGTCGTTGCCCGCCTCACCCTCGCCGCCGCCGTTGCCGCCGCCACCGTCGCGGTTCTCGCCGGCACCTATGTCGAGATCCTGGATCGCGCCCTGCCGATGCATTTCGTCTGAGACGCGAGGTGCGAGCCGGTTGAATACCGCATCCCGGGACGCCGCCGTTCCGCGGCGGCGCCCCGGGATGCGGGAGGGAGGTGGCCGATGAATCGAATCCTGATTTCCGTCTTCGACGGCGCCCTGTGGGTCGCGGACACGCTCGACGACATTCTCGTCGAGGCCGCCCTCGGTTTCGGTGCCGCCGTCCCTTTTATCGCCGACTCGTCCGGCGATCCGCCCGCCATCTTGGTTGCTGGTCCGCATGAGACCGGAGCCTCGCAATCCCCGCGGTGATGGCCGTCCAGGACAACGGCGCGCTTTCGGTGCGGATGGCCTGCCGGCCGGCTGCAACGAAGGGCAGCCCTCCCTTCCACCCTCCCGGTTCAAACTCTTGAGCAGCCGCCTCGAGGAAGAGGCCACCCGGGGTGGCGCCGCCGGTTGGAGCGCGCTGTCGCGATCTCGGCCGCGCTTGGGCATTTCGGGAGCGTGAGGGGGATGAGAGCTCCGACCGGCTCAACGGGCTTATGTCCCGTCGTGCGCCCTCGCGGCACAAGTCGGCAGTACGCTAACGTTTCTGCGCGTCCGGCGCCGATTGTTCGGTCTGCGGCTCCATCTTGGTG
Organism: Methylobacterium sp. P1-11; assembly: GCF_008329595.1. Lineage (NCBI taxonomy): Bacteria > Pseudomonadati > Pseudomonadota > Alphaproteobacteria > Hyphomicrobiales > Methylobacteriaceae > Methylobacterium > Methylobacterium sp. P1-11. Next base: position 84,971 of record NZ_NPKS01000004.1, read on the forward strand.
GTGTCGGGCTTCGTCGGTGTGTTGTTTTGCGCCTGTTTGTCATCGCAGGACGCGATGCCGAGGAGCAGGAGCGCGGCAAGCACGAGGCGGCTGGTGGCCGGCATTGAGCCTCCGTGAGGCGGTTGGGACAGGCTGGCTTGGCGGCGCGATGCTCCAGCTTCGCGCCACCGGACACCGGACAGGGCAGCCCGATCCGTGCGCCGTCAGGCGAGGCCGACCCCTCGGATCAGCGGCTGCCCGCCGCCGGCTTTGAGCCGGATCCGGCGTCGTTCGGACCCGTGCTGTTCGTCGTGCCGGAACGACTCATGGAACCGGTCGACGGGCCGCTGCCAGCGGCGCCGGGCGTCGAGCCGGATCCCGCGTCGTTCGGACCGGTGCTGTTGGCTGTGCCCGACCGGCTGGTCGCAGCGCCGGTGTTCTCAGCGGCCGCGGCGGGGATGGTGGCCGCAAGGAGGCCGGCGACGGCGATGATCATGAACTTCATGGCGAATCTCCCTTATCGGTCCGGCGATTGGTCTCGCTGAGCCGTTGCCGGTCCTGAGGCCAACGCCACGCCGGCAAGGCTGTTCCTGCTGCCAGCGCCGAGCTGCCGCGGCCTGTCGTGGATCAGGAGGCCTCCGGAGGCATGTCCTCCTTCACCGCTCCGGGGGAGGCGGCGCGCGCCTGCTCGTCAGGCATCCGGTAACCGCGATCCCAGGTGGCGCGGGCGTCCGAGTCCGGAGGATAGGGGTTTGCGGTGATCGGATCGCCACGGTCACGCGCGTGGCGGCCCTCGTCGCTGATCGCGGCGGGTGAGCGGGTCGAGATCGTCATCGGCGGTTCTCCGGGGCTGGCGGTCATGATCCCAAACCGGATTCACGGATGATCGGGGTCGGCCGAGCCCAGTGCCGGTTCGGCGTGCCATCGGGCATCAGCGCCGCGGCCATCCATGCCGCGCGCTGCGGTATGCCCTGCGGATCGACGTGGTTGCAGCAAGAGCCGTCCGGCCAGCCGTCAAAGCCGTCGCCCTTCACCGAGTTCATGTCGTCGGGTGTCGGGGGTTCGGACACGAACCGGAATCCTTCGCGGACAAACGGGACGGGCGCAGCAGATTCTACCGGCCGCGTGCGCGAAGGTTCCCGGCTGCCGCCGCCGCACAGGCAACCGCTTTTGCCCTCCGAATTGCCGGATCCGGCCGGTTCCACCCCGGTTGTCCGTTTGTCGAGATTGACGAGGAGCAGTGCATGCTGGACGCGAAACCACCCTGTCCCGCGCTGCCGGAGCAGTCGCCTGCCGACCAGCCGGAGGGAGGGGCACCGCAACGCGTCGCGCATACGGAGGCGTCGCCGCTCAAGCGCGGGACTGCGCCGGCGCGCTGGTCGACAAGGCGGCTTCTGACCGTGCCCGGACTGTCGCGCGGACGACCCTGACGGACCAGGGCGCCTCCGTCACCGTGGCGCGCGCGCAGGGTGCACGAAAGGGGGGCGTCCGCAGGTGGTCGGGGCACAGGACTGAAGGGTCTCCGACTGTCGAGCGGCGCGCGCCGGCATCCCCGAAGCCGCCGCGGCGACCCGCCGCGGCGGCTGGGCGCCTTCGAGAATCAGGGATGTCGGCAGCCGATCCGCGCGGTGTCTGGTTCAGTGTGATCGATCGGTGCGGTCCGGCGCCCGGCCCTTCGTGCTGTGGGTGTGATGGCTGTCCCGCTCGCCGCCGCCGCCGGAGACGTGAGATTTCGAATCATTGGTCGGGCTGCCCGGTGCGGGGCCGTGATGCGCCTCGACGTGAGGCTTCGAGGCATCCTGATGGCTGCTGCCCGGGCCGCCTTGATGGCGGTCGGCGGCGGGTGTCTTCTTCGACGTGCTCATGCTGCTCCTGCTGATGCGCGGCGCCGTGAGCGTCGGAGGCGAAGAGCGCACCCGTTGCATTGGTAGGCGGTTGCGGGTTCCGCCTCTCCCGGCGCGTGATGTCTGGCCAACCCGACGGGTCCGGCGGTGTTCCTGCCGGATCCGAACCGCCGCCTCTCCGGATCCGTGTGCGTCGTGCCCGGGAGCAGCACGAATACATCCGACCGGCGCCCGCGGGACCGCATGGGGAACAGGCCGAGCCGGGATCCATTGAACCGAGGGATTCGACGCGGAGGACTGATCCGTTGAATGGCCGGCCGCGCCCTGCTGCGCTGATGGCGGGGACCGCCGGGATCGCCGTCCTCGGAATGCTTGCCTGGGCCAGGATCTCCGGGGTCAGCGTCCGGGCCAGGCTGATCAACGATGTGGCGCTCCCGCTGAGCGGCATGAAGCGCAAGGCGCGCGACGCGGACGGCATGCGGCGGCAGATCGCGCTGCACCGGCGGGTCGAGCCGGCACGTCCGTCGGTGTGGCTGCGCCGGAAGTACCGCATCGAAGCCGATCGTCGGGACGGGTCGGAGGTCTTCACGATCCACCCGCGCGGCGCGTGTTCAGGCACCACGATCCTCTACCTGCATGGGGGCGCCTGGGTCTTCGACGTGCTCGGGCCGCATTGGCGGATCGTCGACGCCCTGATCGCGCGCACCGGAGCCCGCGTGATCCTCCCGCGCTACCCGCTGGCCCCCGAGAGCACGTGGCGGGAAACCTACGCATTCCTCGAGCGCCTCATGGCGACGGTCTGCGCGGACGACCGCGGCAACCTCATCGTGGCGGGCGACTCGGCGGGCGGTTGCTTGTCCCTCGGCATCGCCCAGCGTCTGCTTGCGCGCCGCGAAAAGCTGCCTGCCGGCCTGCTGCTGTTCTCGCCTGCGCTCGATCTGACGTTCTCGGATCCCGGCGTGCACACCATCGCACCGCGAGACCCGATGCTGGCCGTGCCCGGCTGCCGCGCGGCGGCCCGCTTCTGGGCAGCCGGCACGCCGCTGTCGGATCCGCAGGTCAGCCCGCTCTTCGGTCGTCTCGACGGATTGCCGCCGGTGGCGATCATCACCGGCACGCGGGATCTCCTCCACCCGGATGCCCTTCGGCTCCATCGAGCCCTGGCACAGGCGGGGCAGGGCGTCGCGCTGTATCGGTATCCGGAGCAGTGCCACGTCTTCGTCGGCGCGCCGATCCCGGAGGCCGCCAGGGCCCTGGACGAGGCCGGCGCCTTCATCCGGGCCTGCGTGGCGACACAGACCGCCCGGATCCGGGCCTGATCGAGCAGGTCGAACCCGCCGTCTGCGGTCACCGGCCCGTATAGCCGACGGCGGACGCGGCTTCCTTAAGCCGCGCGAAGGCCGTCGCGTAGCGCTCACGCAAAAAGGCGGCATCGGCCGGAATCCGGGAGGGACGGAGGTTGTCCTCCGTATCGGACATCTTGATCAGCAGCGCCGCCAGGTTGCCCGCCGCGATCAGCGTCGTGATCCGCTCCGAATAGGCGATCCGGCTGGCCGGCTTCGTCAGAAGCGTGACCGTTTCGATAATATCCGAGTCGAAACCGGCGGCGCGAAGGTCAGTCATCGTGCGCGGCGTGTCCTCCAGCACATCGTGCAGGAGCGCGGCCTGCATCACTCGCATCGGGTCGATGTCGAGCCTGTCGATGAGTCGGGCGTGGCCGGCACGGGTCAGGGTCGCGTTCGCGACGCGTTCGAGGTGCCGCATGCAGGGCTCGCCACATTTGTCGAGCTGACCCGCATGCGCGGTGAGGGCGAAGGTATGGGCATCGAAGATCGTCGGCACGCTACCCTCTCGTGGGATCGATCGGTCCGGTTCGGCGCCGCTCCGGCTTTCCGACCCGGGAAGTCGTCAGGATGCGGCGGCGTTCCCGTCAAGCCTGTGATCGACGGGAACGCCGCGGCGCGACGGTCCCGGACCCTGCGACGTGTTCGGAGTACCGCATTTCGTGGATGCGCAGTCTTCGCGCTGCATTCAAAAGTTTAGGTTGGCAGCACTATTGCCGAGTTCCCGAGAAACCGCCATGTCTTGTCTCATAACCGGACAAGCGGCGCGTCGCGCTTCAGGATTGGGCCAATGGCGTCCGTGACATTCGAGAAACCGCTGGATGTCGGCGGACCGCTCAGCCGCCGGGCTGCGGCCCTGGCCAATGTCCGCTGGTTCCGCGCGCTGGCGTGGCGGGCGCTGCGTGATGGCGGTCCGCGGGCGGAGCTGCGCGCGGCCAATGCCCGGTCTGCCGCCCGGATCGTGCTGCGTCAGGCCAAGCGGGAGGCTCTGGTCGACCGCTTGACGCGTCAGGCTGTGGAAGCCTCGCTCTGAGGCGCTGCGCCGGCCACGTCCGCTCCGGGTCCAGGTCTGAGCGCCGGACGCGCAGGGAGACGTGAGACGGTTCCGTCCCGGGATGATGCACGCGACACTTGGCCGTGCGGCGGCCGGTCTCGCGACGGTGCCGCCGCGAGACCGGACTCGTGCGCGGCCGATGCGCCCGGCCGAGCCGAATTGAGGTGCGTCAGCGCTTGAACTTACCGTCGTACTTGAACTCGGGGGCCGACTTCAGCTGATCCTTGGTGGCGCCGATGACGGCCTTCCACTTCTTGGCGTCGGCATCGTAGCCGATCGCGATCGAGTTCGGCGAAACGGCCACGTAGTGCTCGCCCATCCCGAGGAAGCCGCCCACGGAGACGATGTATCCGGCGAGCTTCTCGTGCTCGATCACCAGATCCTTGATCTCGCCGACCGTGCCGTTCTGCGCGTCGGTGACGTTGAGGCCGATCAGGTTGTAGCTGAGCACCGCATCCTGCGGGACGGTCTCGAATTTCGGCGCCACGGTCTTGGGGGCTTCATTAGCGGCGACGGCCGGCCCGGCGAGGGCGGCGGCGGCGAAGGCGGCGAGGACGAGGCGGCGCATGGCAATCTCCAGTGGCCCGGTATGGGCCGTCGGAAATGGCCGCCTCCCGCGCATCGTTCCGCGCGGACACGGAAATGTTAATGCGCGGAACATGGAACGGCCCGGCGTCGTCTGCACGATGCGGCGTGGCCTGGGCGGCTGCCGACCGCCCAGCCGGCGCGCAACTGTACTGGAAAGCGACTGGGACAGAACGCCTGGCCACGCGACGATCGTTCCTGGCCGACGGCCCCGCGGCGCGGCATGCCGCGTCCGTCATGCGTGAGGAGGAGACATCCGTGGCGGGGGGAGTACTCGAAGCGGCGCGTGGGCCCGCGCCCGGGGCCTGGGTGGACGGTCTCGTCGGCATCACGATCTTCAGCGCCTCGCTGGTCGCCACGCGCCTCGCGCTGACCGGCATGGATGCGCTGTTCCTCAGCGCGGCGCGGGCCGCGCTCGCGGGTCTGGCCGGCGCCGCCGCGCTCCTGGCGCTCCGCCAGGCGCGGCCGTGCCGGGCCGATCTCCCGGCGCTCGCCATCGTGGCCGCGGGCGCCGTAGTCGGATTCCCGCTGCTCACCGCCCTGGCTCTGCGGACGGTCGGCGCCGCGCATGGAACCGTGTTCCTCGGCCTGCTGCCTCTCGCCACCGCCCTGTTCGGCGCGCTGCGTTCGGGCGAACGGCCGTCGCCGATCTTCTGGCTGCTCTCGCTCGCGGGTGCGCTGGTCACGGTCGGTTTCGCCGCGCGGGCTCGATGGTCCTCCCGGTCCGGGGGACGCCTTCATGCTGGCCGCGATCCTGCTCTGCGGGCTCGGCTACGCGGAGGGCGGCGTCCTGGCCCGCCGGCTCGGCGGCTGGCAGGTGATCGCGTGGGCCACCGTCCTGTCATTGCCGGTGAGCCTGCCGCTGGCCCTCGCCCTCCGGCCGGCGGAACCGGCCGCGATCCCGCTGCCGGCCTGGGCGGGCCTCGCCTACGTCGCCCTGTTCAGCATGCTGATCGGCTTCGTGTTCTGGTACCGGGCCCTGGCGCGTGGCGGCATCGCGGCGGTCGGACAGCTGCAGCTGCTGCAGCCGTTCCTCGGACTCGGCGTTGCCGCGCTGATCCTGGGCGAGCGGATCGAACCCGCGATGATCGGTGCCGCCCTGGCGGTCGCCGTCTGCGTGGCGCTCGCGCGGCGCTTCGCCTGAACGGGCGCGGGCGGCGTCAGCCCGACTTGGCCACCACCTCGATATCGCGGTCGAGGCCGCTCTCGACCTTGAACTCGCGGGTGTAGACCTGCCCGTCATGGCGGGCGATCAGCACGTAATCACCCTCCGCGAGGGTCACCTGTGGGAACGCGCCGATGGCCTCGCGGATCGTGTCGCCGCCGGGCGTGAGGACCGAGAAGGCCGTGCCGGCGAAGGCCTCGGCACCGGGAGCCGCGACGAGCTTCAGCGTCACCGTCGCGGCGCGGTGGTTGAGGGTCGCCTCCGTCACCTTGCCGTTCTCGACCCGCAGATCCGCGCGCTGGATCGCATTCGATTCCCCATAGGTCGAGACCACGTGGTATGTGCCCTCCGGCAGGCGCAGCAGCTCGCCGGTCTTGATCCCCGAGCGCACGAGCCGCCCCTCGGAATTGGTCCCCACCGGCACGAAGACCGAGAACATCACCTGACCGGGCGGGATCTTCTGGTCGCCGACGGCGCCCGCGAGAGTAAGGGCGCCGGCTGCCACCCGCAGCGTGTCGTTGGTCGGCTGGCCCCCCATGACGATGCGCTTCGACGCGCTGGCGAAGCCGTAGGTCACCGTCGCCACGTAGGCGCCGGGGGCCAGGGTGAAATGCGGCTCGGCCTCGCTCGAACGACCGACGATCGACGGACGCGTGCCGTCGCCGCGATCCTCGTAGATCCGCCACGCAAGGCCCTGGCGCAGGGGCGTGCCCGGCCCCGACAGGAGCGCCGACAGCGACAGCTGCGCCTCCGGTTCGGCCGGCGGCAGGGCGGGCGGCAGGTTCGGGGAGGTGATCGACGGCGAGGGCAGGGCGCCCCCGAGCCGGTTCTGGAACGGATCCTGCTGCGCGGATGCGGGCGGCAGGCCGGCGGCGAGCATCGCCAGCACGGTTGCGGCAAGCCTCATGCGCATCGGTTGGCCCCTCTCGACCCTTCGCTCCGGTCCGGACGCCGGATCGTCCGGACCGGGCTCTGACTGCGGACCATGGCGGCGGCAAGGCCGCTCTTCCACCGGCGCCTCCCGCATGCCACATGCCCGTCGGGACGCGATACCGGGACGGAGCGCATGACCGCCACCCTCGACCTCCTGAAGACCCGCCGCTCGGTGCCGCCAGCGCTGCTGGACGAGCCCGGACCGGATCGGGCACAACTCGACACCCTCCTCAGCGCGGCCTCCCGCGTGCCCGACCACGGCAAGCTGGCCCCCTGGCGCTTCATCGTCATCGCCGGCGAGGCCCGGGCGCGGGTGGGCGAGATCATCGCCGCGGCCTTCGCGGCGGACAATCCCGGCGCCGCGCCCGAGCGGCTCGCGCAGGAACGCGCACGCCTGTCGCATGCGCCGGTCGCCGTGGCGGTGGTCTCGCGGGCCGGACCGCACGTCAAAATTCCGGAATGGGAGCAGGTGCTCTCCGCCGGCGCCGCCACCATGAACCTCGTGATCGCGGCGAATGCCGCCGGCTTCGCGACCTCCTGGCTCACCGAATGGTTCGCCTATGACCGCCGCGTCCTCGACGCGCTGGGCTTGGCGCCCACCGAGAAGCTGGCGGGCTTCGTGCATATAGGCCGGGCACGCGAGGTGCCCTCCGACCGGCCCCGGCCGGCGCTGGACGAGATCGTCACCTACCTCTGAAGGGACCGGCCGTGCACTACGATCTCGATCTGCCGCGGGAGGCACGCGCCCTCCCGCACAACCCGCTCAAAGCGATCGTCGCCCCGCGGCCGATCGGCTGGATCAGCGCCATGAATCGTGCGGGCGAGCTGAACCTCGCACCCTACTCGTTCTTCAACGCCGTGGCCGACAACATGGTCGCGTTCTCGTCGACAGGCCGCAAGGACGCGATGACCTTCGCCGAGGAGGGCCGGGAATTCGTCTGCAGCCTCGCCACTTGGGACCTGCGCGACGGGATGAACGATTCCTCGGCGCCGCTGCCGCGCGGAACGAGCGAATTCGCCTTCGCGAGCCTGGAGACCGCGCCCTCGCGCAAGGTCCGGCCGCCGCGGGTGGCGGCCTCGCCGGCGGCGCTCGAATGCCGCTGGCTGCAGACGGTGCCGCTGGTCCCCCTCGAAGGCGGCGAGGCCGAGAACTTCCTGGTGATCGGGCAGGTCGTGTCGATCTACGTCGACGAGCGCTTCGTGACGGACGGGAAGGTCGATACGGCGGCGATGCATCCGATCATGCGCGGTGGATACTTCGACTACTTCCACGCCACCGCCGACACCCGGTTCCAGATGCGCCGGCCGAAGGGCGCGGGAGAGTTCACCGGGTCCTGAAACAGGATCCGGATCGGCCCGGCCGATTGAGGACTTGTTTACCATAGCGGGCGCAGGTTCGGCTGGTCTCCAGCCCCCGTGCGCGCCCGGATGTTCCTGTTCACCACGCCCTCGAGCCCTTCGGAGAGCCCGCCGCCCCAGGCGCGAGCCCTGCCGGGCACGGCCGCCTCGGGTCCGGTGGTCCAGGCGATCCGCGACGGTGCCACGGCGAGCGGCGTCGGCTTCGACTATCTCCTCGCGACGGCGCGGCGCGAATCCGCCCTCGATCCCGCAGCCAAGGCCGGGACCTCCTCGGCCACCGGCCTGTTCCAGTTCATCGAGCAGACCTGGCTCGGGGTGATGAAGAATGCCGGGCCGAAGCTCGGCCTGCAGACGCAGGCCGATGCCATCACCCGGCAGTCGGACGGCACCTACACGGTCCCCGACGCGACCCAGCGGCAGGCGATCCTCGATCTTCGCCGCGATCCGAAGATTTCCGCGACTCTGGCCGGTGCCCTGACCCAGCAGAATGCCGACGCCCTCACGAGCGCCCTCGGCCGCGAGCCGACCGCCGGTGATCTCTACGCGGCGCACGTGCTGGGCGCGAAGGGCGCGGCGTCCCTGATCTCGACAGCCCGGGCCTTCCCGGAACGCGCCGCCGCCCTCGACCTGCCGGAGGCGGCGGCCGCCAACCGCGCGCTGTTCTACGATCGCGCCGGCCGGCCGCGCAGCGCCGCCGAACTCTATGCCAGCCTCGCGGCGGCGGCCCAGGGTGCGGCCGCCACCGACCTTACCGGCCTGCGCCAGGACGGCACCGCCGCGCCGCAGGCCGTCTCGGCCTATGCCAGCGCCGCGACCGCCTTCGGCGGGACCTCGGACCTGCGCTCCCTCTTCCAGACGGATCAGCGCGGCGCGGCCTCGGATGCCGCAGCCCGACTCTGGCAGGCGCGCAACAGCGCCGCGCCGTATCAGCACGCGGCGCCGACCTATTTCCCGCGTTCCGATGCGCAGACGGCTCCGCCCGCGGCCGCTCCGGAGCCCACCGTCACGGGCACCCTTCCCGAGCCGGCGGCGACGCCGCCGGGCATCGCCCTCCTCAATCCGCCGCTGCCGCCCCGCCGACCGGCGGAACTCGCGGCCGCAGCGTCCATGTCCGGCAACAGGACCAGCCTGTTCGCCCCCCGGAGCGGTCGATGATCATCCGCGAGTTTCTGGCCTGGACGCAGAACGCCTCGGCCGAAGGTCGTGCCGAGGCGACCGCGGCGCTGGCACGGACCTACCTGTACGGCGATCTCGGCGATGACGCGGCCTGGGAGGCCAAGACCGCGCTGCTCGCGCTCCTCGACGATCCATCACCCCTGGTCCGCCGGGCGCTCGCCGAGACCTGCGCCGCCTCGGCACGGACACCGCGCCCCCTGGTCGTCGCCCTGTCCTGCGATGTCCCGGAAGTGGCGCGACCGGTGCTCGCGCGCTCCCCGGTCCTCACCGATGCCGACCTCGTGGACGCGGCCGCCCTCGGCGACGAGGCCACCCGCGCGGTGATCGCGGCCCGGCACCACCTGTCGCACGCGGTCGCGGGCGCGCTGGCCGAGATTGGCGAGACCGACACGCTGGTCGTGCTCGCGGCCAATCCGACGGCGAAGATCACTGCGGGCCGGATGCTGCGCATGATCGAGCGCCGCGGCGACGAGGCCGCCCTGCGCGAGGCATTCCTCGCCCGCGCCGACCTGCCGCCGGAGGTGCGCCACGCCCTCGGGATCGCGGTGGCGCGGGCCCTCACGGATTTCGTCACCGATCGCGGCTGGCTCGGCGCCGAGCGCTGCGACCGGATGAGCCGCGAGGCCGGGGAGCGCGTGGCGCTCGAGGCCTGCGAGGGCTTCGGCGCGGCCGCCGTGACGCGGCTGGTGACGCATCTGCGCACCACCCGCCAGCTGACCGCCGGCCTGATCCTGCGCGCCGTGCTCTCCGGGCGGACCGATTTCGCCCTGGCCGCACTGGCGGACCTGTCGGGGCAGGACCATGCCGCCGTCGGCCGCGCCATGCGCGCGCCGCGGCTCTTTGCCGATCTGCACGCCCGGGCGGGCCTGCCCGACGCGCTCCTGCCGCCGATGCAGGCGGCGCTCTCTGCCCGGCAGGAACTCGCACGCGGCGCGGTCCCCGTGCGCGGAACGGGCCTGTCGCGACGGATCATCGCGTGCGCCATCGACGCCTGCGGCGACCCGTCGGATCCGGAGATGCATCCGGTCATCACGCTGCTCAATCGCTACGAGGCCGAGGCGGCCCGCGACGAGGCCCGCGAGATCGCCCGCGCCATCGCCGCACAGGCGCTGGCCCGGGAGACAGCCCGCCGCGAGGCCGAGGCCGCCGATGCGGCATGGCGCGCCGCCCTGGAAAGTCAGTGCCGGACCGCCTTTGCACCCGCGGCCGATGAACCCATCCTCGTCGCAGTCGCCGACACCGCAGAGGCGCCGGCCGCCGCGCCGCTCAACCCGGTCGGCGCGATCCTCGATGCGCTGCCGGAGCAGATCCTGGCCTGGTACCGGCCCGAAGAGCTGGACCCCGAGATCCAGGCCGCCACGGATCGCGTGCTCGACGGCCTCGGCGACAGCCTCTTGGATCATTTCCGCTCCAGCCACGGACGCGCCGCGCCGCAGCCGGACGAAGCGCCCGTCGAGAAACCGGTGAGCATCGCCGCCTGATCGTGGATGGGCGCGGCCGGCTCCCGGGTCCCGGTCACACGACGCGTCGGAAGGCGGCGCGCCCGTTGCGGATGATCGACACCAGCGCCCCGCCGAGGCAGCCCAGAAGCGCACCGGCGAACACCACGAGGGTGAGCGTCCGGTTCCACAGCCGCTCGAGGCCGAGGTCGGTGGTGACGAGGTCTGGACGCGCCGGATCGGCCATGATGCCGACCGTGTAGTCGCCCGCATGTAGCCCGGTGAAGACGTAGTTCACCCGGCGCGTCACGCCGCCCTCGGGCGTGGGCAGCGTCAGCGTCGCGTTGCAGACGTGGAAGACGAGCTTGGTGCTGCACGCGCCCTCGCTCGCCCGCGCATTCTGGACGGGCCGGGCCGCGTCGCGCACTTCCCAATCCGAGATCAGGACGGGCGCCGTGTAGATGACGCTGGCGGCCAGCAGCCCCCCGAACAGCACGAAGCCGAACAGCACCCCGAGGATAACGGTCCAGCTCGTGCGATCCGGCGGCAGGCGCAGGGTCTCGGCAGCCTCGGGCGCCGCGGCGTCGGTCTTGGCGGATGATCCCATATGATCCTCAAACAGGCTGGGCTTCGGGAGCGGTGGCGCCGCCGGCGTTGGTCGCGAGCGATGCAGGCTCGGCCAACGATGCACGCTCGGCCAACGATGCACGCTCGGCCAGAGCTCGGCGTGCGAGATGCGCGGCCTGATAGCGGCCAATCAGGTCGGCAAAATCCTGAGGCTTCATCTTGCGCGGCAAGCCGACCGTGAGGGTCACGATGCGCCGCTTGGGGTCGAGTTTCACGGCGTGCCGGCCCGGCGCCCGCGTCGGCCAATCCGCCCCGGGCGGCAGCAGAAGGCGGGTGACCATGCCGCGGCGGCTCAGCGACATGTCGAGATCGGCGATGGCCTCCCATGGGATCCCCCTGTCGAGGCCGGGCGCCGTCAGCCCCGCGGGGCTCAGGATCAGTGTGACCTGTTCGCCCCGCGACAGCATGAAGGCGGCGGCCGCGCCGAAGAGGGCGGCGAGGGCCAGCACAACGACCAGGACGACCTGGGCCTCGTAAGGCGACAGTCCCGGAATGCGGAACAGGGCCAGGGCGAGGGCCGCGGCCGCGAACAGGCAGCCACCGGCCGCCAGCGCCCAGCCGCGAGCGCGGTGGCTGGCGCGCAGCACCTGATCCTCGGTGCCGATCTCCGCGGCGGTCGCCTCCAGTTGCGCGCGGGTCGCGGCCTCCTGTGCCCGGGCGACGCTGAGAAAATCCTCGGTCGCGGCCCGGCACTGGCCGGCGGGATCGACGAAGTAGGCGGCGAGCGGGTCGCGACTTTGCGCCAGCGGTGCGGTTCCGACAGCGGCCAGCAGGTCCGCATCGAGCGCCACGCCGAGGGCGGCGATGCGCTCGCGCGTCGGCGGGTGGGTGTCGGTCGGATGGGCCTGCCCGTCCTCCAGCCGCGCCGACGGGTCGTCGAGGCCGCGCGCGGTCGTGTGCTCGAGCAGGGCCGCCACGAGGTCGGAGGGTGCCGTCTCTGGCGCGTCGGCGGCCGACTCCAGGGTCTCGACGACGCGCTGGCGCACCGCGCCGTAGCGCAGGAGCGCTCGGGCCGAGGCGGCGGAGGAGGTGACGGCCGCGCCGGCCGCGTCCGCCGCGAATTCACGCATCCGGCTCCAATGGCGCACCGCGAGGTGGAAGCGCTCCATCACGAACAGGCCGAGCCGCACCGATGGCCCGAGCACGCCGAGTGCACCGCTCTCGCGCTCGGCCATCGCCTCGAGGGAGCGCCCGACGCCCGCATAGATCGGCAGGAAGCGCTGGCTGTAGGCCGTATCGCCGCCGGCATAGTGGGCGAGTTCATGCCCGATGATCGCTGCCGTCTCATCGACGCGCATCAGTGCGAGGTAGGGCAGGGGGACGTAGAGGATCCGGCCGTCGAGCCGCGTGCCGCCGGGTTCGAGCAGGGCGGGGCCGGCGCTGACGAAGAAGCCCTCGGTGAGGCCGACGACCAGGGCCTCGGGCTTGAGCGCATCCATCCTCTCGGCGAGCGCTTCGACGAGGCGCCACAGGCCCGGCGCCTCCGACGGCGCGATCTGCCGGCCGAGGATCGGCAGAGGATCGGGCTCGAAGGCGTCGAGCGCCCGGCGCAGCCCGATCAGGGCGCCGCCCGCGGCGAGGATCGTGGCCCCGGCCGCACCGGCCGCGATCGCCAGGAGCTTCACGCCGCCGCCGGTGAGGCCGCCCTCGACGAGCAACCCCGCCTCGAAGAGGATGATCGCGACGAGGGCGGCGGTCGCCGCCACGATCTGGAGGGCGAGCGTGGCCGGCAGCAACCGCCGCATCCCCGAGAAGCCGCGCACCAGCGCGTCGCGCGAGCCGCGGCCGAAATGCCCGAGCACCCCACTGGCGAGCAACACGAGCACGGAGAGCGCCGCCGCGATGCCGCCGCCCGCGATGGCGACCGGCGGAAGCAGGCGCCGCCAATCCATCACCACCGCGAGGGTCCCGGCCCCGTCGCGAGCCTCCCGGGCCTTCACCAGCGCGTAGGGGCCGCCGTAGTTCTTGCCGTCGTGGCGGAACTGCACGCGGAAATCAGGGCGCCCGTCCCGCGGCGTCCGGGCCTCCAGATCCGCCACGACGGCGGCGAGGCGATCGCGCTCGGCAGCGAAGGCTCGCCAGTCATCGGCGCCGCGTTGTGCCTGCCAGAGCCCGATCAGCAGGAACGCGAGCGGCAGCAGCACGGTGGCGGCGAAGAGGCTCGCCAGGGCGCGCGGGCGCGAGCGCGCGGGCGGGGACTTTGCCTCGGCGATGGTCGGCTCCTGAAGTGTCGAAGGCTCGAAGGTCCAGCGACGAACCAATTGCCGCGTCGATCGAAGGACCGCGCAAGATCGCCGGCACAGTCGAGCCCGGGATATCCATGAAGACAGGCGAGAAAGATTGGACGCGATCGAGCCTGGACCGATGTGAGGGCAGGATTTCTACCCTATCCGACGGAGGCGTCAACCGAATGCTGTCGCGCTCGCGCCCGGATGCATGCGCCGGTTGCCACACCTTAGCGGGAGCCAGACATCGCGCCGGTGCGGCCCGATCACGCTGACTCGGTGGGAGACAGGAGGCGGATCGGTCTTGGCGTCGCCCGTCCGGCAGATCCGGGAGGAGGCCGGCAGGATCAACGGTCCAAACGGTTCGGGCCCGAGATCCGTGGATCTTGGGCCCGACCGTGTCACGCGAATTCAGGTGGATCGGTTCGCCGACCGGCCTACGAGCAGCCGGTCGTGGACCCGCAGGTGTCGCATTTCAGGCAGGTGCCGTTGCGGACCAGCGTGAAGTTCGCGCATTCGGGGCAAGCCTCACCGACATAGCCCTTCATCTTCGCCTCGGCGCGGCGGTCGGCGACGCTCCGCTCCGCCTTGGCGAAGGGCAGGGTGTCGGCGATCGTCTCGGCTTGACCGGCGGTCGCCGGCTCGGCCTTGAGTGCCGTGCTGCCGCGGATCGCGTGGACCGTGCCGCCGGCAGGCGCCGACTGTCCGGCACTCGCCGCCCCGACGCCCAGGGCCGCACCGGCCGGGCCACCCTGGATCAGGGTCAGACGGTCGGCCGAGCCGCGCAGCAGGCCGCGGGAGACGACCGAGGAGGCCGGCGCGGGCTTCGGTCCCTCGCGGGTCGTGTCGCCGCTCTCGCCGCCGCCGATCACCGTGCCGCCGATCTCGGCGGGGCTGACATGGGCGAGGTCGGCGCGGCCGAGATACGAGACCGCCAGCTCGCGGAACACGTAGTCGAGGAGCGAGGTGGCGTTCTTGATCGCGTCGTTGCCCTGGACGAAGCCGGCCGGCTCGAACCGCGTGAAGGTGAAGGCCTCCACGTATTCCTCCAGCGGCACGCCGTACTGGAGGCCGAGCGAGATCGCGATGGCGAAGTTGTTCATCAGGCTCCGGAAGGTCGCGCCCTCCTTGTGCATGTCGATGAAGATCTCGCCGAGGCGGCCGTCGTCGTACTCGCCGGTGCGCAGGTAGACCTTGTGGCCGCCCACCACCGCCTTCTGGGTGTAGCCCTTCCGGCGGGACGGCAGCTTCTCGCGGGAGCGGATCCGCTCCACCCGCTCGATCACCCGCTCGACGATCTTCTCCGCCACCGCCGCGGCCTTGGCGGCGGCCGGCGCCTGGATCAGGGCCTCGATCCCCTCGTCCGCCTCGTCGTCCTCATCCGCGATGAGCGCCGAGTTGAGCGGCTGCGACAGCTTGGAGCCGTCGCGGTAAAGGGCGTTCGCCTTGAGGGCGAGGCGCCAGGACAGCAGATAGGCCGCCTTGCAATCCTCCACCGTGGCGTCGTTCGGCATGTTGATGGTCTTGGAGATCGCCCCCGAGATGAAGGGCTGCGCCGCCGCCATCATGCGGATGTGGCTCTCCACCGAGAGGTAGCGCTTGCCGATCCGGCCGCAGGGATTGGCGCAGTCGAAGACGGGATAGTGCTCGGCCTTGAGGAAGGGCGCGCCCTCCAGCGTCATCGCTCCGCAGATATGCGTGTTGGCGGCCTCGATCTCCTTCTTCGAGAAGCCGAGGAACGGCAGCAGCTCGAAGGTCGGATCCGACAGCTTCTCGGCCGGGACCTTCAGCGTCTGGATGAGGAAGTCGTCACCGAGCGTCCAGCGGTTGAACACGAACTTGATGTCGAAGGCCGACTTCAGTCCCTTCTCGACAGCCGCGATCTTCTCGTCCGAAAACCCCTTGGCGCGGAGCGTCGTCGGGTTGATCCCCGGCGCCTGGCCCATGGAGCCGTGGCCGACCGCGTAGGCCTCGATCTCGGCGATCTCGGATTCGCGGTAGCCCAGCGCCCGGAGGGCGTCCGGCGCGGCCTGGTTGATGATCTTGAAGTAGCCGCCGCCGGCGAGCTTCTTGAACTTCACCAGGGCGAAATCGGGCTCGATGCCGGTGGTGTCGCAATCCATCACGAGCCCGATCGTGCCGGTCGGCGCGATCACGGTGGCCTGCGCGTTGCGGTAGCCGTGCTCCTCGCCGAGCTTCAGCGCCCGGTCCCAGGCGGCCCGGGCGTGGGCGCCGAGATCGGCCTGCGGGATGTTGGCGTGGTCGAGGGCGACCGGCGCGACGTTGAGGAACTCGTAGCCCTCGGCCTCACCATGCGCCGCCCGGCGATGATTGCGGATGACCCGCAGCATCGCGTCGGCATTCTCGTCGTAGGCCGGGAAGGTGCCGAGTTCCGCCGCCATCTCGGCCGAGGTGGCGTAGGCGACACCGGTCATGATCGCGGTGAGCGCGCCGGCGAGAGCCCGACCCGCGTCGGAATCGTAGGGAAGGCCCATGGTCATCAGCAGGCCGCCGATATTGGCGTAGCCGAGACCCAGCGTCCGGTAGCGGTAGGAGAGTTCCGCGATCTCCTTCGACGGGAACTGCGCCATCATCACGGAGATCTCGAGCACCACCGTCCAGAGCCGGTTGAGGTGCTCGAACGCCTCCACGTCGAACCGCTTGGTCTCCCGGTCATACATCGTCAGCAGGTTCGCCGAGGCGAGGTTGCAGGCGGTGTCGTCGAGGAACATGTACTCGGAGCACGGGTTCGAGGCCCGGATCCGCCCGCCCGCCGGGCAAGTGTGCCAGTCGTTCATCGTGGTATTGAAGTGCAGGCCCGGATCCGCCGAGGCCCAGGCAGCCTCGCCGATCCGCTCCCACAGGTCGCGGGCCTTCAGGGTCTTGGTGACCTTGCCGGTGGTGCGCGCCTGGAGGGTCCAGTCGGCATCCGCCTCGACGGCGCGCAGGAAGTCGTCGGTCAGCGAGACCGAATTGTTGGAATTCTGGCCGGCAACCGTGAGGTAGGCCTCCGAATCCCAGTCGGTGTCGTAGACGGGGAACTCGATCTTGGTGAAGCCCTGGCGGGCGAACTGCACGACCCGCTTGATGTAGGCGTCCGGCACCGAGGACCGGCGGGCGGCCTTGATCTCACGCTTGAGGGCCGGGTTGCGCTCGGGGTCGAAGCAGGCATCGCCCTCGGCCTCGCACTGGGTGCAGGCCTTCATCACCAGGTTCAGGTGCTTGGAGACGACCTTCGAGCCGGTCACCAGCGCGGCGACCTTCTGCTCCTCCTTCACCTTCCAGTCGATGAAGGATTCGATATCCGGGTGGTCGATGTCGACGATCACCATCTTGGCGGCGCGCCGCGTGGTGCCGCCCGACTTGATCGCGCCGGCCGCGCGGTCGCCGATCTTCAGGAAGCTCATCAGGCCCGACGACTTGCCGCCGCCGCCGAGCTTCTCGTTCTCGCCGCGCAGCATCGAGAAGTTCGAGCCGGTGCCCGAGCCGTACTTGAACAGGCGCGCCTCGCGCACCCACAGGTCCATGATGCCGCCCTCGTTGACGAGGTCGTCCTGGACCGACTGGATGAAGCAGGCATGCGGCTGCGGATGCTCGTAGGCCGAGGCGGACTTCGTCAGCACGCCGGTCTGCGGGTCACAGTAATAGTGGCCCTGGCTCGGGCCATCGATGCCGTAGGCCCAGTGGAGACCGGTGTTGAACCATTGCGGCGAGTTGGGCGCCACCATCTGGCCAGCGAGCATGAAGCGCAGCTCGTCGAGAAAGGCGGAGGCGTCCTCCTCCGACGAGAAGTAGCCACCCTTCCAGCCCCAGTAGGTCCAGCAGCCGGCGAGCCGATCGAAGACCTGCGTGGCGGACGTTTCCGAGACGAAACGCTCCTCCTCGGGGAGTTCGGCGAGCGCCGCATCGTCAGGGATCGAGCGCCAGAGGAAGGAGGGGACCGCGTTCTCCTCGACCTTGCGGAGCCGGGCCGGGACGCCCGCCTTGCGGAAATACTTTTGCGCGAGCACGTCGCTCGCCACCTGGCTCCAGCTCTCCGGCACGTCGATACCATCGAGACGGAACACCACCGACCCGTCCGGATTGCGGATCTCGCTCAGCGCCTTGCGGAAAGGGATTCCGGCGTAGGGCGATTGTCCGGCCGTGGTGTAGCGACGCTCGAACCGCATGAAACACACCTCTCCCGACGGGACACGACGGTCCCGGCCCCGCGCGACGCGGGGTCTGTGCCCGATAGTGGGATTCGCGTCCGATCACGCCCGGAAGAGGGACGTGCCTCGGCTTCGCGAATGAAATCCTGGAACGGCCACCCCTGTTCAACGCACCACAATCAGGGGGCGCGACCGATGCAGGGAGATTACCGCCGCCTTCACTCTCACGTCAACAAGTGGTGTTCGGCGGCCTTGTTCCCCGCTAGATGTTGTGCCGGCTCGCAAAAGCCTGTGGATATCATCCGGGTGCGGGATAAGTGTCCTTCCGGCTTTCCAGAATCGGATCGGGAAAATTTTAGATTCACAACCCTAGGGAGCGGGGTCGGCGGCGTGCTGGAACCGGAGGCCGAAAGCGCGGGCGGAGCGTGGCCGCGCAGCGACACTTCCGTCATCCGGCTGGACTCGCACGCGCGCGGTCACCATAACGGCGCCGAGAAGCGCCCTCGCGGCGCGGCACGATTCCGGGACCGGCGATGGCGCTGAAGGACACTTTGCTGCGCATCTTCACGTGGTGGAACGGCCAGACCGTCTCCGTCGCGCTCCAGACCGCACGCACCGGCATCTTCGTCGGCGAGGACGAGTTCGGGAACAAGTACTACAAGGCGGAAGGGGCCCTGATCGATCGCTCGGTCGGCTCGGAGCGCCGCTGGGTGGTTTACAACGGTTACGCCGACGCCTCGAAGGTGCCGCCCGGCTGGCGCGGCTGGCTCTGCCACAACGTGGACCTCGCTCCGAGCGAGGAGAACTACCAGCCGCGCGCGTGGCAGAAGCCGCATATCGAGAACCAGACCGGCACTCCGAACGCGTACAGGCCGGCGGGTTCGCAGCTCTCCTGGGGCCAGCGGCCGGCGGCGACGGGCGACTACGTCTCCTGGACCCCGGGCGAGTAGATCAACGGTCCCACGCGGGCCCGGCGCCCTTTTGCCGCCACCGTTCCATTGTTCATGGCGGGCCAATCCCGATTGTCCGCCGCGCACCTGACGGCGCGGCCGGC
Source organism: Methylobacterium sp. P1-11 (assembly GCF_008329595.1). Taxonomy (NCBI): domain Bacteria; kingdom Pseudomonadati; phylum Pseudomonadota; class Alphaproteobacteria; order Hyphomicrobiales; family Methylobacteriaceae; genus Methylobacterium; species Methylobacterium sp. P1-11. The sequence goes on from NZ_NPKS01000004.1 coordinate 103,905, forward strand.
CACCCTCGTCTAGGGGTCCGAGCCTTGAGCCGCATCACCGCCTTCGTACGCCGCGCGCTCGCCCCGAGCCTCGTGCTCGCCGTCTGCGCCAGCCCCGCCGCCGCCGACAAGATCAAGAACCCGACCGCGGTCTTCTCCGGCCTCGACAAGATCACCGGCCGGATCGTCAACTTCGAGGTCGCGGTCGACGAGACCGTCCAGTTCGGCGCGCTGCAGCTCACCCCGCGGGTCTGCTACACGCGCCCGCCGACCGAGAGCGCCAAGACCACGGCCTTCCTCGAGGTCGACGAGGTCACCCTCGACAACAAGTACCGGCGGATCTTCACCGGCTGGATGTTCGCCGCCAGCCCCGGCCTGCACGCGATCGAGCATCCGATCTACGACGTGTGGCTGGTCGACTGCAAAGGCGGCAGCGACGTGATCGCCGAGGCCAAGGAGCAGGAGGACATCCCGGCCGTCGCGGCCAAGCCCGAGAAGGCCAAGCGTCCCGGAAAGGACGCCACCAAGACCGCGCAGCAGATCAACGCCGCCGGCCAGGTGGATGTGGAGGCGCCGCGCGGCGTGCCGGTCCAGCCGCGCCAGAAGCCCTCGCGCAAGTTCTTCCCGTCGAACGAGGGCCCTGCGCCGGCTCCGCCGCCGCCGCAGCAACAGCCGCAGAACCTGTTCGACGCGCTGTTCCGCTGACGCCCCTCCCGACCGAGACGCAGAGCGGCGCAGGCTGAGGCCGCGCGTCGTGGAAGACGCCGTTGCTTGCGAAACAGGACCGCGCCTCAGGCGACGTTGAGGCGGCGCCCGCGATTCCAGGCGAGGAACGGGACGCCGGAGAGCAGCCCGGCGAGCGCCGCACGCGTCTGATGGCATCCATTCACCGACACCCGGGGGAGAGCCTGCAGGTGGTCGGCATGCTCGGCGAACAGGTGGCCGGGTCGGGTGGTGACAGCGGTCGCGAAACCCATGTCCCGCGCGAGGGCGAATTCCCGCGGGCCGGCGGAGGTCGCATCCCCCACCGGATAGGAGAGGTGCCGCACCGGTCGCCCGAGCTCCGCCTCGATCCGCGCGCGCCCGTCGGCGATCTCGCGCGCGGCGCGGGCGGCGTCATGCTTGGCCAGCATCGGGTGGCTGACCGTGTGCGCACCGATGGTGACCGCGGCGTCGGACGCGAGGTCGCGCAGTTCCGTCCAGGACAGGCATAAGTCGGCGGCCACTCGCCCGGGCGGGAAGCCGGCCTGCCGGCAGAGGTCGGCGATCCGGTCGAGGAGGTCTTCTTCGCCGCCGCGCCTCAGGTCGCGATACAGGGCTTCGAAGGCGAGAGCCTTTTCCTCCGGACTGCGCGCCGGGAGGTCGAAACTCCGCGTACCGATCGCGATCCGCACCCGGTCCAGGCGCGCGATCGCCTGCTCCAGCTCGATCCACCAGAGACGGCCGGCCTGATCGGCGAAACCGCTGGTCACGAACAGCGTCCACGGCGCGCCGTGGCGGGCCAGCACCGGCCGGGCATGCACGACGTTGTCGCGGTAGCCGTCATCGAAGGTCAGGACCGCGAAGGGCGGCCCGTAATCCGGCTCGGCCAGACGCTCCGGCACGGAATCCAGGCCGATGATCTCGAAGCCGCGGGCATCGAGTTCGCGCAGGGTCAGGTCCAGGAATTCGGGCGTGATGCCGAGCAGGCGGTTCGGCGCGAAGGCCGGCACCGGCGCCGGGCTGACATGATGAAAGGTGAGGATCACGCCGAGGCCGCGCGCCGCGGGGCCGAGCCAGCGATCCGCTCCGAGCGCCTGAATCGCGCGAAAGCCGGACGCGAAGACCCGATGCTTGGCACGCGACGACAGCATGGCCCTGAACCGTTCGGGCCCCGAAGCCCATGTCGGCACAGCCTTGGCGCGGCACGGTAAACAAATCCGGAATTGCCCCTCGGCAGACGGCAAGCAAGCGTTAGCCACGACTGTTTTTTGCCGCACCATGCCGGGCCGCGATCCCTCCATCGGCGGTTGCAGTGACGGGCTGTTCAGTCGCTTGGCCCAGGGTTCGTGGGGGACGGGATCATGAGCGGTCTGCGGGAGATCGGAACATGGCGGTCGATGTCCAGGTGGCGGGAACGGACATGGTCGATTCGCGCAGCGCGAGGGGGCTTGTCGCGGAGGTCATCCCCGATCTGGCGGCAGCCGAGCCGCTCTGGCGCCGTATCGAATCCGATCCGGCCAGCCTCGCGACGCCCTATCAGCGGTTCGGCTGGATCAGCGCCTACCTGCAGGCGACGGGGCAAGTCGCGAGCACGCGCATCGTGGTGCTGCGGGAGGCGGACGGGCGGGCGCGCATCCTGATCCCGGTCACGGTGCAGCGGGAACACGGGCTCCGCATCGCGCGGACGGTCGGCGACACCCATGCCAATTATCATCTGCCGCTCTTCGCCACCCGCGACGCGGCGGCCATCGCACCCGGCCGCGTCGTCGCGGCCCTGATCCGCGCCGGCCGGGCAGAGGGGCTCGACGCCTTCGCGCTGAAGCATCAGCCCCGGATGTGGGATGGGGCGGCAAACCCGCTCGCCGAAACGGGCGAACCGGAAGCCAGTGACGCCTACGGTCTCATGCTCGGGCCGGACCCGGAAGCGACCGTGCGCCGGGTGTTCAGCGCCGATGCCCGCAAGAAGCTCCGCTCCAAGGAGAAGCGCCTCGTCGAGGCACACGGGCCGCTCACCTACCGCCGCGCCGAGACGTCCGAGGAGGCGGCCCGACTGCTGGCGGCGTTCTACGCGCAGAAATCGGCTCGCTTCGCCGGCATGGGCGTCTCCGACCCTTACGCCGATCCCGCAATCCGCGCCTTCCTGGCGGCGGCTTCGGCCGGGCCGGAACCGGCAGTGGAACTGCACGCCCTCTGTCTTTCCGAGAGCGGGCGCGTCCTGGCGACCTTCGGCGGCGCGGTCAGCGACCGTCGCTTCAGCGGCATGATGACGGCGTTCGACGGCGACCCCGAAGTCGCCCGCTTCAGCCCCGGAGACCTGCTGCTGCAGCATCTGGTGCGCGAGCAGACGGCGCGCGGCCGGCAGGGCTTCGACCTCGGCGTCGGAGAGGCGCGCTACAAGGCCAGTATCTGCGACGAGACGATCAACCTCGTCGAGACGATCATTCCGGTGACCCTCCGGGGCCGGGCCTATGCGGCCGTGCGGCGCGGCCTGACGCGCACGAGGCGGCGCATCAAGCGCGACCCGCGCCTCTACGCGGTCCTGAAGCGGCTCCGCACCCTGCGCCGGTCGTGAGCGGCGCGTTGTCTAGGCGGCGTTGAGGCGCAGTTCCAGCCGCGCGTCCTGGACGTCCGAGAGAGCCGGGCGATCCTGTGCCACCAGGATCTGCCCCGCACCGGCGTCCTGAGCCAGGGCATAGAGATCGGCCAGCGCCGGATCCTCGGCATCCGCGTTCGAGGCGATCACGACGCTGTCCATGAAGCTCGCGACCAGTTCGAGCAGATCGACGGCCCCCGGGGCAGCGTAGAGCCGGCAGAGCACCCAATCGTAGGCCTCGGTCATCGCCTCGAAGGTCAGCGCCAAAGCATCCGGCTCGTCGAACAGGATCGCCGGATCCTGCAGACCGGCCTCGATCCGATGCTGACCGCTGTCCCGACGGGCCTGGATCACATCCAGGAAGGCGGCGTCGCCGGCAATGAGGTCGGAGAAGCCCAGCCGCCCGGTCCCGTCCTTCGGCCTGTTCAGGTCCACGGCGACGAGGCTCCCCTGACGGCCGAGGGCGCGGGCCAGGGCCTCGGGAAGCGTCGTCGCGCCAAGCCGCTCCTCGGTCTCGACGACCAGGATTCGGCGACCGGCGCGCATGTCCGCGTCGCGGGGCGCCGCGGCAATCCGCGCGACGAGCGGCGCGAGGTCGAACGCGTCGGCGGCGCGGCCCGGGGCCGTCGCGGCAGGCGCCGTCGCGGCGATGGGGGCGGCGTCCGGTGCCGCCGGCCAGCGCGTCGCCGGCGTGGCCTCCGGGAACGTGAAGGCCGGCCGGTCGAGCACCGGCTCGCGGCGGCGGCGATCATCCGCCGGATCGCCATCGCGGTTGCCGCCGGCCCGGCCGGATTCGGCCAGCAAGGCGCTGGCGATGACGCCGCCGACGGAGAGCATGAGCGTCAGCAGCGTCGCGAAAGCCACGATCGGCAGCTTCTTCGGGAAGGACGGCACCTCGGGCGTCACCGCCCGGGACACGATGCGGGCATCGGCGGGCGTCGCGGCCTCGCCGTCGCGCGCCGCCGCCTCCCTGTAACGGCCGAGATAGGATTCGAGCTGCTCGCGCTGCGCCTTCGCCTCGCGCTCCAGCGCCCGGAGCTGGATCTCGCTGGCATTGCCGCGCACGACGACGTCCTGCTGGCCGTCCACCGCGCCCTGCAGGCTCTCGACCCGGGCCCCGGCGATCTTGGCGTCGTTCTCCATGGTCCGCACGACGCGCTCGGCCGAGGCCTTGATCTGTGCGTCGAGATCCTCGAGCTGGGCGTTGAGTTCCTTGATCCGGGGATGGGCCGGGAGAAGCGTGCGCGACTCCATGGCGAGTTGCGCCCGCACCGCGATGCGGTTCTCGACGATCCGCCGGATGACTTCGTTGTTGGCCACGTCCGGGATCTCGAAGGCGCGTCCGTCCTTGATCAGGTCCTTGATGGCCTTCACCTTGCCGTCGAGGTCGGCTTTCAGGCTGCGCGCCACGGAGAGCTGGCTCGACAGCTCGCCGAGTTGCTGCGCGTTGAGCGGCCGGCCGGTGGCGCCGGTGCTGCCCACGAGACCGTTCTTGGCGCGGAACGCCTCGACCTTCGCCTCGGCTTCGGCGACGCGCTTGCGCAGCCCGTCGATATTGCCGCCGAGCCAGGTGGAGGCGTAGCGGGCCGTGTCGACCTTATCGGCTTCGAGCGAGCCGATATAGAGTTTCGCGATGGTATTGGCCGCCTCGGCAGCGAGCTTCGGATCCTTCGCGCGGAACTCGATCGTCAGGATTCGCGACTTGCCGGCGGGATAAACCAGCAGGTGGTCGAAATAAGCGTCGAGAACCCGGTCCTCGGCGGGGCGATCCAGCGGGTTGGCGCCGATGCCGAGCATCATCAGCAGGCGCTGCACCGGGCCGATGCTCCCCGCGCCGGGGTCGAACTCGGCGTTGCCGACGAGCTTGAGCCGGCGGATCGCCTCGCGGGCGAGATCCCGGGACATCACCACCTGAACTTGGCTCGCCACGGCCTGCTCGTCGATCGGCGTGAGCTGATCGGCGCGCTCCTGCGCGGTGCGGGCGAAGGCGGGATCGCGGCTCTCCAGGAGAACCTTCGCCTCGCCGGTGTAGCGGGGGCTGACCACGTTGACGAAAACGCTCGCGCCCAAAGCGACCACGAGGGTCGGACCGAGGATCCAGCCGATCGAGCGCCGCAGGATCCGGGGCAGCTGCGCGAGACCGAGGCCCTCCTCGGCGCGCGGCTGAGATCCGGGCACGGCGTAGGTCGAGCGGTGACGGATCGTGGACATGCGGACGCTCTGAACGCGGAGACGAACCGGTCCGGCATTACTGCCGTCCCGCCGCTATTAGTGGATGTTAAGGTTGCTCAAGCGTTAAGGCGCGTGCGGCCCGGTGAGGCGGCAGGCCGGCCGCGGCGATGATCAAATTTCATTAACCTTAACAGCCTAGATCAAGCCGCAACTGCATCCATGACGGCGATGGTGATGAACCGGCGCGCTTTGCTCCTCGCACTCGGCTCGACTCTGGCGCTCGGCGGCTGCTTACGACCGAGCTTCCGCACCGACCAGCTCGATGCCACCGGCACCGGCTCGATCGCGGCCCGCTACACGCTGGCGGCGGGCGACAAGCTGCGGGTGATCGTTTTCGGACAGGACAACCTGTCGAATATTTACGCCGTCGATGGCGGTGGTCGCATCGCCATGCCGCTGATCGGGACCGTGCAGGTCGGCGGTCAGACGACGGCCCAGGCGGCCAAGGCGATTGAGGCCAAGCTGGCCTCCGGATTCGTGCGCGAGCCGCACGTCACCGTGGAGGTGGACGCGTACCGGCCCTTCTACATCCTCGGGGAAGTCACCACCTCCGGTCAGTACCCGTTCGTGAACGGCATGACCGTGGAGACGGCAGTGGCGATCGCCGCTGGCTTTGGCCCGCGCGCGGCCAGGGATTATGCCATCCTGACCCGTGACGCCGGTGGATCGCTGGTTTCGGGAATCGTGCCGATGACCTACGCGGTCCGCCCGGGCGACACGATCGTCATCAAGGAACGCTTCTTCTGAGCGGTTACGGTCATTGCCCGCTCTGCCACGGGTTGATGACCCGCATGGCGGTCCTCTGGGCAGGGATCGGTGTTGCCACCTCTGGCATCGGCTGCTTGGCGCGTGCCAGCATCCGCCGCGCCTCCTGCGCGGGCACGGCACCCACGGGCGTGAACAGGCCTGCCAGGACTTTGCGGGTGCCCCGGCTGACGAAACGCGAGTTCTGGACCGGCTCGAAATCCCGGATGGCGTGACGCTTGTCGGGGTTTCCGGTGAAGACCCGGGCACCGGAATTCAGGACGACGATGTCGCCGGGCCGAAGCGTCTCGTCCTTCAGGAGCGCCGCGGCCGCGCCGGCTTTCATGTCGAGGGGCGTCTGGCGCTCGCTGATTTCCCGCTCCTTAATACGGATCTTCACCGGAAGCGCCGCGTAGCGGGTCTGGAAGCGCCGACGCGCGGCTCCGAGCCGCGGAGTCGCATGCCGACCGAAGACGCGGTTCTCGAAGGTGCGGGCTTGAGCCGGTGCAGGCTGGGCCTGCTGGGCCGGCGGACGGGCACCGAACAGCATTTCGAGGAAGCCGAGCTCGGCCGCCTGGGCGCGGATCGCCGTGCCGGCGAGAAGGCCGCCAGCCGTCGTGACGGCGAGCAGACAGCTCGTGCGAAGCCTCATAGGACCCTCCGGAAGCGACGCCCGACGCGAGCATCCGACCCTCAACCGCAAGGCGTACTGGAGGGTTCCGGATGATTTACGATCTGCTTAGAGACGGCGCCCGCTACCGAAACTGTGCGGTATTCGACAACAAATCCGGTGGCGATGCTACCGTCCAAGCGCGTGAGGATTCGGTCAGCCCGGGGCGGACTGCTCGCCCTCGCCGATACAATCAAGGGCACGCTCGACGGCACTCACGGCATCCAGAAGATGCTGGACGGTCCGCTCGACTTCGAGGGCGGGCCGCCCCATGGCGGCAGCCCGGGTGCTCACATCCTCGAGCTGGTCCAAGAGGGCGAGAAGATCGCCGGCTACGGTCACGACCTCGCAACGGGCGAGGCGGGTCACGGTCGGGCGCGGACGGAAGGGCAAGACGTTGCTCATTGCGGAGGGTTGTCGCCCGAAACCGCCTGGATTCGCCAGGGGGAACGCGCCGCGCTCAACATGATTGGCCGGCCGTATCCGCTGCAAACCGGGCGTGTGGTGGATTTTCCGTGGCCGCTGCGCATCGGAGGCGGCAGAACGGATTCACACGTTGCGCGCGACCTTGACGGACAGGCCTGCGGGCTGACCATGCCGCGACATCCCTCGTCTGGGCCTCGTCCGGCTGAAGCCGGTTCGACGTCCGGCCCCGGCAGGCTTCAGGATTCGCGATGCGCTTGACCCTTCTCGCCCTTTCCGCACTGGCTCTCGGCGGCCTGTGCGCCTGCACGACCAGTGACGGGCCGGATTCCCGCAGCGGGCTCGCCGAGAGCTTCAACCTCGACAATTACCGGGCTTCCGGCAACACCAACGGCACCCAGACCCGCCGGGACGTGAACCGCGCCTATACCCAGCCGACCCTGCCGACGATCGGCAACCGCGGGATGTGACACCCGCGGCCAAGCCGCGTCACCGCTTGGTGAGCGCGTCCGCGAAGGCGGCAATCCGGTTGCGGGCATAGACCGGCAGCCCGGCGCTGATCGAGTTGCCGGTATTGAAGCTGGAATTGCCCATCAGCACCTGGGCGGGCAGCAGGTTCTTCAGAACGGGAACACGGGCGTACTCGGCCTTCCGATCGAGGACATCCCCCTTGATGGCGAGCGCCATGTAGGTGGTGACCACCGTCTTGGTCGGATCGTTCGGCATGGGCTGGAACACGGCCAGGAACTTGCCGAAGCGCAGGATCTGGTTGACCCAGAAGATCGTCTGTTCCAGCCCGCCGGTGACGGTGGTGTCGATCTTGGTCAGCGCCTTCAGCGAGACGCCCTGGTCCGGCCCGAGCACCCGCAGCTCGCTCTGGAACGAGACGAACTCGGCGATCTTCTTGGCCGACCCGTCCTCCAGCTTGTTGGCGAGCTTCACCCCGAGCGGCAGCTTGCCCTCGAGGTCGTAGCGCGACTCGATGCAGGCGCCTTCGCCCTCGCACCAGGGCCGGTCGGGACGCTTGGCGAAGGCGGCAGCGGGATCCTTGTTGGGGGTCACATCGGCGGCCGCGATGGCGCGGTGCTTGATCGCCGGATCCATCTTCTGAACGAAGGCGAGGTTGGCGAAGGCCTGGAGGTCGATCGCCTCGGGCGGCCGCGGGACCACGAAGCGCCCTTCGGCGACATAGACCTTGAGCGTTTCGTGCCGGGGCTTCGTCACGCCGTTCACCGTGACCGTATAATCCGGCTCCTTGTAGCCGGGATAGGGAGCGAGCGCGGCCGCCTCGGCGGGCCGCGCCTTCTGCCAGTCGAGATACGGGATCAGGCCGTTCTCGGGCGCCGACGGGTTGTCGCGGTGGTCGGTGAACAGGATCTGACCCGGCTTGATCGCGGCCGGATCGACAGCCGTGACCGAGGGCACATCCTTGACCCGCTCGGGTGCCGGCGCCGTGTTGGCGGCGGGTGTCTGAGCGCGCGCCGGCATGGCCGGGAGCGTGGCCGTGATGGCGGCCGCAAGGGCGGCAGAGAGCTGCTGACGCAACGGGATTCTCATCTGTCGGGGAGGGCAGTCAGTAACCGGGGTCTTCGCCGAACAGGTAGTCCGGGTCGCGGCGGCGCGGCCGGCGCACGTCGTCATCCCCGCCGAAGGGCGAACGGCTGGTCTGACCGGGCCAGGGCTTGTAGGGATCCTCGCCGGTGAGATCCATATCGCCCTGCGCGCGGCGGCTGCGCGGCGCCGGTCGCTCGCCGAACGGGTCCAGGAAGTCGGCCCGCGGCCGCTCGCCGGTCATGTTGCCGTAATAGTCGCCGGCCACGCTCGCGCCGTCGTCGCCCGCGAGGTCGCCGTCCTGGGCGTCGGGCCGCATGGCGTAGAGCGTCTCACGTGGCACGAGGCGGTATTGCGTGTCGGCCATGCGACCGTCACCGCTGGTGCGGAAATGCTCGAGGAAGGCGCCGCCTGCGACCCGCACGCCGCTGCGCGGATCGATCGGGAGATCGGCTATGAAGGGCCGCGCCTCGGAGGAGGGGCCCCGCAGCGGCGTCTTGCCGATGCCGTTGGCCCAGGCCGATTGCAGGATCGCCGCGGCGATCGGCACCGAGACGTGGCCGCCGGTCTGGCCGCGGCCGAGGGTCTTGCGGGTGCCGTCGGCGTTGTCGTAGCCGACCCAGACGATCACGGAGATCTCGTTGGTCAGGCCGGCGAACCAGGCGTCGTTCTCGTTCTCCGAGGTGCCGGTCTTGCCGGCCACGTAGGCCGAGACCTTCGACAGCGCCGCCGCGGTGCCGTGCTGGGTGACGCCCTGCAGCATGGTCTTGAGCTGGTAGAAGGCCACACGGTCCGCCGAAGCGATGCGCACCGGCTCCTTGGCGGCGCGCGCGTAGAGCGGCTTGCCGTCCCGCTCGACGGATTCGAGCGCGTAGGGTGCCGGTCGCGCGCCCTCGTTGGCCACCGCCGCGTAGAAGCCCGCGAGATCGAGCATCCGCACCGGCTGCGCGCCGAGCACGAAGGGATAATAGGGTTCGCACTCGGCATAGATCTGTGCCTCGAGGGCGATGTCGCAGACCCGCTTCAGGCTCGCCGGCGCCTTTGGGGCGATCCCGCCCTGGAGCAGGCGGGCGGTGACGAGGTTCTTCGAGAATTCGAGGCCGCGCCGCAGGGTGGTGGGGCCGGACCCGCCGCCCTCGTAGTTCTTCGGCGACCAGGAATCGCCGGTCGCGCCGATCGGCGGCAGGGTGACGGCCGAATCCATCACCAGGGTGTTCGGCTGCAGGCCGGCATTGAGGGCCGCGAGATAGGTCAGCGGCTTCAGGGTCGAGCCCGGCTGGCGCACCGTCTGGGTGACGCGATTGAGCTGGCTCAACGGATAAGAGAAGCCGCCGGCCATCGCGAGGATCCGGCCGGTCTGGTTCTCCAGCACCAGCGCCGCGCCCTGGACGGTGGGGCGCACGCGAATCTGCGCGCGCAGGCCGCCCTTGCCCGAAGCGACCTTCACGCGGATCACGTCGTAGAGCTGCAGCTTGCTCCGGGCGATGCCGGGGTCGAGGAGAGCGGTGCGGCCGTCGGAGAGACCGACCTTCATGCCGCCGCGCCCGGTCTCCAGCACCACCGCCATCGGCCAGTGGACGTCGTAGAGGACCGGGCGGGCGCTCTCCAGCGCCAGGAGCCAGGCCGGCTTCTTCTGGGGCGCAGCCGCGACCTTCTCGCCGCGACGGGCCTTCGCGTCGGGCCGAGGCGGTTCCGCCCGTGCCCCGGTGACCGCAGGCGCGGCCTGGGCCGTCGCTTCCGGCGCCGGGGTGGCGGCCTGGATCCGGCGGATGCTGTCGGCGAGGTTGAGTTCCGGCCCCGTGAACACCTGACGGCCGGTGGAGCGCTCGTAATTGGCGAGCCCGTCCTGAAGCGCCTCCTCGACACCGCGCTGCAGGCCCGCATTGATCGTCGACCGGACGGTCAGCGAGCCGGAGGTCAGGGACTCCACCCCCGCGAAGGTGCGCGCCTCGCGGTTGAGGAAATCCACCACGTAGAAGCCGGAATCGCGCCGCGCGGTCTCGATCGGTTTCAGCCCGAGATCGGCCTTGATCGCCGCGGCCATCTCGGCTTCCGTGATGGCGCCCTCTTCCTTGAGGCGGGCCAGCACGTAGGCGCGCCGCTCGCGCGCCCGGTCCGGGTACTTGTCGGGGCTGTAGAAGTTCGGCCCCTTGGGCATGCCGGCGAGCAACGCCGCCTCCGGCAGGGTGAGCTGCCCGACCGGCTTCCCGAAATAGCTCTGCGCCGCCATCTCGATGCCGTAGGCGCCGCGGCCGAGATAGATGCCGTTGAGGTAGAGGCCGAGAATCTGCGGCTTCGTGAGAATCCGCTCCAGGCGCGACGCGACGATCATCTCGCGGATCTTGCGCTCGTAGGTGACGTCGTCGCCCACCGAGAGATTCTTGACCACCTGCTGGGTGATGGTCGAGCCGCCGGCCGGCCGGCCAGGCGAGGCGAGGTTGGCGATGAAGGCGCGGATCACGCCGCGCTCGTCGATGCCGTGATGGGTCTCGAAACGCTTGTCCTCGGCGGCGATGAAGGCCTTCTGCACGAGGGCCGGGACTGCGGTGATCGGCACGACGATCCGACGGCCGTTCGCCTCGGAGGCTTCGGCAAAGGGTTTGCCGGCGCCGTCGAGAATCCGCGTCATGCCCGGCAGCGCCTTGTCGCGCAGGGCCTCGGCGCTGGGCAGGTCCTTGGTGGCGTTGTCGTAGAATTCGATCACCGCCTTGGCGTCGAACGGCGAGTTCGCCGGGTTCTCACCCTTGCAGAACTGCTTGTAGCTCGTATTCAGCTCGTTCAGGTCGAGCCCGTGGAGGATCTTCGGCGCGGCCGGACCGGCGACGGTCGACGGATCCTCCATGGCGGTGGTGATCAGCTCGTCGAGGTTGATGTCCTCGATGTCGAAGGACTTGCGCATATGGGCGCAGCCGTCGCGCAGGAGGCGCACCACCTCGGGCCCGTCCGTGGCGGGATCGAACCGCGTCCGGACCGCATCCGGCCGGGTCGTCACCTGGCTCAGCGTCAGGGCGGTCGCGAACAGCTTGATCAGAATGGCGTTCATACGGGCCGGGATCGGGGGACGCGACGGGGTGCGGACCTTTCGGGTGCGCGCCTGAACAGGGCGTGCACAACGCGGCTGATTTAAGGAGATTCCGAACGGCAACGCTTTGGCCGGGTCCCACGTTCGTGAGGCGTGACGACGCCGGGGGGCTCATGATCAACGACCTGTGGTACAAGAACGCGATCATCTATTGTCTGTCCGTCGGCACCTTCATGGATGCCAACGGAGACGGAATCGGTGACTTCGCCGGCCTGGAGCGCCGGCTGGACTACATCCAGGGTCTGGGCGCCACCGCGATCTGGCTGATGCCCTTCCAGCCCTCGCCCAAGAAGGACGGCGGCTACGACATCGCCGACTATTACGGCGTCGATCCGGATTACGGCTCGCTCGGCGACTTCGTCGCCTTCACCCACGCCGCCAAACAGCGGGGCCTTCGCGTCCTCATCGACCTCGTGGTCAACCACACCTCGGATCAGCACCCGTGGTTCCGGTCGGCCCGGTCCGACCCGGACTCGCCTTTCCGTAACTGGTACGTCTGGTCGAAGGATCGGCCGGCCACCGCCGACGAGGGCATGGTCTTCCCCGGCGTGCAGAAGACCACTTGGACCTACGATTCGAAAGCGAAGGCGTGGTACTTCCACCGCTTCTTCAACTTCCAGCCGGATCTCAACACCGCCAATCCGGAGGTGCTGGCCGAGATCCTGAAGATCATGGGCTTCTGGATCCAGCTCGGCGTCTCCGGATTCCGCATGGACGCGGTGCCGTTCGTCATCGCCGAGAAGGGCGCCCATGTCGGCGGCAAGCCCCGCGAGCAATTCGAGATGCTGCGCGACCTGCGCGAGTTTCTCCAGTGGCGCCAGGGCGACGCCATCATCCTGGCCGAGGCCAACATCCTGCCGAAACAGGACCTCGACTATTTCGGCGACGACGCCGACCGCATGCACATGATGTTCAACTTCCAGGTCAATCAGGCGACCTTCTACGCGCTGGCGGCCCATGACGCGCGGCCCCTGGTCAAGGCGATCGAGCAGACGAAGCCCCGCCCGCTCTCCTGCCAGTGGGGCATCTTCCTGCGGAACCACGATGAGCTCGACCTGGGACGCCTGACCGGCAAGCAGCGCCAGGCCGTGTTCGATGCCTTCGGGCCCGAGAAGGGGATGCAGCTCTACGACCGCGGCATCCGCCGCCGCTTCGCGCCGATGCTGGCGGGCGATCCGCGCCGCATCCGGCTCGCCTACTCATTGATGTTCACCCTCCCGGGCACGCCGGTCCTGCGCTACGGAGACGAGATCGGCATGGGCGACGAGTTGGCGTTGCCGGAGCGCGACTGCGCCCGCACGCCGATGCAGTGGACGAGCGAGCACAACGGCGGATTCTCGACGGCCCGGCGAACCGTGCTCCCGCTCATCGACCACGGGCCTTACGGCTACACGCACGTGAACGTCGCCGACCAGCGCCACGAGGCGGGCTCGCTGCTCAACTGGATGCAGAGCATGATCCGGCAGCGCAAGGAGGTGCCGGAGATCGGCTGGGGCGACGTCGTCGCGATGGAGACGGAGCGCCCCACGGTCCTGGCGCTGCGCTACGCTTGGCGCGGCAACGCAGTCCTGTGCGTCCACAATCTCGCGCCGGAGCCCGTCGAGGTCGCGATGGCGTCCGGATCCGACGATCCGGAGCACGACATCCTCGTCGACGTGCTCACCGGCTCGCGCAGCGAGGTCGGCGACGACGGCCGCCACTGCCTGTTCCTGGAAGGATACGGCTATCACTGGTTCCGCGTCGGCGGGCTCGACGCGCTGCTGAAGCGGCGGCCGGCGTGAGGAAAACCGGCGCCCGGCTCGCCCTCGGCCGGCGAAGACGGTAGGACACGCCTGAGCAAGGTGTAGCATGGCCCGGACGAAGCATTATCCCTCGGACGCGACGATCGCCGAAATCCTGCCGGATATCGTTGACGGTGAAGACTACCTGCGCCAGGTCCTGGTCACCATGCGGATGTGCCAGAAGCATTACGGCGACGCCTGGGTGCGGATCGGCGTGACCGGCCGGTCGCCGACGCCGTCCTACCGGATCGACCGGCCGGACGAGGCGGCACGGGGCGAAGCTGCCGTCGAGGCGGGCAGGACCCTGTTCGGAGCCTACGGCGGACGGTCCCACGACCGATTCACGCAGGTCAACACCGCGGAGACCCGCTGGAGCTCGCGGGCGCTCGGCATGGCCGAAATGCTGGCGCTTCACGACGGCCTGCGCCGCCCCAAGGGCGACGCGGCCTGAGCGTGGCGCACAGGGTGCCGCCCACCGGCGTTCTGCGCTAAACTGCGGTCGAGGGCGTCCGGAGCGGCGCTGCCAACACGCGGGACGACATGCCAGGTACGCCACGGGCCGGGATCATCCCGGTCACGCCCTTCCAGCAGAATTGCACCTTGATCTGGGACGACGCCACCAAGGTCGGCGCCGTGGTCGATCCCGGCGGCGATCTCGACCGGATCGAGGCGGCGATCCGCGAGCAGGGGGTCACCGTGGAGAAGATCCTGCTGACCCATGGCCATGTCGACCACGCTGCTGGCGCCGACGAGCTGCGCGAGCGGCTCGGCGTGCCGATCGAGGGCCCGCACCAGGCCGACAAGTTCCTGCTCGATTCCCTTCCGGAGACGGCGGCGAATTACGGGCTCGGCGCGGCCCGTCCCGTCACGCCCGACCGCTGGCTCGACGAGGGCGATGCCGTGACGGTCGGCGGCCTCGGCTTCGACATCCTCCACTGTCCCGGGCACTCGCCCGGCAGCGTCGTGTTCGTGAGCCGGGACGCGCGCTTCGCGCTGGTCGGCGACGTGGTGTTCAAGGGCTCGGTCGGCCGCACTGACCTGCCTGGCGGCAACCACGAGCAGCTGATCCGGGCCATCAAGGACAAGGTGCTGCCGCTGGGCGACGACGTTTCCTTCATCCCGGGCCACGGACCGACCAGCACGCTCGGCGAGGAGCGGGTCTCGAATCCGTTCCTGCAGGACTGACGCCCATGGACAAGCGCCGCATCGGCCGCTCCGACATCACGGTGGCCCCCTTCTGCCTCGGCGGCAACGTCTTCGGCTGGACTGCCGACGAGGCCACCTCCTTCGCGATCCTCGACCGGTTCGTGGAGTGCGGCTTCGACTTCATCGACACCGCCGACGTCTATTCGCGATGGGCCCCCGGTCACGTCGGTGGAGAATCGGAGACGGTGATCGGCCGGTGGCTTGCCGCCCGTCCCGGCGTGCGGGACCGGATCGTGCTGGCGACCAAGGTCGGCATGGATATGGGCGAGGCCGGCAAGGGGCTCTCGGCGGCCCATATCGAGCGGGCCTGCGAGGCGTCGCTGCGGCGGCTGCGCATCGACCGGATCGACCTCTACCAGTCCCATATCGACGATGCGGATGTGGCGCTGGAAGAGACGCTGCGGGCCCATGAGCGCCTGATCGCGGCCGGCAAGGTCCGCGCCGTCGGCGCCTCGAACTACAATGCCGCCCGGCTGAAGGAAGCGCTGACGATCGCGGCCTCGGCGGGACTGCCGCGCTACGAGTGCCTCCAGCCGGATTACAGCCTCGCGCAGCGCGGCTACGAGACCGAGCTGGAACCGCTCTGCCGCGCCGAGCAGATCGGCGTCATCGGCTACTTCTCGCTGGCGGCCGGCTTCCTCACCGGCAAGTACCGCACGCCTCAGGACGCGGCGGGGCGCGCCCGGGAAAACCGGGTCGCCAAGTACCTCAACCCGCGCGGCCTCGCTCTGCTCGACGTCCTCGATGCGGTCGCGCAGGCCCACGGCGCAAGCCCGGCCCAGGTGGCGCTCGCCTGGATCATCGCCCGCCCCGGCATCACCGCACCGATCGCCAGCGCGACCTCGGTGGCACAGCTCGACGAACTCCTCGGCGCCGCCCGGCTGACCCTTTCGACAGAAGCGGTCGGCCGGCTCGATGCGGCGAGCGCAGGCGGGATCGAGGGCTAACGCGGCGTTAAGCGGGGAGCGTCACAAAAGCGACGGGACGGGTCCGCCGCGGGCCCGTAAAATCGTGCAATCTCAACGCGGAACCCCTATATCAGGCGGACCAAGCGAGAGTTCAGGCGCGGGCCCCCGACGGCGCATCTGCCACCGACGCGATCAGGCCCGCCTGCCCGAGGAAGTTCATGGCCGACACCCCCCAAACCGAGCCCGCCGATTACGGCGCGGAATCCATCCGCGTGCTGAAGGGCCTCGACGCCGTCCGCAAGCGGCCCGGCATGTATATCGGCGATACGGACGACGGCTCAGGCCTCCACCACATGGTGTACGAGGTCGTGGACAACGCCATCGACGAGGCGCTGGCCGGCCATGCCGACCTCGTCACCGTGACCCTCAACGCCGACGGGTCCTGCACCGTCTCCGATAACGGGCGCGGCATCCCGGTCGACATCCACAAGGAGGAGGGCGTCTCGGCGGCCGAGGTCATCATGACCCAGCTGCACGCCGGCGGTAAGTTCGACCAGAATTCGTACAAGGTCTCCGGCGGCCTGCACGGCGTCGGCGTCTCGGTGGTGAACGCGCTGTCGTCGTGGCTCCGCTTGCGCATCTGGCGCAACGACAAGGAGCACGCGATGGAATTCCGCCACGGCGATGCCGTGGCGCCCCTGGACGTGGTCGGGCCCGGCAACGGCCGGCGCGGCACGGAAGTCACCTTCCTGCCCTCGACAGACACCTTCACGATGATCGAGTTCGACTACGGGACGCTGGAGAAGCGCCTGCGCGAGCTGGCCTTCCTCAATTCCGGCGTGCGCATCGTCCTGACCGACGCCCGGCACGCCGAGAGAAAGCGCGAGGAGCTGTATTACGAAGGCGGCATCGAGGCCTTCGTCCGGTATCTCGACCGCTCCCGCAAGCCGATCGACGGCATGGCCAGCCCGGTGGTCGTCTGTTCCGAACGCGACGGAATCCGCGTCGAGGTCGCGTTCTGGTGGAACGACTCCTTCAACGAAACGGTCCTGCCCTTCACCAACAACATCCCGCAGCGGGATGGCGGCACGCACATGGCCGGCTTCCGCGCCGCGCTGACCCGCCAGATCACCGGCTATGCCGAGTCGAGTGGTGTGGCCAAGAGGGAGAAGGTCTCGCTGACCGGCGAGGATTGCCGCGAAGGGCTCACCGCGGTGATCTCCGTCCAGGTTCCGGACCCGAAATTCTCCTCCCAGACCAAGGACAAGCTCGTCTCGTCCGAGGTTCGGCCCGCCGTCGAGAACGTCCTCAACGAAGGCCTGTCGACCTGGCTCGAGGAGAATCCGAGCCAGGCCCGGTCGGTCATGGGCAAGGTGGTCCTCGCCGCCTCTGCGCGCGAGGCGGCCCGCAAGGCCCGCGAGACCGTGACCCGCAAGGGCGCCCTCGACATCGCCTCGCTGCCCGGCAAGCTCGCCGACTGCCAGGAACGCGACCCGACCAAGTGCGAGATCCTGCTGGTGGAGGGTGATTCCGCCGGCGGCTCGGCCAAGCAGGGCCGCGACCGGACCTTCCAGGCGGTGCTGCCGCTGCGCGGCAAGATCCTCAACGTCGAGCGCGTGCGGGCCGACCGGATGCTGTCCTCGGCCGAGATCGGGACGCTGATCACGGCCCTCGGCGCCGGGATCGGGCGCTCCTCGACGGATCGCGAGGGCTTCAGCCCGGAGAAGCTGCGCTACCACCGCATCATCATCATGACCGACGCGGACGTGGACGGCTCGCACATCCGGACGCTGCTCCTGACCTTCTTCTTCCGGCAGATGCCGGAGCTGATCGAGCGCGGCCACCTCTACATCGCGCAGCCGCCGCTCTACAAAGCCGAGCGCAGCCGGAAGGCCATCTACCTGAAGGATGAGCGCGCCCTCGAGGATTACCTGATCGATCAGGGCACGGACGGGGCGGTCCTGCGCCTGTCCACCAGTGCGGAATTCGCCGGGCCTCAGCTCAAGAGTCTGGTCGAGGAGGCCCGGACATTCCGGAACATCCTGCAGGGTCTGCACACCCGCTACGACCGCGCCGTGGTCGAGCAGGCCGTCCTGGCTGGCGCCTTCGATGCCGAAGCGGCGTCGCGGGCCGGCGAGGCCGAGGTGCTGGCCGACATGACCGCTCGCCGGCTCGACGCGATCGCGGACGAGATCGAGCGCGGCTGGCAGGGCGAATCCTTCGAGGGCGGCTACCGCCTCAGCCGGACGCTCCGCGGCGTCCGACAAGTGGCGACGCTCGATGCGGGGCTGATCGCCTCGCAGGAAGCCCGCCGCCTGTCCGAGCGGGCCGAAGCTTTCCGGGAGATCTACGGCGAGCCCGCCACCCTGATGCGCAAATCCGACGAGACCGTGCTGCACGGGCCCGTGGCCTTGTTCGAGGCGGTGATGGCCTTCGGCCGGAAGGGCCTGCAACTCCAGCGCTACAAGGGCCTCGGCGAGATGACGGCTCAGCAGCTCTGGGAGACGACCCTCGATCGCGACGTGCGCTCGCTGCTGCAGGTGAAGGTCAAGGACGTGACCGACGCCGACGACCTGTTCGTGAAGCTGATGGGCGACGTCGTGGAGCCGCGGCGCGAATTCATTCAGGAGAACGCCTTGAGCGTCGCCAATCTGGACGTCTAAGGGCGAGCGGCGTCGTTTTTCGATGAAGGTTGTCCTTAGGTCAGGATTTTCTGTCCCGGTTTACTGAGAAACCTGGCGCTGGCGACCGCGCGGCATACTGTCCACCGTCGCGGTTGCAGCCCGCACCAAGCCCGGCGGCCGCGACGTTCTCATGTCGTGCCGCATGAAGTTGACCCCGGCCTTCGAGCGTCAACACGGTCGCCGGCATGATCGGGGCACGCTCAAATATCCGCTTCTCCCATCCGGAGCAGATGTGCGGCGACAGCCTCGGGAGGCAGCTGAAGACGTACTTCCAGCGATGCGCTCGCCGTAGGGCAACCTCGACCGGGTCGATCCAATCCGCGATCGCGACCGAGACGACCGTCGCAAGGTGCTGGCCGCGCTCGATCGGCCGGCGGAGCACCGGCGTCAGCGCCTCGTACAACATCGACGCCGCCAGTACCGACGGTACCGTCAGGGCGCGGGCAAGGTCAGCCCGGGGCAGCTTCTGCCGGCCGTGGCAGACGCCAGGGGCCGCGAACGCCTGATCGAGATGGTCGAGGTCATCAGCGCGGCGGTCCGTCTTGCGCAGACCCTCAATGCAGCTTGGCGTCTTGGGTGCTGGGGTTTTCTTGGAACTCACGGCAGCGTCCACCGCAAGGCCGCCGTGCGCATCCAGGCGCGCCGGTCAGGCCCCGCAGGCGACTGCCACAATGTCCTTGGCCAGGTTCGGGAAGATCGCGCCACCGCGATCGCGATCGGTGGTCATGACACAGCGGCATCGGACGCGCGGTTGCAGATCGTGCTCCCGCATGAGGCGGCGGACCGTCTTATGGTTTACCACCAGTCCTGCTGGCGCAGGACCGCCTGGACGCGTCGCCAACCGTACGCTTCGAACAGGTCGCAGATCCCGGCCATGGCTCCGACGAGCGCGGTGTCGTCCGCAGCCTGGGGCGGAGCGTCGTAGTAGGTGGAGCGCGCGAGGCCCATCAGCCGGCATCCCGCTGCGACGGAGAGACCATCGGGCCGGTGATCACGGACGTAGGCCCGCTTCTCGGCAGCGGCGTGCTTCGCAGCGCCCCCTTTGCAAACTCAAGCTCAAGCGCCTGTCGGCCGACAAGGCGATCGAGCGCGGCGATCCGCGCCTCATAGGCCTGGATCGTGTCGGCGGCTGCCGCATCGTCGTCGAGCGCGCCAGCCTCGTACTTCTGCCCCCAGGCGCGCACGAGGTTGCGCGAGAGGTCGGCGCTTGGCCGAGCCGCAAAGCGTCTCGCCAGACAGGGACTCCTGTACGACCTGACGCTTGAACGCGATGCTGTGGTAACGAGGTCGGGCCATGGCCTTCATCCTCCGAAGACCCGGCGAATCAGTCAATCAGGCCCAGCCAATCCGTCCACCCCCAGGGGCCCACTCCAAACCGACGCTCCATTTGGCCCCCAATACCGCTGTGAAGCTCACCCGACTGCCTACGGCGATGTGGCTGTTAGCACACTCCGGAGTCAGCGCGTCAGGGGGTGCGGATGCCACCCACTCCCCGGACCTGCCGAACGCTGGAGCCATGCACTCAACACGGGGGCAGGACGTTGCATCTTGACGTCAGAAGCAGCACACACGCGGCAGATTTTCGGACCGTTCGGTGCGCTGCCCTTGAGCGAGGTGCGCCGAAGAGTCGGCAGTTCGGCGCCGTCCGTGATCTCCCAGACAATAGGAAGACGTGATGAAGACGCGCGCCGCGGTCGCGTGGGAGGCTAAAAAGCCTCTTACGATCGAGACCATCGACATCGAGGGGCCCAAGGCCGGTGAGGTTCTGGTCGAGTTGATGGCCACCGGCATCTGCCACACCGATGCCTACACCCTCTCGGGTCTCGATTCTGAGGGCAAGTTCCCGGCGATCCTCGGCCATGAGGGCGCGGGCATCGTCCGTGAGGTCGGAGCCGGCGTCACCACGCTGAAGCCCGGCGACCATGTGATCCCGCTGTACACGCCGGAGTGTCGCAACTGTAAGTCGTGCCTCTCACAGCGCACCAACCTCTGCACGGCGATCCGAGCGACCCAGGGCCAGGGCGTGATGCCGGACGGCACGAGCCGCTTCTCCTGCGTCTCCACCGGCGGCAGCCCCGGCAGTTCGAGCACGGTGTTCCACTACATGGGCTGCTCGACCTTCTCGAACTTCACGGTCCTGCCGGCTATTGCGCTCGCTAAGATCCGCGAAGACGCCCCCTTCGATAAGATCTGCTATATCGGCTGCGGCGTGACCACAGGTATCGGCGCTGTAATTTACACTGCCAAGGTCTGGCCTGGTGCCAACGTGGTGGTGTTCGGTCTTGGTGGCATTGGTCTCAACGTCCTCCAGGCCGCCCGGATGGTCGGGGCCGACAAGATCATCGGCGTCGACATCAATCCGGAGAAGCAGGCTATGGCCCGCAAATTCGGCATGACCGATTTCATCAATCCGACCGAGGTTGGAACCGACAAGGTGGTTCAGGCCATCGTCGATCTCACCGGCGGGGGCGCCGACTTCTCCTTCGATTGTACCGGCAACGTCCACGTGATGCGGCAGGCTCTCGAGTGCTGCCATCGCGGCTGGGGCGAGTCGATCGTCATCGGCGTGGCCGAGGCCGGCCGCGAGATCTCGACCCGTCCGTTCCAGCTCGTCACCGGTCGCGTCTGGAAGGGCTCGGCTTTCGGTGGCGCGCGCGGTCGCACGGACGTGCCGAAGATCGTGGACTGGTACATGGAGGGCAAGATCAACATCGATGATCTGATCACCCACACCATGCCGCTCGAAGAGATCAATCACGGCTTCGACCTGATGCACGAGGGTAAGTCGATCCGGTCCGTCGTCGTCTACTGAGAATGATGGACGCGGATCCTTTCCTTTGGGTCCGAGGATCCGCGTCCCATCAAATCGTTCCCCTCGCGGGGGACGCCGGCGTCCTGCCCTTCGCCCACGCGCGACACCGGCACGACGCGAGCGATCCAACCGTCGCCGGGCTCTGTCGAAGCCCGTCACATACCATCCAGCCCCGGTGCGGGGCTTTCGCCTCCCGAGCAGGAGAACAAAGCTGATGGAAACCATCTCGAAGGCCCGCGCTCATGGCGGCACGCAGGGCGTCTACAAGCACGATGCGCAGACCACGGGATGTACGATGACGTTCGCGGTGTTCGTGCCGCCCCAAGCCGAGAACGGCCCGGTCCCGGTGCTGTGGTACCTGTCGGGACTGACCTGCACGCACGCCAACGTCATGGACAAGGGCGAATACCGGGCCGCAGCCGCCGAGCATGGCGTCATCATCGTGGCCCCCGATACCAGCCCGCGCGGCCCCGGCATCCCGGACGAGGACGGCAATTGGCAGTTCGGCTCCGGCGCCGGCTTCTACCTAGACGCCACGCAGGCGCCCTATGATACGAATTACCGGATGTGGAGCTACGTCACGGAAGAGCTGCCTGCGCTCATCGCGAAGGAATTCCCCGCCGATATGACCCGCCAGGGCATCTTTGGGCATTCCATGGGCGGCCACGGGGCGCTCACCATCGCGCTGACCTACCCGGAGCGCTTCAAGTCCTGCTCCGCCTTCGCGCCGATCGCCCAGCCCTCCACGGCCGGCTGGTCGAAGCCGGCCTTCGAGAAGTATCTCGGTTCCGACCCGGTCGCCTGGCGCGCCCACGACGCCACCGCGCTGATCGAAGACGGCAAGCGTTTCCCCGAGTTCCTGGTAGATCAGGGCACTGCCGACAGCTTCCTTCAGGACGGCCTTCGCCCCTGGCTGCTGGAAGAGGCCTGCGAGAAGGCCGGCATCGCCCTAACCCTCAACATGCGCGAGGGCTACGACCATTCCTACTTCTTCATCTCGACCTTCATGGCCGACCATATCGCCTGGGCTGCCGCGCGCCTGAAGTGATATTGTCAGCACCCTCAGCGCAGTCGGGGAGCAATGCCTCGCGCCATCGGGTGCAGGATGCCGTCCAGGGCGCTTGCCGGCGGGAGGCGATCCGACCGCTTTCGGGAAGCCCTGGCGGCTTTCAGCATGCCCGAGATAGATCGGTTGGGGCTCGTCCGCTTGTCCAGCAAGCTCTCTCCGAAGCGGACGTCCTACTTCCGGCCAGCGTAAGTCACGCCAGGTCGCTATCCTGCTCCAAACCGGACATTCGGCTTGGCGCCCATCCCGGTCATTAAGATGGTCCTGATGACGTCCCGTAAACGGACGCTACCGGCTGCGATCGGCCATTCGCATGAGGCTCGGCTCCATGATGTAGCCGCCCGTCACACGGTCGGAACGCCTACGGGGATCACCTCCGCTGCTGAGTCGTTTCTCCCTCAGCCACGAGCCGCCGCAACCGAGCATTCTCGCGCTCCAAGTCCCTCATCTTCCTGGCCTGATCGGCTCGGAGGCCGCCGCACTCCTTGCACGCCAGCGCCAAACTCTTGCCCTGCGTCGTCTGCACCTCGATCTGGCGCAGCTTCAGCACAACCTGCTCCGCGCTCGTCTTCTGACCTCGCAGCATGTCCCACTTGCTCAATCCTTGGCTGATCCTCTCAAGCAGCCCGGTCCAGAGCCAGCCGGTGAGGTCACTCGGAAGAGGCCGGCGGTGTTTCGTTTCAAGCCTCGGCTTGAGCGGAACGCCGGCGTGGTTGCCGTTTCGAGCGCGGTGTCAGAGGCGCAGGACCGCGGCGCTGGCAACGTTCCAGGCAGCAATCCAGGCGGACCGATAGGGCTGCGGCCACTCAGGCCGAGGGCAGATCCGGCAGCCGCATCAGGGGCTCGCCGACTCGCAGGGCCGTCCCCACGGAGAGCCCCGGGCAGAGCGTGAAGCCCGGCGGCGCCAGCACCACGATCGTGGAGCCGTGTTCGAACCAGCCCATCTCCGCGCCCTTCGCCATCCGCACCCCGCTCGGCAGGGTCTGCCCCCCGGTTGCGCGCAGCGCGAGCCCTTCGGGCAGGAAGCCCAGGCGCAACCCCGCGACGAGGATGGCCGCCACAGGCACCAGCGTCACCGCGTGCCCACCCTCCGCGACGCACAGGCGCAGAATCGCGCGCTCATTCCGGCAGAACAGCGCCTCGACCCGTTTCAACGCGATCGGGTTCACGTTCCAGGTGTCGCCCCAGATGTGCCGGACCGACTCGACGCGCAGGTCGTGCGGGGCGTGGAAGCGATGGTACATCCCGGCCGTCAGACGCAGGGTGGCGTAGCAGCCTCCCTCATGGGCGCGCGCGAGCGCGACATCCCCACCGAGCAGATTGATGAGTGGGTAGGACAGGCCCTTGATCTGGAACAGGCGTCCGGCCTCGATGCGGCCATGCGCGCCGAGGATCGCGTCGCTGGGACTCGTGAGCACGGCGGGATCGGCCGCGATCGGCCGGGCGCCGGGGCGCAGGGCCCGCACGAAGGCGGCGTGCAGGCTGGAAAAGTGCGTCTCCTGCGCGTCGCGGAGATCGACGTCACAGAACAGCCGCCAAGCCGCAATCGAGAGATCGCGCACCACGGGCTGCTCGATTCGGCTGAACCAGCCCATGAAGCGGGTGGCGAGCCGGCGCGGCAGGCGGTTCGTGAGGAGGAAGTTGAGATCCTCCTGCGCGCCGATGCGCGCCAAGGCTTTCCGCAGCGGCGACCCAGAAACCGTCATCATGCCGTGAATTGCCTCCGATAGGGCGCGGGGCCATGTCCGCCCTCCTTGTCGCCCTGTCCGCCACCACCGCAGCGGTCCTCGCCCTGCCGCGGGCCGCGCAGCGTCTGCAATTGTCCCGGGCGAAACATCCCTCGCTCACCGGCCATGCCCGGATGGCGAGGCGCGTCGCCGGGCTGATTCCGCACTACGCCTATTCCGAGCGCGCATTCTTCCGCTCCGATAATCCGGACGCGGCGGTGGCGACCCGGCGCGAGAACGGCTTCGCCCGGCTCTCCGACCTGTTCCGGACGCGCTACGCGCGCAGCCGCGCCGAGACCGAAGCCGTGCGGGACGGCCTGTCGGATCTGCAGTTCACCGGCCTCTACCGGGTGCCGTTTCAGTACGCCCGCCACGTCCGCGCGCATCTCGGAACCGGCGCCTTCGCGGCCACGTCCCAAGGCGTGACCCTCACGGATCTCGACGGCAACGTCCTCTACGATCTCGCCGGGTCCTACGGGGTGAACCTGTTCGGTGTCGATTTCTACCGCAGCTGCCTGGAGGAGGGCGCCGCGCGGGTCTCGGCGCTGGGCCCCGTGCTCGGGCCGCTGCACCCGGTCGTCACCGGCAATGTCGCGCGGCTGAAGGCAATCTCGGGCCTCGACGAGGTCTCGTTCCACATGTCCGGCACCGAGGCGGTGATGCAGGCAGTCCGGCTCGCCCGCTACCATACAGGCCGCCGCCGGATTGTGCGGTTCTGCGGCGCCTATCACGGCTGGTGGGGCGAGGTGCAGCCCGGCATTGGCAACCCGGTCCCGACCCGCGACACGCTCACCCTTGCCGAGATGTCCGAGCGGACGCTCCAAGTGCTCGCCTCCCGGCGCGACGTCGCCTGCGTTCTGGTCAACCCGCTTCAGGCCATGCACCCCAATGCCGGGGCGCCGGCCGATTCCGCGCTGGTCGACAGCGGCCGGCGGGCCTCCTTCGACCGCGCCGCCTACACGAAGTGGCTCCGCGATCTGCAGGCGGTCTGCAGCGCCCGGGGCATCGTGCTGATCCTCGACGAGGTCTTCCTCGGCTTCCGCCTCGCACGCGGCGGCGCGCAGGCGTATTTCGGCCTGCGCGCCGATATGGTCACCTACGGCAAGACGCTCGGTGGCGGGCTGCCCGTCGGTGTCCTGTGCGGGCGCGCCGACCTGATGCGCCGCTACCGGGACGACCGTCCGGTCGACATTTGCTTCGCCCGCGGCACTTTCAACGCCCACCCCTACGTGATGGGCGCCATGAGCGCGTTCCTCGATCGGCTGGGCACCCCTGAGGTCGCCGCCCTCTACGCCGATCTCGACGCGACCTGGGATGAACGCGCGCAGCGCCTCAACGCCGTTCTCGCGGACGCGGACCTCCCGGTGCGCATCGTCAACCTGTCGACGGTCTGGACGGTCCTGTACACGCGGCCGTCGCGCTACAACTGGATGCTGCAATTCTACCTGCGCGCGGAGGGGCTGGCCCTGTCATGGGTCGGGACCGGCCGGATGATCTTCAGCCTCGCCTACGACGATGCGGCCTTCGAGGCCGTCGCGACCCGCTTCGTGGCCGCGGCGCGGGCGATGCACGCGGATGGCTGGTGGGAGAGCGGTGCGCCGAGCGACAAGGCGATCCGCCGGTCGATCCTGCAGGAGGTCGCGGCGGTCCGCCTGGGCCGGCTCGGCACGCTGCTGGGCCTGCACGGTCCGGATCACGCCTGATCCGGCGCGCCGGCCCGGCGCGCGCGTCCGGCTCAGGCGCCGCGCTCGTGCGGCTCCTGCTCCTCAACCAGTTCACCGTGCAGCAGGGCGAGCGGCGCCTTGTGGTAGAGCTTGATGTCGTGGAACGGGTCCGTGAGGATCTTGGTGACCCAGACGAGTCCGGTCTGGACGTCGCGCTGGACGAAGAGCTGCACCATCCGGAACAACAGGCCGGCCAGCGCCAGCCACAGCCAGATCCAGCCGACGTTGCGGATCAGGCCCGCAGTGCTCTGATGGGGCGAGATCAGGCCGAACAGGCTCGGATCGAAGTAAAGCGGCAGCGGCGACAGGGCCCAGATCGCCAGGAGGACGACCTTGCGCTGCAGGTTGTAGCCGACCTTGATCTCCTCCTTGTGCTCGTGCGTCGCGTCGTTGACGTGATCATAGCCCTTGGGCTCGAAAAACAGGTGTCCGGCCTGCCGGGACGTCATCGCCACGAGCCAGCCGATAAGCGCCGCCGTGGCCGGATCCTTGAACGCCAGTGCGTAAGCCACGAGGAAGCTGATCGCGCTCACCACGTGCAAGCTCTGGTTGATGCGGTTGTGATGGTAGTAGCGGTGATCGTCCCAGCGCTGCACGCGCAGCGCCTCTATAAAGCTCGCCATGATGTGCGTCCCCGATCGAAGGTTGTCGGCTGGTCGAAGGTGATCCGCGCTCAGGCCGCCCGCTTGCGCAGGCGGAGGAGGGAGAAGTGGCCGAGGGGCGGCAGCGCCCGGCGCTCGACGATCTCCACCGGTGCGCCGGCCGCCCAGGCGGCATAGCGCCCCCAGGCGAATTCGGTCCGCCAGCCGAGGCGGCTCGTCACGGGCGCCAAGACATGCTCCACCGCGCGCCGCGGGCCGGATTCGGCACCAATCCGCGTTGTGATCACGATCTCGCCGCCGGGGCGCAGCACCCGGGCGAACTCGTCCAGCGCCCTTTCGGGATTGGGGACCGCCGTGACGACGTACTGGGCCACCACCACATCGAAAGAGGCGTCGGCGAAGTCGAGCTGCTCTGCGTCCATCACGGCGAGGCGCTCGACGTTGCGCAGCCGCAGCCGCGCCACGCGCTGGCGCGCCTTCTCCAGCATGGGCGCCGAGATGTCGATGCCGACGATGCTGCGGGCGCGCCGGTAGGCGGGCAGGGACAGGCCTGTGCCGACGCCGACTTCCAGGATCCGCCCCCCGATCCGTTCGGCCGCCGCCGCCGCCAGGGTCCGGCCCTGTGCGAAGACGGGCCCGAAGACGAGATCGTAGACCGGGGCCCAGCGGCCATAGGCCTTGGCGACGCCGTCACGGTCGAGATCGGGGCCGAGCGTTCCCGCGCGCGAGGAACCGGCGTCGTGCATTCCGAGGGCCATGGGCGTCCTGTCTCGTTGTCGGCAAGATCAGCGCAGCGGCGGCTTGGTCATGCCGCCATCTGCAGGGTTCGGTCAGAAGGTCCGGATCGGATTCACATCAGCGGCGTTCGAGCCGGACACGCCGTGGTCCAGCGGCGGGCGCGCTCACACGCGCACCACACACCCGAAGACCGGTGGCGGCCACCGCGCGGCACCGCGCGCCGATCAGGAGGGGCGAACATGCGGGCGGCGGGGTCTTGGTGCATGCCACGCGGCCCCGACCAACAACGACCCCACGCTGCCTCTCCGCAGAAGTCTTTCCGCCGGCAAAGCTATGTCCAGCATTTGACAAGGTTGTGACAGGACCGTCAATGCTGCTGCTGCGCAACCAGTTTGTTGGCAAACTACAGATGATCGGCGCGAAAGATCCTTCTCAGGTGCGGGCCACTCGAGCCGTTCGGTCATCGATCCCTGACCGCCTCCCCGGCGGACGATTGCGACGGCGCGCGCCGCTCACGCGGCGTTCACGATGCTCGGAACGCGTCACCGTCGCGGCCTCGTCGCGGAACCCCGGATGCGCGATGATTTGAGGGCAGGAGGCCTCAAGGTCGCTCCTTCGACATCTTCTTGCCCTGATATCGACGAGATGTGACCCGGTATCCCCAGCTGGACAGGGCGCGACGACGCGCCGAAGGAGTGTTTCGCGTGATCGACAATTTGCGGCGTCAGACTATCGCGGTCGCGGCCATCGCCGGGATTGCCCTCAGCGCCGGACAGGCGCAGGCCGCGCAGTGCGGCAACACCGCAGCCGGGTTCGAGGCGTGGAAGCGGCAATTCGCCGAGGAGGCGCGGGGCCGGGCCAGCGCGGCGAGCCTCGCGGCGCTCCAGAACACCACCTACTCGACCGCCACGATCTCGGCGGATCGCGGACAGCACAGCTTCAAGCTGTCGCTGGAGCAGTTCCTCGCCAAGCGCGGCGGCCCGACGATCGTGTCGAAGGGCCGCGCGCTCAAGCGGCAGAACGCGGCCCTCTTCGACTCAATCGAGCAGCGCTACGGCGTTCCGCCGGGCCCGCTCCTGGCGATCTGGGGCATGGAGACCGGCTTCGGGGCCGTACGCGGGAACGTCAACACGCTCTCGGCTGTGGCAACGCTCGCCTACGATTGCCGTCGCTCGGAATACTTCACCGACCAGCTCTACGCCGCCCTGACCCTCGTCGATCGCGGCCTGCTGACGCCGAGCACCCGCGGCGCAGCGCACGGCGAGGTCGGCCATACCCAGTTCCTGCCGAAGAACGTGCTCACCTACGGCACGGGTGACCTCAACAATGTCGGGGCGGCCCTGTCGTCCACCGCCAACTTCCTCAAGGCGCATGGCTGGCGGGCCGGTGCGGGCTACCAGCCGGGCGAGCCGAACTTCGCGGCGATCCAGGGCTGGAATGCGGCCCCGGTCTACGAGAAGGCGATCGCGCTGCTCGGGCGCCAGATCGACAACGATTGACTGCATGGTGGCCTGGAACAGGCCGCCTAAGCTTGCGAAGACTGGCTGCGATGCGCCCGAAAATGGTCTCGATCGATCCAAGATCGACCATCGCGTCGCCCCAGAAAAGCCGGCCCCGCCCCGCTGTCTCACGCTGAGCGGGGCCGGGCCGCCCGCCGCGATTCCTCCGCATGACTCGGGGGGCGGCAGCCGGTGCACCCCGTCTCGCCACGAGGAGCATGGGCAACCTGATGGCTGTCGATTCCGTGCCGCTGGACGGCCCCAAGACCCGCAATTCGCGCAACAACTGGCTGCCGCCCCTGACGGTTTTGACCGGCGTCGTGGCGATGGCCGCTCTGGGCGGCAGCATCCTGCACCGAGCCCCGATCACGGCGCCCGCCTTGGAGAGCGCTCGATCGGAAGCGCCGACGCCCGCAGCGGACGCGGCGGGAAGTACCGAAACCGCCACCGCTGAACCGGATGCCATCGCGCCGTCCGATCCGTCGCGCGAGGCCACCGGCGGCTCCCTGTCGCGCTGGGCCTGGAGCCAGATCGCGCCGCCCGCTCTGACGCCCGAACCCGCTCCTGAGGCTGGCTCCGAGGCCGGCCTGCAAGCCGCCGAGACGCCGCCGAGCGCGATGGTGGTCCCGCTGCCGATCCCGCGCCCGCCTGAATTCCGCGCCCCCGCCGGCGGCGGCTTCGCCCGACGGTCCGAGCGGCGCATGGCCCGCCGCGAACTGCCGCCAGCGGCACAGCCCACAGTCCAGCCCGAGGAGCGCTCCTTCCTCGAGAAACTTTTCGGCATCGAGCGCGGTCCGGCCCTGGCCTACGCGGCGCTGGAGAGCAAACCCGCCGACGTCGCGCCGCGGCAGCGCCTCTCGCCGCCCCTGAGCCTCTCGCGGGAGCCGAGCGCCACGGCCGGCATTGCCGTGTACAACATCGCCGCCAAGACGGTGACCCTTCCGAACGGCGAGCGCCTGGAGGCCCATTCCGGCCTCGGCGAAGGTCTGGACGATCCCCGCCTCGTCAACATGCGGATGCGCGGGCCGACGCCGCCCGGCACCTACGACCTCACCGAGCGCGAGCGGCCGTTCCACGGCGTGCGGGCGATCCGCCTCACGCCGGTGGGCGGCACCGAGGCGGTGTACGGTCGCGTCGGATTGCTGGCGCATACCTACATGCTGGGCCCGCGCGGTGACTCGAACGGCTGCGTCTCGTTCCGTGACTACGAGCGGTTCCTGCAGGCCTTCCTGCGCGGCGAAGTCCAACGGCTCGTGGTGGTCAGCGGCACGCAGGATCCGCTGCCGAGCCTCGCCGCCGGCACTGGCACGACCCGGATGGCACGCAACGGCGGCTGAGGCCGGATCGCCGGCAAGAGCGGCCGGAATCGCCCTCAGCGTCTACCAGCTTTGCTCCCGCCGCGCTTGGAGCGCGCCGCGACCGACCGAAGAACGCGGCGCGGCGCGATAAGGCGCGCATCACGCGAGACCTGGGTGCAGACCATGCCCGCAAGACGATCGGCCATCATGGCCCGCCGCGCCCTCGTTGCGCTCCCCCTCCTTCTGGCCGCCGATCAAACGATGGGCGCCTCGGCGCCGGATCATGGCGGAGCGGCCAGGGTCGACACGCGCTTGGAAGATCGGATCGTCGGAACCTGGGGACTCGTCTCGTACAAGGTCGAGGACGAGGAGACCGGCAAGCTGATCGACACCATGGGCGGCACGCCCCGCGGACGGGTGATCTTCACCAAGGACGGCTGGGTCGCCTTCCACCTCGAGGGCAGCGAGCGCAAGGCTGCGACCACGGACGCGGAGCGGGCCGCTCTGATGAAGACCCTAGTCGCCTATATCGGCCGCTACCGGATCGAGGGAGACGAGTGGGTCACCAGCGTGCAGACGGCTTGGGCGCCCGAATGGGTCGGCACCGAGCAACGGCGCTCCATCCGGATCGACGGCGACTACGCCGACGTCACGACACCGTGGCGCAAGATGCCCAATTGGGATGACGGCCGCCTGTCGCGCAGCATCATCCGGTTCAGGCACCTTCCGTAGGACCAATCGCTCCCTCGGACGCGCCGCCGGCGGCCTTGAGGACCCGTGCAGGCGCAGGACGCCCTCCGGAAAGTCTAGCGGCGCATCGCGGCGGCGGTTCCCGGTCGTTGCCCGAATGGTCGTCCGAGTTGTCCGAGACGACGCGCGGACGTGACAGGCAGACAGTAATTGCAACCTGTGCAGCGATTGTCCTTGCGAGCCTCGTCCTCTATGACGCCGCCATCAATCTGCTGAGCCAAGCCAGCCAGCGTCTTCCTGCTCACTCGGCACGCGCGCCTTCGCGCGATCGCGATCTTGGACCGGAGTTTTGTGCTCCAACCGGAACGCGCGCCCGGACGGGGGCAGGCACGCGCGTGTCAGCGATGCGCAAAGGCACATGACCGTCGTGCCGGGTCGAGCGAGACCGCAGACGTATCGCGACGGGAACGGGGAAACGATCCGGAAGGCCGGATGAGCGGGATTCTCGCTCGTCCCATCGAAACGTCTTCCATACGCGGGGAGAAGGTCGCCACGCCGGAATGGCAGGCCAAGATCCGGGAGATCGTCCGGAGCTACGGCAGCAAGCTCAACGACGATCCCGAGCGCATCGCGCGGGAATGGGCCGACACCAGCGCCCAGCTCCAGTTGCCGACGCCGCCGCAGATCGACCGGGCCGTACTGAAGCCGGTTCCGACCGGCAGCAGCGTGCTCAACAGCAGCGCCACCCCGGTGAAGGAGCCGGTCCACGACCTCGCGCCGTAGGTCGCGCCGGCGGCCGGTCTTCCGGGCGCCGCTCAGATTCCCAGCCGTCCCAGAGCCGGCAGCTTGATCCCGGGCCGTCGCAGATCGATCCCCGCGACGCCGCCGAACAGGTTCAGTTCGAGCCCCTCGACCCAGCCGAGCGTCAGCCCGACATAGCCGCCGAGGTTGATGCGGATGCCCGTCTGGGAGGGTGTCAGACCGATCCAACGTCCATCATAGGGAAAATCCTTGCCGATCGCGGTCGCCGGCAGGCTGGCGCGGATTTCCGGCACTGCCGCCATGACGGCGGCCACGAAGGTGTTCGAGTTCGGGCCAGGCCAGACGACGTAGTCTCCGGGCCGGTTGTAACGGTACTTCGCCACGGCCTGCCGGATCCGCGGCAGCATCGCTTCGGCCTCCGGTCCGTCCGCGGCGAACACGACCATCGGCAGGTTTCCGAACCAGAATCCGTCAGGCACGAACCGGTCCACCCAGATCGGCTGCCCCCATGCAGTGTAGTCGAACCGGCTGTAGGCGCGTGCGCCGTACTCCTTGACCACGATCCAGCTGTGGGTCGCGACGATGCCGCGCCAGCTGACGGTTTGTGCCGAGAAGATGCGCAGCACGGCTTCGGGATGCGCGTGAGCCGGCGGCAGCAGGCCGGCGCTGGACCGGTCGGCCATGCGCCAATCGCCGCGCGCCCGCGTCGCATAGAGCAGGGCGGAAATCGCCACCGGGACGAGGAAGAGCATGGCGAGCGCGAGAAGGGCGATCCTGATGAGGGTCACGGGCGGTCCGGCGGGGAGGGCGGGGGAGTTGTCGGGATGTAAGCATCGACCGCGCCAGGAAAACTGCGGCCGAAGCGACCCGGGACTGCCCACGGGTCAGGGCAACGACCCCAGTGAGTCCAGCAGCAGCGTTGCGGCGAGGAGATCGGCACAGCCACCCGGACTGAGGCGCGCGGCCACGAAGGCGCGGTGGACCGCGGCCGCGCGATCCCGCCAGGCCGGAGCCGAGACCCCGCCGGCATCGAGGAATGTCGCGGCGGCCGCGCGTGCTTCCAGGAGGCCGTCAGCCCCGCCGCGGTGCAGGAGGTTCGTGTCGTCGACCACCGCCAGGAGGGCGAAGAAACATTGCACACGCGCTGCATCAGGGTCGTTCGCCGCGCAGGATCGGCCGAAGCGCAAGGCGGGAAGGCCGACGGCGCGGACAGTCGGGAAGCCCGCCGCAGCCTCGGCGCTGGCGCCACCGACACCGAAGCGGCGGGCCGCCCGGCCACCGTGGGTCACGGTCGAGACAGGCGCCCGGGCGATCGCGGCCCCCCAGAGATGTCCGACCGCCTCGGCATGCGCTTCGGCACTGGCGCCTCCTGCACTCGGTATTCCGGCCGCCGCGCAGATCAGGCCCAGGGAGAAGATGGCGCCGCGATGCGCGTTGACGCCGCCGGTCGCCCGCATCATCGCGGTCTCGGCGCGGAGGCCGATGGCGCGCAGTTCCGCCATCTCCGGATTGCGGGCGCCCGCCGCGACCAGTTCGGCGAAGAACGGCCGGATTGCCGCCGCGCTCCGCCGGAGCGTGGCCGCATCCATATCGTCGTGGCTGCCGGAATCGACCAAGCTGACGAGGCCGGGCTTCGGCCAGGTCTCCAGTTCCGCGATGAGTGCCGCGTGCGCGAGATCCGCAACGAACTCGGCCCAGCGCAAGCCGGCAAGGCCGCGATCGGCGTCGGATGTGGTGAGGCAGGGATCGTTGCGCAGGGTCGGGTCTCGTCACATGGTACGCCGGCGCGGCGGGAGCGGCGTCGGGCGGACCGACCTATACCGGAAGGCAGCGCCTCGGCATCCGGAGCGGACCGGGTGAATTCGACCTTTGAGCGGATGCACGCTGTGTCGGCTGAAGAGATGAAGGTCGGCGTCCGAAGCCTGGCGCCGGCGGAGCCGCGATTGGAAGCCGTCCCGCCTGCGCTCTGGACGGCGCGCTCCGGTGCTCTCCCCGCAATGGCCATCACGGATGGCGAGGCTCGCTTCGTCCGAGCGACGACGAAACGGACCTGGCCCGTACTGACGCTAAGCCCTAGAACGATCCAACGAAACGATCGGGCAGCTGCCACAGATCCGGGGCCTGGATGGCGCTCTTGCGCTCGATGGCGTCGGCGAAGATCCGCTTCGTGGTTTCGAAGACCGCTTCACCGCGGCGCATCTGCACGGGACGTCGCGCGATCCGGCCGATATCCGCCTTCACGAAGGCCAGGAACTCCGTCGGATCGATGGCATGATGCGAGTTCGGGATGCCGATCGGCGCGGCTGCATTGCGCTTCTGCTGGCGTCTGAAAAGGACGTCGTGGTCCAGATACGCCAAATGAAACAGGAACAGGTCACGGAATTCCGGGCGATGATCCTGGATCAGGCAATGAAAGCCGACATGCCAGTCGACGCGTTCCGATACGATGGTGGCCTTGCACAAGGTCGAGATCGGGCGGATGAACCGTCTCTGACTGGAAATGGGCACCGCGACATCGATGGGAGCCTCGTCCGCGACGTGCATGACATCGGACCCGAACAGATCGAGGATCGGCGGCAGCGTTCGCGCGGCGATATAGTCCGAAAGGTTCGGCGCCACCTCAGGGTCCGGAACGACCAGCTCGTCGGCATCCGCATAGAGAACATATTTGAAGCCGATGAAGAGGGATGCGCAGAAATCCCTGACCGTATGGGCGCGCTCCCATTCGTTCAGGGGCAACCGCGGCAGCCGGATGACGTTAGCGCGAAGTCCAGTCGTCGAGCCATCGTCGGAGCCGTGGTCAAGAATATAGCAGTTTTCCGCACCGACCTGTTGCTCATAATGCTTCAGCCAAAGTGGCAACATGGTCGCTTCATTGTATGCCATGGTGACAGCGGCAAGCGGCTTCTTCTGCAACGAATTTCCTTCCCACCAACGCCGTATTCACGGCGCTTCTACAGCGCATTCGCGAAGCGTCTGTTCGGAGCTTAGATGCAATGGATCGTGCGCAGCAACTCCTAAGGTCACTGACCAGGGAGGCCCGTATCGTCGAGGTTGGCCCGAGCTTCAGTCCGCTCGCGCCGAAGCGCGATGGCTGGAACACGTTCGTCATCGATCACGCGCCACGCGCGGAACTCATCAAGAAGTATCACGATCAGACCGTCGACCGGATCGAGGAAGTCGATTTCGTGTGGATGGGCGGCTCGATCGCAGATGCGGTACCGGTCGATCAGCACGGAACGTTCGATGCATTCATCGCCAGCCATGTGATCGAGCATACGACCGACATCGTGACCTTCCTGCGCGCCGCCGAGATCCTGCTGCGCCCCGATGGGGTCGTGATCCTGGCCGTGCCCGACAAGCGCAAATGCTTCGATTTCTACCGGTCCCTCACCGGGACGGCCGACGCCGTTGCGGCCTTCCTTGAGAAGCGGGACCGCCACACGGTGCGTACCCATATCGATTACGCCCTGAACATGGCGCTCAAGGCGAACGGGACGGTCGGCGCCTGGTCGGGCGGGGACACCCGGCCGGCCATCCCTGCCAATCCTCTGACCGACGAGGCGCAATGGCTCAGCGCCGTGCAGATGCCATACTACACCGATGCGCATGCCTGGGTGTTCGTGCCGTCGAGCTTCAACCTGATGGTCCTGGAGCTGTCGCAGCTCGGCTATATCGATCTGCGCGTCGAGGACTCGCTCGAGATGGACGCCACGGAATTCTTCGTGTGGCTCCGCAAAGGGTGCCAGCGTCTGACGCCGGACGCTCTCCGCGACCAGCGGACCGCACTGATGCAGCGTGTCATCGTCGAACTGGCGGATCAGGTGCAGCAACTGCCGGAGACTACTTTCGCCCAGTCGGCCTCGGCGGGCGCCCTGCGGGACCAACTCCTCAAGGCAACCTATCGGACCGACGCCCTCAGCACGGTCCTGGTCGCGCTCCGGGCCAGCATCGGTCGCTTCGGGCTGGATCGGGACAAGTTCAAGCGCCTCATCGGCACAGCCAGCCAGAAGGTCCCGGCCAATCTCTCGGCGGCAGTGCAGCACAAGATCCTGTTGACCGAGGCGACCAGGATTCTCGACGGCGTGACGGATTCCGCCGCAGAGGCGGATGATCGCGACCCGGCCGTCGTCGACGGTGCCGTCCTGGTCGCGCCTCTGGCTGCGACCCAGTTCGGGGATCCGCTGCTCGCCGCCGAACTCGAACGTGAGCGCCAGCGCGCCCGGGCCGTCCGCATGGTCTTGGACGCCGTCCTCGGAAGCCTGCGCGGGCGCGCCCTCGACAAGAAGCGGTTTCGCGATCTCGTCACGCGGGCGGCCGCGCAAACACCGAATGACGGCCCCGAAGCCGTCCGGCACGCGGTGCTGTCCGAGGAGTCGCGCAGAGTTCTTGGTCTGCCGGTCAGCTGATACGGATCACCGCGACCGGCCTTAACCGCGCGGCAGCGACGGCCGCGCTCAAGGCCGCCCGCAGCGTGGGCATCGAACCGACCGCTCCTCAGGCCGCCGACGCGACCGCCGGCGAGATCCGCTTGCGGGCCTTCTTGTCCTCGGTGCTGCTCACGAAGGCCTGCGCCTCCTCTTTGCGCTCGAAGACGTGCGGCGCGACCCCGCGATTGTTCAGGGCCTCCTCCATCTTCAGGCGCAGGAACGCGCTCGTGGCGTATCGGGTCGTGGTGGCGTAGTAGTTCGCCTGCAGGTACTGGACCATGCCGGCGTAATCATCGACGAGATTTTCGTTGAGCCGGAAACCGTCGTGGTTGATCACGGCGTTGACCCGCTGACCGGCCTTCCGGCAGGCCTCCACGATGGTCATGCGCAACTCGTCCATGTCGCCCTTCACGCGGCAATACCAGCCTTCCAGGTTGACGAATAGGATGTTGCGCTCGCCATCGTAGCTGACGCGGGATTTGAGATCGAGGTTGAGCAGATCCGAGATCAGCTCCATCGGCTCGTCACGGAAGATGCGCGGGTCCATCGGCACCGGATTGCGCACCACGGGCGCGAAATCCATGTGGGCAAGGATGTCGCGCTCGATATCGATCCCCGGCGCGACCTCGATCAGCTCCAGGCCGTCCGGCGTCAGCTGGAAGACGCAGCGCTCGGTGACGTAGAGGACAGGCTGCGAGCGCTCGACGGCGTAGGGCCCCGAGAAGGTGTTCTGCTGCACCTGGGTGACGAACTTGCGGGATTTCCCTTCGCTCACGACACGCACCTGACCGTCGTTCACCGCGATCTCGAGACCGCCCGCCGTGAAGGTGCCGGCGAACACGACGGTTCGGGCATTCTGCGAGATGTTAATGAAACCGCCGCAGCCGTTCAGCTTGCCGCCGAACTTCGACGTATTCACGTTGCCGGCCGCGTCGCACTCAGCCATGCCCAGGCAGGTCATGTCGAGCCCGCCGCCGTCGTAGAAGTCGAACATCTGGTTCTGGTCGATGATGCAGTCGGCGTTGGTCGCGGCGCCGAAGCTTGAACCCGAAGCCAGCACTCCGCCGACCGCCCCCGCCTCGGTGGTAAGGGTAATGTAGGGGGTGATCTTTTCCTCGTTGGCGACCGACGAGATGCCCTCCGGGGCGCCGACGCCCAGATTGACCACACCGTTCGGCGGCAACTCGAATGCGGCGCGGCGCGCAATGATCTTGCGCTCGTTGAGTGGCATGCGCTTGATGCCGGTCACCGGGACCCGGATCTCGCCCGCGAGGGCGGCGTCGTGCATCACGCCGTAATTCATGCGGTGCATCTCGGGCTCGGCGACCACCACGCAGTCGACGAGAATGCCGGGTACGCGCACGTCCTTCGGCAGCAGGTAGCCGTCATCGACGATGCGCTCGACCTGCGCGATGACGATGCCGCCATTGTTGCGCGCCGCCATGGCCTGCGCGAGACAATCCAGGGTCAACGCCTCTTTCTCGTAGGAGAGATTGCCTGAGGGATCGGCCGAGGTCGCACGGATGAAGGCCACATCGATCTTGGTCGCCGTGTAGAACAGCCATTCCTCGCCGTCGACCTCGACGAGCTTGACAATATCCTCGGTGGTCAGCTCGTTGACCTTGGCGCCACCATGGCGCGGATCGACGTAAGTCTTCAGGCCGACCTTCGAGAACAGGCCCGGCTGACCGGCGGCGCAGGCCCGGTAGAGCTGCGAGATCACGCCCTGTGGCAGGTTGTAGCCGCGGATCAGGTTGTCCTGGGCGGCCTTGGCGACCTTCGGCATGCGGCCGAAATTGGCCGCGATGACCCGCGAGAGCAGGCCGTCATGGTGAAGGCGGCCGGTACCGAGCCCTTTGCTGTCGCCGGCGCCTGCCGTCATGATCAGGGTGAGGCCGCGTGGCGATCCGGTCTCGACGAAACGCTTCTCGAGGGCGGCATGCAGGGCCTCCGGGATGCAGCTCTGGACGAACCCCGTAGTCGTCACGACGTCGTTCTCGCGGATCAGCGCGATCGCCTCTTCCGCCGAGATGACCTTGTTCTTCCTCATGGAGCCCGTGATCCTCCCCGGCATTCGCAAGAGCGACCGGACGTGATGTCCGTCGTCTCCGACTTTGCCATGCGTTGCTCCCGTGGTGCCGGGACATGTCGGCCCCGGGAGTCGACTGAGTTTTGAATACGATCTTTATTGCACCGCATCAATATTTGCGGCACCGCATGATGGCGCGTGCCGGCTGAGCGACAGTACTCCAGGAATGCAGACCAGCGCTGCTGAAAAACTCTTCGATCCATGCTCAGAAAAATTGCGCGGCGCCCCAGGCCGCCCTGGGCATGTGCTCCGCCGCACGGGGTTTGCGCGATCCGCGTGTGCCGGCTCACCGCGGCACGACCGGATCCGGTGTCTGTCTGTCACGGGACGACAGGGAGGCGATCATGAACCGAGATCCGAGAGCCTGGGGCGCTCAGGCCGATGGCAAGGCGCGACCGGGTGAGTCGAACCGGAATTCCGATTCCAGGGCGCGCGACGTCGTGGTCGCCGCCTGGCGACGCGCGCTTCGCAGGATGCGGGAGCGACGGGCCGCGCAGGGCCCCGCGGATGCGGGCCCCTGAAGCCGGCAGCAGTGGCCTTCGGGCCCGGCGCGGCGCCCGATCCCGGCGCAGGGCCGGGAGGCCGGTTCGGCCCCGACGTCGCCCGAATGGTGACGGGGACCGACCCATTTTCTCTAATTTACGCGGCGCGGCGACCGCGCGACACCGTGAGCAGCGGAC
Organism: Methylobacterium sp. P1-11; assembly: GCF_008329595.1. NCBI lineage: Bacteria > Pseudomonadati > Pseudomonadota > Alphaproteobacteria > Hyphomicrobiales > Methylobacteriaceae > Methylobacterium > Methylobacterium sp. P1-11. The sequence goes on from NZ_NPKS01000004.1 coordinate 142,577, forward strand.
GGGAGTGGATGAGCCGATGGACGACGACGTCGCAGACGGCACGGACGGCGGCGACGCGAGCTCCGCGGCGGCCCAGGAGGCGAACGGGATCGCCTTCCTACTGGCGAGCGCAGCCTACCTGACGCTCGCCGACGCGCATCTCCGGCGGGAAGGTCCGGAGGGACTTGCCCTAATGGACGAGATCGAGGACCGGATCACGGAGGCGCTGCAGAGCTTCGTCGAGGAGACGTCCTACGAGGACGCGCGGCCGGACATCCTCCTGCACGCGACCCGCAAGGTCCGCGCCCTGCTCGAAGCGGGGCGCTCGCTGGCGCCGGAGATGCGGCGCTTCCAGTAGGCCCCGGTTTGGACCGGGCCGAGCCGCGACGCGTTCCCGGCAGACGGGGCTCAGGCGCCAGGCCGCGACGGCCTCGCGAAGCCGATATCGGCTGCCACCCCGGCGAGCCGATCCGGATCACGCTCCTTGCGCTCGCTGTAACGATCCACGAGGTAATCGGCGCGTCCGCGGGTCAGCAGCGTGAACTTCATCAATTCCTCGCACACGTCGACGACACGGTCGTAGAGCGGCCCCGGCTTCATCCGGCCAGCCTCGTCGAACTCCTTGTAGGCCATCGGCACCGAGGACTGGTTGGGGATGGTGATCATCCGCATCCAGCGGCCGAGGACGCGCAGCGCGTTCACGGCGTTGAAGCTCTGGGAGCCACCCGAGACCTGCATCACCGCGAGGGTCCTGCCCTGTGTCGGCCTCAGGCTACCCTCCGAGAGGGGCAGCCAGTCGATCTGGCTCTTCATCACGCCGGTCAAGGCGCCATGCCGCTCGGGCGAGACCCACACCTGCCCCTCGGACCAGACCGAGAGGGTGCGGAGTTCCTGAACCTTCGGATGGTCCGCCGTCGTGTCGTCGGGCAGGGGTAGGCCGTCAGCGTCGTAGATGCGGACCTCACCGCCCATGGCCTCCAGCAGCCGGGCGGCCTCGTAGGCCAGGAAACGGCTGAAGGACCGGTCGCGGAGCGATCCGTAAAGGATCAGGAACCGTGGTGGGTGCGGGATCGGCACGGCCCGCGAAGCCTCCACGGCCTCCACACTCGGCGCAGCGAAATGTGCCGCGCTGAGGTTCGGCAGGCCGTCACGGACGGAGGGGGCAGGAAACGGGCTCTTGCTCAACGGGGCGCTTTCTCATACGTTCAAATTGTCTTTTGAAGATTGTAATGGAAATGGACGACGCGCAAGCCCTGGCGGCCTTCGCGGCACTCGCGCAGGAGCATCGCTTGCGGCTGGTGCGGGCGCTTGTGACGGCTGGTCCAGACGGCCTCGCCTCCGGCACCCTGGCCGACGCCGTCGGCGTGTCGGCCGCCACGGTCTCGCATCACCTCAAGGAGTTGAGCCGTGCCGGGCTGGTCGTCTCGCGGCGCGACGGCCGCTCGATCATCTACAGTGCCGCCTATCCGACGCTCTCCGATCTGATCGCGTTCCTGATGCGCGATTGCTGTCAGGGGCGCGCGGAGATCTGCATGCCGGCTGCGGAGACACTGGCTGCCTGCCTCTGCCCACCCGGAGACAATACCCATGCCTGAGCCGTTCGACGTCGTGATCTACCACAACCCGGCCTGCGGCACGTCGCGCAACACCCTGGCGATGATCCGCAACACCGGAATCGAGCCTCACATCATCGAGTATCTCAAGACACCACCTGCCCGTGCGCTGCTGGGGCAGCTGCTCGCCCGCGCCGGGCTGTCGGTGCGCGACGTGCTCCGGGAGAAGGGCACGCCCTACGCCGAGTTGAATCTCGGCGACCCGGCCCTGACGGACGGGCAGTTGCTTGATGCCATCGCGGCGCATCCGATCCTGCTCAACCGACCGCTCGTCGTGACACCCAAAGGGGTCCGTCTCTGCCGCCCCTCGGAAGCGGTGCTCGATCTCCTGCCACCGCAGCAGGCCGAGTTCGTCAAGGAGGACGGGGAGCGGGTGGTCGACGAGCACGGCCGCCGCGTCGCCACCGCCTGAACCGGACGCAGAAGCACAAGAAGACACCGCCCGGATGCTCGCGCTCGCCATCTTCCTAATCACGCTCGTGTTCGTCATCTGGCAGCCGAGAGGGCTGGGGATCGGCTGGAGCGCCCTGGCCGGCGCGGCCGCGGCCCTCGCCACCGGCGTGATCCAGCCGGATGACATTCCGACGGTCTGGCACATCGTGTGGGACGCGACCTTCACCTTCGTCGCGCTGATCATCATCTCCCTGCTCCTCGACGAGGCCGGGTTCTTCCACTGGGCTGCGCTGCACGTCGCCCGCTGGGGTGGTGGCAGGGGCCGGCGGCTCTTTCCCCTCGTCGTGCTCCTCGGAGCGGCGATCGCGGCGGTGTTTGCCAATGACGGCGCGGCTCTCCTGCTGACGCCCATCGTGCTGGCGATCCTTCTTCGGCTCGACTTCCCGCCGCCGGCGGCCCTCGCCTTCATCATCGCCTGCGGCTTCGTGGCGGACAGCACCTCCCTGCCGCTGGTGATCTCCAATCTGGTCAACATCGTCTCGGCCAATTACTTCGCCGTGACGTTCGGCCGATACGCGGCGGTCATGGTTCCGGTGAACCTCGTCTCGCTAGCGGCGACGCTGGCGGTGCTGGGGGCGTATTTCCAGCACATCATTCCGTCGACCTATCCGATGACCGTCCTCGAGAGCCCGGCAAGCGCCATCCGTGACCGGCTCGTCTTCCGCGCGGCGTTCCCGCTGCTGCTGATTCTCCTGCTGGCCTATTTCATCACTGCGCCCTTCGACGTACCGGTGTCGGTGGTGACTTGTGCCGGCGCGGCGGTCCTGCTGCTGCTCGCGAGACGCGGGCGCGTCATCGGCGTCCGCGCGGTGCTCGCCGGCGCGCCCTGGCAGATCGTCCTGTTCAGCCTCGGCATGTACCTCGTGGTCTACGGCCTGCGGAACGCCGGCCTGACCCGGGAACTGGCTCTGGGCCTGACGTGGCTCGCGGGCCACGGTCCCTGGATCGCCACCCTCGGAACCGGTTTCGCCGCCGCCGTTCTGTCGTCGGTCATGAACAACATGCCGAGCGTGCTGATCGGCGCGCTCTCCATTCAGCAGGCCCCGGACCTTTCGCCCCTGACCCGTGAGCTGATGGTCTACGCCAACGTCATCGGCTGCGATCTCGGGCCCAAATTCACGCCGATCGGCAGCCTCGCGACCCTGCTCTGGCTGCACGTCCTTGCGGCCAAGGGGCAGACGATCACCTGGGGTCAGTACATGAAGGTCGGCCTGATCATCACACCGCCCGTGCTTCTGATCACCCTGCTGGCGCTGGCAGCCTGGCTGCCGCTGATCAGCCCCCGCTAGATCGGGCATGGCCTCTGAAGGTCCGACCGCTATCATGGCCATGCCAACAGCCCGCCGCTGGCCGGTGATCGCGGCCCTCGGCATCGTCGAGATCCTCGCCTGGGGCTCGTCGTTCTACCTGCCGGCGGTGATGGCTGGACCCATCGCTGAGAGTACCGGCTGGCCGCTCGCCTGGGTGGTCGGCGGACTGGCCGTCGGCCTTCTCGTCGCAGCTCTCGCCTCGCCGCATGTCGGGGCGGCAATCCACCGACGCGGCGGGCGGCCGGTCCTCGCTCTGGCCGCGCTGCTGCTCGCCGCGGGACTGACCGTCCTGGCCCTGGCGCCGATCTTACCGGTCTACCTCGCCGGCTGGCTGATACTCGGCGCCGGAATGGCCTGCGGGCTGTACGACCCGGCCTTCGCGACCCTCGGACGCCTCTACGGCGCGACGGCGCGGCCGGCTATCACAACCCTGACCCTTTGGGGCGGGTTCGCCAGCACCGTATGCTGGCCCCTATCCGCATTCCTCGTCGCGCATGTCGGCTGGCGGGCCGCCTGCCTCATCTATGCCGCCCTGCATGTTGTGGTGACGCTGCCGCTCGTGCTGGTGATGATCCCGACGGCTCCGGCGCTTCTGGTGGCCGACGAGCGGCACGCCTTGGATTCCGGGCCCCTGTCGGCCCGGGAGCGCCGGGCCTTCCTGGTGTTCGCAGGCGTCCTGGTCCTCGGCGGCGCGATCATGTCCCAGGTGTCGGTTCACCTGCTCACCCTGCTTCAGGCCCGGGGCGTGTCGGTGGCCACCGCCGTCTCCTTCGGAGCGCTGATCGGTCCGGCACAGGTCGGCGCGCGCGTCGCCGAGATCTCCCTGAAGGAGCGACATCACCCCCTTTGGACCCTGACGGCGGCCTTCGGCCTGATCGCTCTGGGGCTGTGGCTACTGGCGCTGGGACTGCCGGGGGTAGCGCTCTGGCTGGTGCTCTATGCGGGCGGCAACGGGATCTACTCGATCGCGCGGGGGACGGTACCGCTCGCCCTGTTCGGTCCCCTGCGCTACCCACTCGTCGTCGGCCGCCTCGCCCGACCGGCGCTGGCGGCCCAGGCGCTGGCGCCACCGGCCGGAGCGGTGGTGTTGACCCATGCAGGTCCGGAAGCCCTGTGGTGGCTGCTGCTCGCGCTGGCGCTTGCCGCCATCGGCCTCATCGGCGCGCTGTGGCGGTTGCGATGAGGACCGAGCCCGGCCTCAAGCCGTGCCAGCCTTCGCCCAATTAGCGTATGCCGCCGTCGCTCAGTCGGTACCAGGCGATGATCGCCGAGACGTACAGCCGGTGCAGGGCGTGCAGCGGCAGCGGCGCGATCGGCGTGAGCGGAAAGGGCAGGCTGTCGGCATTGCCGGTGGCGATGTAGGCGGCCATCGCCCGGCCCATCGCCGACTGGAGACCGACGCCGCGACCCTGGCAGCCGATATCGATGAGGAGTCCGGGCGCCGGCTCATGGAGATGGGGCAAGTAGTCCCGGGTGATCGCGACGCGGCCGCACCAGCGATGGTCGAAGCCTATCCCGTCGAGCTGAGGGAAGAGCTTGCCGACGATCCGTTCGAGATGGGCCCAGTCGGCGGGACTGCGCGGCTCCCGGAACGGCCCGCGGCCACCCATCAGCAGGCGACCGGTATGGTCGAGCCGGAAGTAGAGCAGGAGCTTCCTCGTGTCCGAGGAGACGTGGCCTTCGGGCAGGATCGAGCGCCGCAGGTTGTCGGAGAGCGGTACCGTTGCGACCTGGAAGGAATTCGCGGCGATCACCGTCTCGGCGAGGTCCGGCCAGAGGCCGCCGGTGTAGCCGTTGGTGCACAGCACGACCCGATCGGTGGCCAATTGTACCCCCTGCGCCGTCGTGACCGTCCATCGAGATCCGGTGCGCGCGAGGGCGGTGACCGGCGATGCCCCGTGGATCGACGCTCCGGCCTTCAGGGCCGCCCGGGCGAGCCCGCGGGCGTAGCTCAGGGGCTGGATGGCGCCGCCGCGGCCGTCGAGCCAGCCGCCGAGATAGCGTTCAGTCCCAAGAAGCCGTCCGGTCTCGGCCTGATCGAGGACGCGGGTCGGCGCGCCGAGATCGGCCCATTGGGCCGCGCGCCGCGCGACTTCGGCGAGACCGGCCTCGGTATGGGCGCCCTGGATCCAGCCGGCGCGCCGGTGCGGGACATCCATCCCGTGCCGCGCGATCAGGTCGAACACGACGTCGGCCGTCTCGCCAGCGAAACGCGCGAGCCGCTCGCCGCGCTCACGTCCGAAGCGCGCGACGATGTCGGCGGGATCGTATTTCAGGCCCGGGATGACCTGGCCGCCGTTGCGGCCGGAGCCGCCGTAACCGACTTCCCGCGCCTCCAGAACGACCGGCCGGATTCCGCGCTCGGCCAGATGCAGGGCGGTGGACAGGCCGCAGAAGCCACCGCCTACGATCACCACGTCGGCCGCGCCGGATTCGGCAAGCGGCGGCGTGTCCGGCGCGGGCGCCGCCGTGGTGGCCCAGAGCGAGGGGGCGAGGGGGAACGGTTCGGCCACGGCGTGTCCTAGAGCGGGTGCAGCACGCGCTGCAGGAAGTCCTGGGTGCGGGGGTTCTGCGGGCGGTTCAGGACCTCGCTGGCCGGCCCCTGCTCGACGAGGCGGCCGCCGTCGAGGAACAGCACCCGGTCGGCGACCTCGCGGGCGAAGCCGATCTCGTGAGTCACGACGATCATCGTCATCCCCTCGTCGGCAAGGCCGCGCATGACCCGCAGGACGTCGCCGACCAGTTCGGGATCGAGGGCCGAGGTCGGCTCGTCGAACAGGATCGCCTCCGGTCGCATCGCCAGCGCCCGGGCGATCGCCACGCGCTGCTGCTGGCCGCCGGATAGCTCGTTCGGCCGGGCATCCTCCTTGCCCGAGAGCCCCACCCGCGCGAGGAGGGCGCGCGCCCGCTCCTCGGCCTCCCGACGGGGCTCGCCCTTCACGTGGAGCGGACCCTCGACGACGTTCTCCAGAGCGGTCCGGTTGGCGAACAGGTTGAACCGCTGGAAGACCATGGACACCCGGGTGCGGATCGCCTTGATGGCGCGCTTGTCCCGGTCGACCCGCTGGCCGTCGACGCGGATCTCCCCACCGTCATAGGCCTCCAACCCGTTGATGCAGCGCAGGAGGGTCGACTTTCCGGAGCCCGACGGCCCGATGATGCAGACCACCTCGCCCTTGGCGACCTCGGCCGAGACGCCCTTGATCACCTCCAGGGTACCGTAGTGCTTACGAACATCCTCTAGGACGATCATCGATGCCGTCCCTTCGCCTCGAGGTGTCGGACCAGCAGGATCAGCGGCAGGCTGAGCGCGAGGTACATCAGCGCGACCATCGTGTAGACGCTGGTGTTCTTGAAGGTCGACGACGCGATCAGCTTGCCCTGGAGCGCAAGTTCCGCGACCGTGATGGTCGAGGCCTGCGACGAATCCTTGAGCATCATGATCATGATGTTGCCGTAGGGCGGCAGCGCGATCCGGATCGCCTGTGGCAGGATCACCCGCCGCATGGTCAGGCCCCAGCCCATGCCGATCGACAGTGCCGCCTCGACCTGCCCGCGATCCACCGCCTCGATGCCGGCGCGGAAGTTTTCGGCCTGGTAGGCCGAGTAGGCGATGCCGAGCCCGATGATCGCCGCCTGAACCGCGGTGAGCGACAGGCCGAAATCGGGCATGACGAAGTAGATGTAGAACAGCTGCACGATGATCGGGATGCCGCGCAGGATGTTGATCATCACCGCGCTGAAGCCGGCCAGCACCGCGATGCCGGAAACCCGCATCACCGCCCAGACCAGGCCGAGCAGAGTCGAGACCACCAGGGAGGCGAGGGTGATCAGGACCGTGAGCTGCACGCCCTGGAGCAGGATCGGCAGGTATTCATGGGCGTCGGCGAGGAACTCGCGCATGGAGTTCAGGGCCGAAGCTCAGGACTTGTCCGCCGAGGGCGGAAGGCCCCACTTGGTCAGGATCGCCTGAAGCGTCCCGTCGGACTTCAGCTTGGCGAGCGCCTTGTCGATCTTGGCCAGAAGCTCGGAATCGGTCTTGCGGACGCTCAGGCCGACCGAGGCGACGACGGTCGGCTTGAAGGTCTCGACCAGGCGGACGCCGGGAAACAGCCCCTGTTTGACGTAATAGGCGAGGATTGGGGCGTCGGCGAAGCCGGCCTTCAGGCGCCCGGAATTCACGTCCCGGATAATGTCGGGGATCGTGTCGTAGATCTTCACCTCGCCGAACAGGCCAGACTTCTTCAGCGGTTCGACGAAGGCGGTGCCGACCTGAGCGCCCACGGTCTCACCCTTCAGGTCGGCGAAGGATGTGTAATCCTTCGTGTCGGTCTTCGGGACGATCAGTCCCTCGCCATAGGTGTAGACGGGGGCCGAGAAGGCTACGACTTCCTTGCGCTGCGGCGTGATGAACATCGCCGCCGAGATGATGTCGATCTTAGAGGCGGTGAGCGCCGGGATCAGCGTCGAGAATTGCAGCGGCTCCACCGCGACCGTGAAACCCGCCTCCTTACCGACGGCATTGACGAGGTCGACCATCACGCCCTGAATGGTGTTCGTCTTGGTGTCGAGGAAGGTGAAGGGAAGGCCGGTTGGCGTCGCACCGACCTTCAGGGGCTGCGCGCTGACGGGACTCCCGAGAAATCCGAGGAGCAGCGCCGACGACAGACACAGCTCGGCCAACCGTCTTCTCATCATGCCGCTCCCATGAGGTGCCCGGGTCGTACGGCGAGAGCCTGCGCCCGATTTCATTCTCGTGAAGAATACCGCACGTTTTCGATATCGACGCAAGCGACTTTCACGTGCATGAAGGGACACCCGAGAGGCAGACTGGTGTGACGGTGAGCATCCCCCAAGGCGCAGCAACGGGTCCGGAACCGGTCGACCGGGCCGTGGGTCAGCGCCTGCGCAGCCTGCGACGGGCGCGGGGGCTCTCGCTCGAAGCGGTCGCGTCCAGCACGGGCCTGTCGATCGGCTTCATCAGTCAGGTCGAGCGAGGCCTGTCGTCGCCTTCGCTCCGGGTGCTCGCGTTGCTCGCGGACACGCTGCAGATCGGGATCGGCGGCCTCTTCGAGCCCGGCCCGGACGCGCCCGATCCGGACCCGATCGTGGTGTTCCGGAAGGACCGGCCTGAACTTCAGCTCTGGCGCGCCGGCATCACCAAGCAGTTGCTGACCCCGCCCGGAGGCGCGCAGGGGATGAGCCTGTTCCATATGGTGCTGAAGGCCGGGGCGAGCACCGGCGACGAGTTGTTCAGCCACGATGGCGAGGAAGCCGGTCTCGTCCTGGAGGGGCGCCTGACCCTCGTCGTCGAGGCACGCACGCTCCAGCTCGCGGAAGGAGACAGCTTCCGCTTCGAGAGCCGGCGGCCGCACCGCTTCAGCAATCCCGACCAACGCGGCCGGACTGTCGTGCTGTGGGTCAACGTCCTCGGTCCAGCGTCGTCGGCGCAAAACTGACCGCGTTTCGCCCGGTCGTCGCCCCACGAGAACAGCTGCCAGAGGGACCGGCGCCCTCGCTGTCGCGAAGCCTCTGTGGCCGGAACTGTGGAGCGCGTCAGTTGCTCAGCCGGACAGAGGCGAGGGTGGTGCTGAACAGCTTCAGCATGGCTGCGGTGATGTCGCCGCCCGACGCAACCGGGAAATACATATTGTCGGATGCGCAGGCCTGTAGCGCCGGGCCGATCTTCGATTCGTAGGGTTTGACGTATCGATTGTAGAAATCATTATCGTACAGTGGCAGATACTGCGTGTAAATAATACCGATTTTGACGTTCCTGTTCTTCAAGGCCGTACAGGTCGAAGGGCTCAGAGGGCCGATGAAACGGTCGCTCTGGTATTGGAATCCGGCGCTCTGATTGGTGACGCTGCCCCCCGTATCCTCGACACCGTCGGTGACGAGGAACAGGAAGCGGATCGGCTTGTCCGGCGTGAGACCGTTGCCGCTGTCCGGTATGGTCGTATTCATCTTGGCGATTGCGCGTTCGAAATCGGTCTGATTATCCGACTGATTGTAGTAAGCGTAGGCAATATCGATATTTGGTGTAGCGTTCTTGATGTTGTTCAGGGTCGGCGTCATCGTCTGGAGCCTCGTCTGAGACACAGAATCGTTGAACGTCCACATCTCCATCTGAAATTGCTGCGGCAGCAGCATACTGGCATTCGCCCGGTCGACGAGCGCCGAGACCGCATCCCGCAAAACTTGAATGCGAAGCTTGATATTGTTCTTGAGAGCAATATGGTAATTGTCGGATAGATTGTCCCCGGTGATGTTGCCCTTGCTATCGAAAGTATGCTGATGGCACGCGAAGGCGCATCCATTGGTGGCGATCTTCATATTGCGCACATCCGCATCGGTCGCGGCGAGGCCCATCGACGGCGAATTGTCGAGCAAAAGATAGTAGTTTATGTACTGTGAGATGTTCCGGGTCGCCGCAGATGTCCCGTTGATGGTCATGGCTGGGATCTGCATCATCGATGCCAGACCCGTCTTGACGGTCGCCGTGTAGCTGGCGGTCAGACTGAGGCTGGACGCCGTGTTGACCGGTGCTCCCGGCGTGAATGAGGTCACCGTGACGCCCGGGACCTTCGCGGCCTCCGCGCGGAACTGCGTCTCCATGTTCTGCAACGTCGTCGTCGGGATCGTGTTGGTCTTCTGTGACATCACCGCCAGCACGGCGCCGTCGAGGGCCGTGTCGAGCTGGGTCTTCGCGGCGTTGCGCCGGCCGTAATCGACAGCCGCCGCCGCCGCGAACATGACCGGTAGCGTGACGAGCGCGAAGGTCACCGCAACCTGACCGGAATGCGCCCGCGGAAACGCCGTCGCGGGCCGCTTAAGAATGCGCGTCAACCGGCTCTGGAACACCGACACGGGCCATCCCTCGAACATCAGTTGTAGACCGGGCAGGCCGCGCCGCCCGGCATGACGATCTCGTTGGGGGTACGTTCCGACCACGGGACCTGCCGCGTGAATGTCAGCCCCTGACCACCGAAGATCCACCGGTAGAGCGAGCTTCCGATGATTGGCGTGTAAGTCATCGTGACCTCGGCCAGGATGTAGCGGGCGCCGTCGAACTGATAGGCGGCCGGCGTCGCGGGCAATCCGTTGGTTCCGCTGGCCTGCTTGGCCGGGCGCCTGGTCGCGTTCTGAGGCCAGCTGGAGCAGACGAAACCGTTGAGGGTGCCGTTCACGGATTCGACGCCCATGGCGTTGACCACGATCTGGAGGCCGGATGCGTCCAGCGGGCGCAGGATCGCGGTCGCAGCACCGGCGATCTTCGCCATACCGTCCTGCGTGGTCAGGGCGTTGTCCATGCGCCCGGAGAGGTCGCCCAAAGTGCGGGCGAACAGCGTCAGCTTGCGGCTTGTGTCGACGATGCGCGTCAGCTCCGTTGTCCCGAAATACAGGACGATCAGGAGAGGCAGGACCAAGGCGAACTCGACGGCGGCGACGCCACGCTCATCCTGTCGAGAATGCCTCAGGCGCTTGAGCACACAATCCATCAGGAGCATCCTGACGGAGCCGGATACGGCTCGACCTTGAACACCGTCGCGGCCTGGAGCACGCGGCGCTTGTTCGGCAGGTTGGGCACCGCCGCACCGAGCAGGGGGAAAAAGACCGGGATGTCCACGGCAGCCTGCACCACCACGATGGCTGAGGCCCCCGCGCAGGAATAGCCGGCGAAGTTTGCGTTCCAATCGCTCGCCCCGCTGGCATTGGTCGCCACCGGCGAGACCGGGGTCGCCGCGGTGTAGCTATCAGCCTTCGTGATGCTGACCCGAACGTTGGCGCAATTGAAGATCGTCACACGCGGGGTGCCGTTCGATTGCGTGCACATCGCCGTCCGGAAGCGGGCCATCAGCGTCGCGGTATCGGTGGTGCCTGCATTCGCCGTCTGGAAGGCGCCCGTGTAGATCTGCCGACCGGCATCGGCGACCGCCTGCTGGAGGATCTCCTGTTCCCAGAAGACGATGCCGTTCTCCAGGCAGGCCCCGACCAGTGCGAAGAACGGCACCGCCACCAATGCGAATTCCACGGCCGTCGCGCCCGCACGCGCCTGCGTGAACCGTGCGACCTGTGTTCGGAGATCGAGCCAGCGACGCGCCGCTCGGAATGCCGTGCTCACATTTCAGCTCGACCTTGGGACCATGTGAGCAAAGGAACATCAAAAGCTTACTTTTCTCGGCGCATCACTGCTCAAAATCGACGATTTCCCCGACGCGCACCTGTGCGGAGTGTCGCGGTAGCAACTTCGGTTTCGATCTGAGGCAGGACGGCGAGCCGACCGACACAGTCGGTTGCGCCGGCGTGCCGGAGCGCTGCCGCCTGAACCGAGAAATCAGCCCCGTGCGCGCCAAGCGGTGGCCTGCAAGTCGCTGGCCGCAGCCAGCACATCAATCGCGGCATCGGATTGGATAGCGTATTTTACAATTGTCGACTGCAGGTTATGCACCTTTCCGAGCCGAGATAAGCCGCATTAAGTGCAGCTTAAGACATCATCGTTATCGTTGCCGGCTGAAATTAAACCGCATGGCGATCCCGCTCATGGCCCGTGCTCTACCCGACGTTGTCGCAATCGAAGAAGGTGTCGGGCTTCTGCGAAGCCAGCTCCTGTCGATTTCGGATGCGATCGCCCGGACCCGTCAGGAGATTGCCGATCTCCGGCAGGAGCAGGAGACCAGTCGCGCCTGCGACGAACTCCAGGCGGTCGTGCAGGGCACGGAAGACGCCACCAACACGATCCTGACCGCGTCTGAGACGGTCGACGCGCTCGCGCGCGGTATCGTCCGGCGGTCGGGCGAGGACACCAACCGGGCCGACGCCGAGGCGATCCGGGCCGAGATGCAAACCATCTTCGAAGCTTGCAACTTCCAGGATCTTACCGGGCAGCGGATCTCGAAGGTCGTACGCACCATCGTCCTCGTGGAGGATCGGATCGGCGAGATGCTGCGTGTCTGGTCGGCGTCCGACGCCGCGCCATCGGCGCCGAATCCGCCGCCCGACAGGCGCAGCGGGGAGGCGGCCTTGCTGAATGGCCCCGTCCTGCCCGGAGAGGCCTCGGTTTCGCAGGACACCGTCGACGCGATGTTCCCGTAAGGGGCAGCCCGGAAGGCGTGCCGATGGGCCGGATACTTCTGATCACGGACGATCCCGCCCGCAGCTTGGGTTTGGCGCAGGAGCTCTCCGACGGGCTGGCCTGCGATATCCACGACCTCCGCGCCGCGGACGTGCCAGTCGGCGTCGCGACCGGGATCGTCGCCGATGTTCTCGATCTCGGCACCGCATCGGTCGAACGGCTGCGCCGCCTCCTGGCCGAGATCCGGCACGGCGCCCCCTTGGTTGTCCTGCGACATGCCGACAATCCGAGGACCCGGCTGCTCGGCATTTCGCTCAATGCGACGAACACGCTCGGAGCCCCATTCGACGCGGATCGTCTGCGAGAGGCGCTCGGTGCGCCGCGCGCGGCCGCGCTCGCCGCGCCGCACGATAAGGAGCCGGTACCTGCCGGCGCGGTAAAGACAGCCGCGGAACTGCGCGGATTCTACGCATCGGTCTTCGTGCCCGACCAGCCGATCACACCGGGCGTGATCGACAACGGTACCCAGGCCATCGACCTCGCCATCCGGGATACCGGAATCCGCGATTGGGTCCGTGCGGTTCGCCAGTTTGACGACGCCACCCATCAGCACTGCCTGCTGGTCGCCGGACTGGCGGCGGCCTTCGCGGCCGCCCTGGGACTCGGCGAGCAGGAGCGTCATCGCGTCACGAAGGCAGCCCTGCTGCACGACGTCGGCAAGATTCATATCCCGGCCGCGATTCTGAACAAGCCGGGTCGGCTTGACGACACCGAGTTGGCCGTCATGCGGCTGCATCCGGAGAAGGGATACAGCATGCTCGTCGATCAGGGCTTCGAGCAGCAGATGCTGCACGTCGTCCGGTCGCACCACGAGATGCTCGATGGGTCAGGCTATCCGGATCGCCTCAAGGCACACGAGATCCCGGATCTCGTGCGGCTCATCACCGTCTGCGATATCCACGCGGCCTTGATCGAGCAGAGGCCCTACAAGCCGCCGATGCCCAGTGAGTCGGCCTACGCGATCCTGGAGAGCATGGTGGGGCGGCTCGATCCCGCGATCGTCAGTGCGTTCCGGCCTGTCGTCGCCGCGTTCGCGCCGCAGATCCTGGAAGGCGCATAACGGCCGGCAACGGCAGCCCTGACGGCGATACCCGGACGCACGCATCGCCCGAGGACAATCCCGCCATGCCGTCCGGTACGACGCGGCGCGATGGGGCCTGTGCTTCGCTGAATCGTCGCAGGCTCCGCGCGCAGCCCACCACGACCAAGAAGGCTCACTCGGTCGGCTGCAGCGTTGGCGCGGGTGCGAGCGGCGCCGTGGTCTGGCCGGACAGGGCCGCCGCCGAGCCGGCTTTGGCGGCGATCCTGGCCGCGCCCCGACGCCGTGGTCACGGATGTGGGGCTGCCGGGCCTCGACGGCGTCGGCCTGCTGGCCCGGCTGCACCGGGTCGACCCGGACCTTCCGGTCATTCTCATCACCGGACACGGCGACATCGGCATGGCGGCGGTCGCCATGCCGGGCGGCGCCTACGACTTCCTGGCCAAACCCTATCCCGCGGAAGCGCTCATCACCTTGGTGCGTCGGGCCCTGGAGCGGCGGCGGCTCGTGATGGAAAATCGGACGCTACGGGCTCGTCTCGATGGGGCGATCGAGGAAGATCCGGCCTTCCTCGGCGCCTCGCCGGAGATTGCAGGCCTTCGCGCCCTCTTGCGCGAGGTGGCGAAGGCCGATGTCGACGTGCTCGTCTTCGGCGAAACCGGTTCCGGCAAGGAGGTGGTGGCGGGCGCGCTGCACCGATGGAGCCGGCGCGCGGAGCGGAAACTCGTGGCGATGAATTGCGGCGCTCTTGGCGCCGGAGCGGGGGCGGCATGCCGAAAAGCGGTACGCGGACCGGTGCGGAAACTGCTTAGCGTGGCCGACGCGCCAGCACCGCCGAGTCCCCATGCCCCGCTTCTTCATCGATCTGCACGACGGAACTGATATCGTCCGGGACAGGGACGGCTACGACCTGCCGAACCTCGAAGCCGCGCGCTCGCAGGCCGTGAAGATCATGACGCGGATCGCGCAGAGCCTTTCCGACGAACCCGGTCGGCAGGACTTCGTCGCCGCTGTCCGCGACGATGCTGGAGTTGTGCGGCTGCGCTTCCGTCTGTCCCTCGATGCGGGGCCGGTCGGATGACACTGGGCGGGGCCCGGCCGAGCCTCCCGCTTCTATATCGTGGCGGGCTGACGCGGTGGCGTGCGGCGGCGACCCTCCCACGTTCTTGAAGCAACGGTATTGAGTGACAGGCCGCCGCTGTCATGCCGGCACTGGCGTGGAGGATCGGCTCTTCAGCCACATCCCCCGCGGCAAGGCAGTCGACCGCACCGCCACGCCGCGGGGTCAAATCGGTGACCTCGGGCGCTCTCTGCTGGACTCTCGGTCAGTCTCCGTGGATCCCGGTTGAGCGTTGATCCAGCGCAAGGGGCCGCCGCTGAGACCGGCGCAAACGGAACGCGCAGCAATTGCGGGCGACCCCGACGATGACACCGGTAGCCTTGGGCTCAACCCAGACGGGATCGTCGGCTGTCGCCGGATGGGTGCCGCGCCTTCGAGGATGGTTAGTCCTCCTGCCGTTGCTCGGCCTCTGCACCGGCCTGTCGGCACAGGCGCTCGCGCAGCCTGAGGCTGCCGCTTGGGCCTTCATGCTGCCGACGCTGGCAGTGCTCGCCATCCTGGCGATTCAGATCGTCACGAGTCTGGCGCGGGGCGATGTCGGCCTCGACCTCGTCGCCCTGCTCTCGATGAGTGGCGCCCTTGCTCTCTCGCAGCCACTAGCCGCCGTCGTCATCGCCATGATGTATGCGGGCGGCCAAGCGCTGGAAGCCTATGCGGCCGGCCGCGCCGGCAGGGCCATGACAGCGCTGATCGCGCGCCAGCCGCGCAGCGCCCTGCGCGAGGATGGCGGCGCGTTGACGGAGGTGCCGCTCGCGGCGCTGGTTCCGGGGGACCGCATCCTGGTGCGCGTCGGCGACGTCGTACCCGTCGACGGACGGATCGCGGCGGGGCGCGCCGTGCTCGATCAGTCGAGCCTCACCGGCGAGGCGATGCCGGTCAGCATCGGAGCGAACGAGTCCGTGCTCAGCGGCACGGTCAACGCCGGCACGCCGTTCACCTTAGTGGCGGAGCGGCCTGCGGCCGAGAGTACCTACGCAGGCATCGTCCGGCTGGTCGAGGCGGCGCGGGCTCGCAAGGCGCCGATGGCACGCTTGGCCGACCGCTACGGGCTCGCCTTCCTCGGCCTCACGCTTTTGATGTCCGGCGGTGCCTGGATCGTCTCGGGCGATCCCCTGCGGGGCCTCGCCGTCCTGGTGGTCGCCACGCCGTGCCCGCTGATCCTGGCGGTGCCCGTCGCGCTCGTGTCCGGCCTCTCGCGCGCGGCCGGCATCGGCGTCCTCATCAAGGGGGGCGGGGCCTTGGAGATGCTGGCGAAGATCCGCGTCCTCATCGTCGACAAGACCGGCACCCTGACCCGCGGCATCGCCCGTCTGATTCGCGTCAGGACCCTCGCGGCGCCCGACGAGGCTGCGGTCCTGCGTCTCGCGGCATCCCTCGATCAGGCCTCCGGCCACCCGGTGGCACGCGCATTGGTTGAGGAGGCGCGCCGACGTGGCCTGACGCTGGCGCAGCCCGAGGAGGCCACGGAAACGGCGGGTGAAGGCGTGAGCGGCCTGGTGGAGAAGTTGCCCGTCGTCGTCGGAGGGCCGCGCTTCATGACGAGACTGGGAATCCACTTCGAGCCGGTGGACGGGGAACGAAGCCGCGCGACGGCCGTCGCGACGGTGCTGGTCGCCATCGACGGCACGCCTGCCGCCGTGCTCGAATTCGCCGATCCGCTGCGGACCGATGGCGGCAAGGCACTCGTGGCGCTGCGCGCTTGCGGGATCGAGCGGGTGGTGCTCGCGACCGGTGACCGGCGCAGCGTCGCCGAGACGCTCGTCGCCGGTCTCCCGATTGACGCCGTCGCGGCGGACCTCGACCCAGCCGACAAGTCCGGCATTGTGGGCGCCGAACGCCGGAACGGTCCCGTCATGATGGTCGGCGACGGGGTCAACGACGCCCCCGCCCTGGCGGCGGCCGATCTCGGCGTGGCCCTCGGCGCCAAAGGCGCGGCGGCGGCCGCAGAGGCGGCGGACGTCGTACTGCTGGTCGACAGTCTCGCACCGCTGCCCGAGGCCATCCGCATCGCCAGGCGCGCCCGCTCGATCGCGCTCCAGAGCGTGTGGGCGGGCCTCGGGTTCTCGATCGCCGGCATGGTCACCGCAGCCTTCGGCTACCTCTCACCCCTGCAGGGAGCGCTTCTGCAGGAAGTCATCGACGTCGCCGTGATCCTCAACGCCATGCGGGCCCTTGGCGGTTCGCCGGGCGAGCGCCTGCAAGCGGCGCAGGATGCCCCGTGCCGTTCGTGACGCCGGCCGCGCTCAGGGCTTGCGCTGGATCAAGGTGGGCCTCGCTGCCCCCGATAAGGCTGATCGACAGCGGCATCGATGCCCGATGGAGGGGATTGTGGATTACGCAAACATCCTCGTTTCCGTCGACCTCGGCGCGGCGGCACCAGACCGCGTACGTCTCGCCGCCGGGCTGGCCCGGCGCTTCGCCGCCACCCTCATCGGCGCGGCTGCCCACAAGGCTCCGGTCCCCATCCTGGCGCGCGACGTCTTCGAGGCCTCCCAGCACGAGGAACGCAACACACGGCAGCTTCGCGAGATCCTCGAACTCGCGCACGCCATGTTCGAGCGCAGCGCCGGCGAGGGGACCGGCACGGAATGGCACGCTGCCCTTGCCGGCCCGATCACGCACCTCGTCGAGGAGGCGCGCGCTGCCGACCTCGTGGTGGTGGGCCGGCACGGATCGAACGATGTCGATCCGGGCCCCCTCGGCGTGCCACCGGGTCCCGTGGTGATGGAGGCGGGCCGACCGGTGCTCGTCGTGCCGCCGCGGCTCTCGCACCTGAAGGCGGCCCGCATCGTCGTCGCCTGGAAGGACAGCCCGGAAGCGCGGCGAGCCGTATCGGCGGTGCTGCCCCTCATCCGCGGCGCCGATGAGGTCTCCGTCGTGACCATCGGCGCGGACGCCCGGCACCGGGGAACGGAGGATGTGGCCCGTCACCTCGCCCGTCATGGCGCCCATGTCACAGCGCATCGCCTGCCCGCGGCGGACGATGACAGCTCTGCAATCCTGCGTTTCGCCCTGCGTCAGGATGCCGATCTGGTCGTCCTGGGTGCCTACGGGCATTCCCGTTTGCGCGAGTGGATGTTCGGCGGCGTCACGTGCGACCTCCTCGACGGCTCGCCGATCTGCAGCCTGATGTGTCACTGATGTTGGGCAGGCACCTCCTCCTCGGATCAGCGGTCGCACGCCATCTGCTCGCCGTGCCCGCCGCGGCGCAGGATGTTTCGGCGGCGCGCGGCCGAGCACTTGCGGGCAGGGCCTGCGAACGGTGCCACGCGATCCGCGCGGCAGGAACAGCCCGACGCCCGCGGCACCGCCGTTTCGCACGCTCGCCAAACGCTTCCCGGTCGACGACCTTGCCGACGTGTTGAACGAAGGCGTCGAGCGGCGCCATCCCGTCATGCCCGACTCCCGGTTCGATCCGGATGACGCCATCGACTTCACGGCTTATCTCAAGACCGTGCGGTGAAGCTCGTTTTCGGATTGACGGCGAAGTCGAGGACTCGATGAACCGGATTGGGAGACAGGGCCATGGAAGGGTCGCTACTCTACGTCAGCCGTAGCCTGGCCACGCCGGCCGACGTCCTGGACATCGTCGAGATGTCGCGGTCCAGGAACGCCCGGCTTCAGGTCACGGGAGCGCTCGTCGCATCGCGAAGCCGGTTCGCGCAGATTCTGGAGGGTCCACGCGCCGGCGTGGACGCGCTCATGGACAGCATTCGTCGCGACTCGCGGCATGCGGGCGTCGAGGTTCTGCTGTACGACGACATCGCGCAGCGGCGCTTCGCCGACTGGACGCTGGCCTATTCCGGCGCATCCGTTTTCATCGATGGGCTGATCGCGACGCTGACCGAGCGGGTCCCGTCTCAACCGCATCCGGCCGACGTGCGCCGCTTGGTCCGTGGCATCGAGGAGCTTGCGCGAGCCCGGCTTTGATGCGCGGGGCTCACACGGCGCCGAGACCGCGGCGGCTCGTCACTCGACGAAGCCCCAACCGGCCTCCAGGGCGGCGAGTTCCTCATCGTTCAGCGGGCCGGGCCACGCGCTGCTGTTCGGCGCCCGCACCTGAGGCGGCATCTCCGCGGCCTCAGGCTTCGCCGGCACGGATTGGCTCGGCCGGCGCGCGGAGGGGCGGGTCTGCACCGCTTGGCCAGCCACATCTTTTCGCGAAGATTTTCGCTTAAGCATGGACGATCTCCGAAACTCAGCGGGCGAGGAACAGCGGTGCCGGGCTGCCCCTCAGGAAAGACCGCGTCACGCCGCCGAAGAAGTATTCGCGCGCGGGGGAATGCCGGTAGGCGCCCATCACGATCATGTCGGCCCGGAACAGCCCGGCCTGGGCTCGAAGCGTGCCGGCGACGCTCTCCCCCCTCGGAAGGTCGTTGACGCTGACATTCACCCCGTGCCGCGCGAGGTGCGGCGCGAACTCGGCCCCTGGAACCGCCTCGTCGATCTCAGCCTCGGTGCCGACCGAGACGATCTCCACGGCCTCGGCCGCACGCAGGAACGGCAGGGCGTCGTTGGCGGCCCGGGCGGCCTGGGCGCTGCCGTCCCAGGCGACGATGATCCGCCGCGCCGCGAAGGCATCGTGCCCCGGCGGGACAGCGATGACCGGGCGACCGCTTTGGAACAGCGCCTTCTCGATCATCTCGCGGTCGAGGTCATAGGTCCGCGGGCCTATATCCAGGATCGTCAGGTCGTGCAGGCGCGCGCGCCCGGCCAGCCGCTTCACGATCTCCGGATAGGGCAGGCTCGGCACCTCCGTCGTGCAGACCACCCCGGCCTGCACCGCGTCACCGGCCGAACGCTCCGCGATGGAGCGGGCGAGGGTGTCGAGGCGGCGGTCCATCACCGACACGCCTTCGCAGTCGAACTCGCCGAGCCACGCATCGTCGCCCGACAGGCGCCACGAGGCCGACTGGACGGTGAGGTGGGCGCCGGCGGCCTTCGCCAAAGTCAGGCCGTAGCCGATGGCCGAGGAGGCTTCTTCGCGTTCGCCCTCAACGGCGGTGCCGACGAGGACGTCGCGGATGCCCGCGAGCGAAGATGGGCTTGATCTGGACATGAGACACCTCCGATTCGGGTCGGCCACATGGTTCGTCCCGTCGCGGTCGGTCGGCCTTGATCCACCTCAAGCGCCGTGTTCAGAACGTGATGCGCTTGTGCACCGATCCAGGCGTTGTGGGACGCCGGAAGCGAGCGCCACCCGACGTCTATTGCAGGTTGAGAAATCGCTGTAGTTTCGCGCTCGCCTGACGCACGCGGTTCGAGACACGGCCACGGTCGGTTCCTGGCATCGCGGCTCGCCGGACGTTCTGGGGGCGAACGACGATGAACCCCATCGAGACGGCCATCGCTGCCCGGACCATGGGCTGCCACCCGCTGGCGCGGCGAGATGCGGACCCCATCGCCAGGACGGTGGGCGCCCTCGGCAGAACCGCCGAGCCGGCGGTGCGAGCCGGCCGGATCATCCGTCGCCTGCACGAATTCGTCACCCGTGGCGAGACGGAAAGGCGGCACGAGTCGGGCGCGAGGTCGATCGAGGAAGCCAGCGCCCTGGCGCTGGTCGACGCACGCGAGCGGGGCACCGTCGCGCGCCTCGTTGTGAATCGGGAGGGTGGTTCCATCCTGGCCGACCGCGCGCAGGTGCAGCAGGTGCCGGTGAAGCTGATTCGCAATGCGCGCGAGCCCATGCAGCCGGGCGACCGACGCGAAATGACGGTCGAAGCCGAGCCTGTCGAGCTGGAGGCCGTCGAGATCCCCGTCTCCGAGAGGGGTCCCGGCATCGCGGACGCGGTTGCCGACAGGCTGTTCCAGCCATTCGTCGCGACCAAGCCGAACGGGATGGGCCGCGGCCTCTCGATCTTCCGTATCATCGTCGAGGTGCATGGCGCCCGCCTGAGGGGCGAACGCAACGGCGCCGGCGGGGTCACCTTCCGGCTGCCCGTCCCGGCCGCGCACGACGGGGACGCGTCCCATGTCCACTGACCTCGTACACGTCGTCGACGACGAACCTGCCATTCTGGATTCGGTCGCCTTCCTGCTTGAGACGGCGGGCTTTGAGGTGCGGCTCTACGAGGCCGGTACGGAGTTGCTCGATCGACTGGCGAAATCGGCCGCCGGATGCGTCCTGACCGATATCCGCATGCCCGGCATCGACGGGCTGGAGCTACTCCGCCGCTTGAGATCGGCAGGGCACCGCTTGCCGGTGATCATGATGACGGGACACGGAGACGTTCCGCTCGCGGTAGAAGCGATGAAGCTCGGCGCCTGCGACTTCCTCGAGAAGCCGTTCGACGATGAGCCGCTGCTCCAGGCCCTGCGCACGGCTCTGGGATGCGACGGACCGGCCGAACCGGTAGAGCCTGCATTGCGGGACTTCGTCCGGCGTGTCGGCACGCTGAGCGAGCGCGAGCGTCAGGTGCTGGACCAACTGGTGGCCGGCGGTACAAGCAAGGAAATCGGGCGCACGCTCGACATCAGCCCGCGTACCGTCGAAATCTACCGCGCCAAGCTGATGGCCAAGACCCAGGCGGCCAACCTGCAGGAACTTGTGCGCTGGTCGGTGTTGGCCGGCCTGACCTGATCGGGGTTGAGGCAAGTCAAGGCCGGTGCCGGCCCGCCCCGACACAATCTCGGCCACGATCCAGACCTACCCAACGCCCATGTCGACTGTCATGCCATCTGCTGCTCCGGCCCTCATCTTCGTCGTGGACGACGACCCGGCCGTGCTGCACTCCACGCGCTTTCTCCTGGAAGGCGAAGGCCACGTGGTCCAGACCTTCGCCGACGGTCCCGAAGTGCTGGCCGCCTTTCCCGGCCGGAATCCCGCCTTCGTGTTGATCGACTACGTCATGCCGGGGATGGACGGCCTTGAAGTGTACGGCCGGTTGCGGAGTCTCGATGCCCACGTGCCCGTGATCCTGATCACCGGACATCCCGCCCCGGGGATCCGGAGTCGTGCCCGCGCGGCCGGCGTGCCTCTGTTCGAGAAGCCGCTCGCATTCGATGCCCTGCTGGGCATGATCGCCGCCCACAAAGTCGCCGGGGCCGGGATGCATCGGGTTTGAAGAGCTGATTCGACGGTCGACCGTTGCGGGACTTCGCGAGCGCGGCGGCGAGCCCGGCGGCGAGCGCGGATCGGCTCATAGCGCAGATCGAGGAGCCTCATGTGACGTCCCCGCTCCGACGGATTTCCAGAGGGGCGGAAGCGGGGCGGACTGACGTCGATCGGGCGTGCGCGCGATCAGGCAGCCCTCACGCCCAGCGGCGGGAATACCGCGGGGCCAGGGTCTCGCAGGGATGGTGGAACACGTAATAGCCCAATGTCTCGGTGGCCTCCCGCGCGGGGGCGGGCAGGAAGCCGAACGGCAGGCTGTCATCTTCGCGCACGGTCGCGCCGAAAATCCAATCGCCCGGTCGAACGAAGTTCGGGAGCGACATGGTCTCGCGCACGGCACAGCATAAGCCAGGTTGGCAACGGCGCTGGAACACCCAGTAGAGGGTCGGGGATACTGGCTTGGCCGGCATCAGGTCCGTCCTGGTGGTACCGCGTCGGACTGCGTCGAAGTGGGAGCGCCGGAGCCGCACGCGGTCCCGGCGAGCCGTGTCAGGCCGCCTTCACGGAGGCTGCCTCCGCGACCTCCCGAGAAAGCGTGATCGCCTCCGCTTGGTACGCGGCCACGCCCTGGGTCAGGAACGTCGTCTGAAGCGCGACGGCGGCCTTCAGCGAACTGCAGCCGCCCAGCGCCGCGAAATGATCCGCCTGAGCCTGGAGGCGGCGACTCGTGAAGCGTAGTGTCTCCGCGGCGATGCGCAGCGGCAGGTCGACCGCCAGGGTGCACCAAGTGCCGATGCCGGCTTCGATGGCCTCGGCGGGACCGGCGAATGCCGAGATCCGTATCGGTGTCGCGTGCTGCGAATGCATGGGGTTCTCCCTGATACTGGATGGCGGCCACCAGAGAGCGCGCCGGGGGAGATGTCTTTGATTTAGGTCAAGCAAGCTTAGCCGCAAGCGGACTCTACACTTCCGCGATACATAAACTAGACTGTCAAGCTCTTGCGGTTCGATGGCTGGCCAAGCTATTCAGCATCCTGAGCCAGAGAAGGGCTCCGTTTGACGGATTCGCGAGCCGTGGTGCGGCGGACCGTCTGCCGCCCGGGCC
This sequence comes from Methylobacterium sp. P1-11, assembly GCF_008329595.1. Lineage (NCBI taxonomy): Bacteria > Pseudomonadati > Pseudomonadota > Alphaproteobacteria > Hyphomicrobiales > Methylobacteriaceae > Methylobacterium > Methylobacterium sp. P1-11. Next base: position 165,386 of record NZ_NPKS01000004.1, read on the forward strand.
CCGGCGCCTGCGCTTCCGAGCGGAAGCCGATGACATGCCTCGGGAACAGGATGGAGGATATGGATCCAGAGCCTGCTCGGAGAGCCCGCTCCCGCTCGCGCGCCCGTCGCGAAACCGCAGGTCTGAGCCCGTCCTGCACCGCTACGTAGTTGCCCGTAAGCGGATCCCCTTAAGACACCGACCGGAATTTCGCCGATCCGCGATTGTCGCCACTCTCGCTGCTACCGACGCAGGTGAGGAGCGACGCGATGAGCACCGAGAATACGGCACGGACGACCACGCGGCTCCCGGCAGGCCATTCCGCTCGCGTTCCGTCCGTCACCGGAAGCGCCGTGTTCGCGGGTTGCCCCGAACTCATCGGCACACCCTTCTCCTACGCTCGCGAGGAGGAGATCTATGGCGAGGGCGAGGAGGCCGAGTTCGTCTACAAAGTGGTTGAAGGCGCGGTGCGCACCCACAAGGTCCTGAGCGACGGGCGTCGCCAGATCACCGGCTTCCACCTCCCCGGCGACCTGTTCGGGTTCGGTCAAGGCGAGACCCATCGTCAAACCGCCGAGGCTCTCGCCGACACCCATGTGCTGATCTTCCGGCGGCGGCAAATCGAGCGCGCCGCCAGCGGCAGCGCCGCGGTCGCCTGCCAGCTCTGGACCATGGCCACGAACGACCTGCGGCACGCCCAGGATCTGACGCTCCTGCTCGGGCGCCGGTCGGCCACGGAGCGTGTCGCCTCGTTCCTGATGGAGGTGGACGAGCGCCTCGGCGCCACCGGCACCTTCACCCTGCCGATGACCCGGCGCGACATCGCAGATTACCTCGGGCTGACCATCGAGACCGTGTCGCGCACGCTCTCGCAATTGGAGGAGGAGGGGGCCCTGCTCCGCGCCGGAGGCCGCCAAGTCAGCCTGCGCCGCGCTCGGCTTCGCCGCGTCGTCGAAGACTGAGCGGGACGCCACATCGCGCAACGTATCGGTGCACCGTCCGACCGTAGCTTCCCGGGTGCCGCGCCTCCCTTTCGGCCGGTGCGGGACTGCGGTTTCCGAAGCTGTCAAAGACCGCGGCCTCCGCCCGCCAGGCAACACCTTGCGACGACGTCCGCGCTTGATCTGCCTCAAGGCTGGCCGCGGCGGCCGGTCGGAGGATGGCTGATCCTCGGGCGACACCGTCGGGCACCGCTCTGGAGATGGATCGACGCGCAGCACTCACGCGGGCCGGGCAACGCACGGGCGTTGCGCTGGATCAAGGCTCCTTCGTCTCAACCGCGCAGGATCTCCAAGCCCGCCACATCGCACGACGAGAACGGGAGAGACATCATGAGGAAGGACGCCATGACCGACAAGGACCTGCGCCGCGCCGTGCTCGACGAACTCGATTTCGACCCCAGCCTCGACGCCGGCGACATCGGCGTGGCCGTGGCGGACGGGGTGGTGACCCTCACGGGCCATGTCGGCAGCTACGCCGAGAAGGTCGAGGCGGAGCGCGCTGTGCGCCGCGTCAGGGGTGTGCGCGCTATCGCGCAGGACATCGAGGTCCGCTACGCCGACGACAAGAAGGTCGCCGACGATCAGATCGCGGCCCGCGCCCTGGCGATCATCGACTGGTCCGTGCACCTCCCGAAGCAGGCCATCCAAGTGAAGGTCGCGGGCGGCTGGGTCACGCTGACCGGCACGGTGGATTGGCAGTACCAGATGGCCGGTGTCGAGGCGGCCGTCCGGAAGCTGTCCGGCGTGCACGGCGTGACCAATCTCATCGAGGTGCGGCCGCAGGTTCCGCCGAAAGCGGTCAAGGACAAGATCCTGGAGGCGTTCAAGCGGGGTGCCCTGTTCGAGGCCGACCAGATCAAGGTCACCGTGTCGGGCGACAAAGTCACCCTGGAAGGCGCCGTGACGGCCTGGGCTGAGCGGGACGCGGCCGAGCGCGCGGCTTGGTCGGTGCCGGGCGTGCGCGCTGTCGAGGACCGAATCGTCGCCCTGAGCTGAGGAGAGCCACCATGTCCCACGGAACGCACGCGCCGGCGGTCTCTCACCGCCAGCCATCGTCTCCCATCAAGCCGGGCGCTCATGCCGGGCTTCACCAGGTCATCCTGACGCTGGCCCGCTGCCCGGAGCATCCGGACGGCAGCGCCGGCCGCGGCTACGAGATCGTCGCGCCGCTCGGGCCGGACGGTCGCCTCGACGCGGCGCTCTGGCACACAACGCGCGATTATTGCCGCGTTCGTCGCTTCTGGACGGGCGAGCCGGACCGCCACGGCCGACTCGCGCACCGGGCGGGCGGAGAGGGCGGCGCGACCTGGCTGATCGACTACGACGACCGCACCGATGCGGACGACGAGCCCGGCTATCGATTCGGGTCACACACCTTCATCGAGGGCGAGTACGTCTCCATCCGGGATGCGGAGGAGGACGTCGATCACACGTTCAGAATCGTGCAAATCAGAGCGACGAGCGCGGGACACTCTGAATGAGTCCGACGTCGCGCGCGGAGCCGGTGCGTACGTTCCGGTTCAAGATCCCGCGCGCGCCGGTCGGCGAGATGGGTCGATCGCTGTCCCGGTAGCCGACGCCGGATGACGTTGCGGGTGGCTCATGAGGCCGCCTGCACGATCCGGCCTGTGAAGGACGCACCGCGACCGGTCAGACGGCCTTTCCGACGAGATGCCCGATGCCGGCGGTAACGGCCATTGCGAGGGCACCCCAGAAAGCCACCCGCGCGGTCGGTCTCCAGATCTCTGCGCCTCCGACTTTCGCGGCCAGGGCGCCGAGCACGGCGAGGAAGAGCAAGGCGGCCGCCGACACCCAGTAGATCGCAAGGTGGGCCGGCGAGATGGCAGCCACGACCAGCGGTAGCGCCGCGCCCGAAGAAAAGGTCGCCGCGGAGGTCAGCGCCGCCTGGATCGGTCGTGCCGTGGTGAATTCCGAGATGCCGAGTTCGTCGCGGGCATGCGCGCCGAGGGCGTCCTTTGCCATCAACTGCTCGGCGACCTGCACCGCAAGGTCACGGTCGAGGCCGCGGGCGATGTAGATCGCCGCGAGTTCCTCACGCTCGGCAGCGGGGTCCTGTTCGAGTTCGCGCCGTTCACGGGCGAGATCCGCGCGCTCGGTATCCGACTGGGAACTGACCGAGACGTACTCGCCCGCCGCCATCGACATCGCCCCGGCCACGAGACCGGCGCTGCCCGCGACCAGGATCTCGCCGGTGGACGCCGTGGACGCAGCGACGCCCACGATCAGGCTCGCGGTGGAGACGAGCCCGTCATTGGCACCGAGCACCGCTGCGCGGAGCCAGCCGATCCGTTCGATGAGGTGGTTCTCAGCATGGAGCCTGCGCACGGTCGTCATGGCCTCTCGAAGGGACGTTGCGCGGCGCGGCCGGGGAGGATGCGCCGCAGGATGCCGTCGTGCCAGAGGTAGTGGTGGACCAGGGCCGCCGCGGCATGGAACAGCGCCAATGCCATCAAGATGTTGGCGGCCAGCCCGTGCCAGTGGGTGAGTGGCCGGCGCCAGGCCGGGTCGCCAACGGCCGGCAACGCGAGGGGACCGACCAGGGTGACGCCGCGCACGAGGGCATTGGCGATGCCGAGCGCAGCGATCACGAAGAGCAGCAGGTACAGGGCGGCATGGGTCATCATTGCGAGCACATGCAGCGGGCCTGGATCATCGACGGGAAGCTGGCGTCCACCAGTATGGCGCCAGACCGGGAACGCGACGATGACGGCCGTCAGGACGAAGCCCAGGTCGAAGTGGACCGACCAGATCCCGGAGCGCATGGCACCCTTTGGGACGAGGTCTTCGAGAAAGGTGCCGATCAGCCAGAGCACCAGCACGAGCCCTGCGGTCAGCCAGTGCAGGGCGATGGTGCCCCGGTCGTAGGTCGCGGTGCCCCGCCTGCCGGGCATTGCGTCCACCGCCGTGTTCATGCGCATCGCGGCATCTCCGTTGCGATCGTCTTCAGAGCGGGCGGAGCCTCACGAGCCTCGAGGGTACCGCCCTCGACCGGCTGACGCGGGAGGATGCGCCGGACCTTCGCGTTCAGGATTCGTGGGGCCGGGGGCGCGCGGCCGGTCAGGCCCGGCAGCCCCGGTCTGACGAGCTCGCACTCGAGTCGCGGCCGCATCGCGCGCCGGACGAAGCCCGAGACGTTGGAGCACCCATCATGCTCGAGGCGGCGCAACAGCGCCTGCTGTCCCGAGCTGGGGGCATTCCACGGCAGCGATACCTTGATGTCGGACATAGTAGTTTGGAATTAATCTAAGCTTATGCCGCGACGCAAGCGGCCGGGTGTGGCGGAGCGCGATATCACCTGCCGGCTGCCGGTCTCATGCCGGTCCAGGCGCAGGCCCGTCGCGCGGAAGACGGGGGAGGCGAGGGCTGAGGTCGGCACATTCCGGAGTGCCGTCCTCGTGCCCTGAAGCCGCTCGACCCATCAGGCCGGCCCCTTGAGATGGATCAAAGCCCGGGTCACGGGCACGGGCGAGCATACCTCTGCCGGGCCGACAGCGCGGTGACGGGAGGCGACCATGCGGATATCGAACATCTTGGTCTCGGTCGATCTCGGGGCAGCGGCCAAGGATCGTGTCCGACTCGCCACCGACATCGCAGCGCGCTTCGACGCCACTCTGACCGGCATCGCCGCGCGGCAGCTCGTCACCATGATCCCGGTCGACAGTCCCGATGTGTCGGAGCGCATCGTCGAGATCGAGGAGACGCGGGCGAAGGAGGAACTGGCCGAGGCGCACGCGCTGTTCCTGCGCGAGACCGGCGGCCGGGTCAGGACCGCCTGGCGGGGAGCGCTGGCCGAACCTCTGGCCTATTTGGTGGAACAGGCGCGCGCCGCCGACCTCGTCGTGGTCGGCCGCCTGGGACCGGCGGACGGCGATCCCGGGCTCATGGGTGTCGCCCCGGGGAGCGTGCTGATGGAGGTGGGTCGTCCCGTCCTCGTCGCACCACCCGGCGTCGAGAGCCTTGCGGCCAAGCGGGTCGTCGTGGCCTGGAAGGATAACCGTGAGGCGCGCCGGGCCGTTCACGACGCCCTGCCGCTCCTGGTGCGAGCCGATCAGGTCCATGTCGCGGTGGCGGGACCGGAGGCGAGGCGGGAGGGTGCGGCCGACGTCGCCGCGTATCTGTCGGGCCACGGCGTCACCGTCACCACCCATCTGCTGAACAAACCCGAGATCGGCGCCGCGGACGAGATCCTCCGGTTCGCCCGGCGGGAGGACGCGGACCTCATCGTCATGGGCGCCTACGGGCATTCCAGGCTGCGCGAGTGGATCTTCGGTGGCGCCACCCGCGACATGCTGCAGGGCACGTCCCTCTGCTGCCTCATGAGCCATTGACGCGCCCGGCAGCGATCCGTCTCGCCGGCGCTCCGGCTGGTCCTCACCGGCGCGCCCGCGGCACCTCGGGAGGGACATGTGCGACAAGGCGAAACCGTCGCCCGGACCAACTGCCTGCGATGCCATACGGTCGGGTGCGTCGGGGAACGGCTCGCCACAGGCCGGCATGGCCGCGATCAGGCAGCCCATCGGATCGTATTCCGACCCGCCTCCTTCGCATCGTACATCGCGCGATCGGCGCGCTCCATCAACAATTCATAGGCTTCGCCCGGACGTGCCGAAGCCACCCCCATGCTCAGGCTGATGAACGCTACGGATCTGGCATCGATCGTGAGCGGCGAACCGTGGGCGCTGGCACGGATCCGCTCGCATACCGCTTTTACGAGTTCGAGATCGCTGTTCAGAAGAAGGACCACGAACTCGTCGCCACCAAGACGTGCGACAAGATCTCCCGCGCGGACATGGGATGTGAGCAGCGATGCCAGGTGCTGAAGCGCCCGATCACCGGCCAGGTGCCCCCAACGGTCGTTGATCTGCTTGAAATGATCGAAGTCTATAGCGATCAGGCTATGCGATGGCGGAGCCTGTCTCGGCAATAGCCTCCTGATTTCTGCCTCGAAACCTCTCCGGTTCAGGATCCCCGTCAACGGATCCGTGAGGGCACGCGCCGTCATCTCAAGGTCATGGGCGGCCAGAGCCGCCGTCAGCCGCGCCCGAGCGGAGACTTCGGCAGCGACAGGCAGACAGGTCAGCAGTATGACGGCGAGGAAGACTTGAAAGGCCCGAGCCTGCGTGGCGGCATCCGCGGCAATCAACACCATCGGTCCCTGGCCATGCATCGTGGCGATGCCTCCGATAATCGCCACGACCATGACGGCAGCCTTCGCACCCAGCCGTCCGAGTCGGAAGCTGACGAACATCAACGGCGGAAAGATCGCGAATAGCAACGGACGATCCGTGCCGAAGAAAACGAAATACGTGACGCCGCCTGCGAGAACGAGCACGGCAACCGCCTCCACCCTCTCCAGCCAAGTCATGCCGGCGAAGCAGGTCACGAAGTCGCCGCGAAATGCGGCCGCGAGAAAGGGCGTAAAAACGACGAGGCCGAGCCCGTCGCTTGCAGCCCAGGCACCGAAAGACTTCAGCAGCGGCTCGCCGAAAACGAAGAAGGCGGTCGAAGCGCCTACGACGCCGCTTATCGCCGGCGCCAGCAACCCTGCGATGAAGAGGAAGCGGACGACGGACCGCGTGGATTGGAGAATGCCGTCCCTCCCACCCGATCTTCGCAAGAAGAATACCGCCAACGATACCTCTGCGAGATTCGCGCATCCGTAAAGAAGCGGACCGACGACGGTACCTCGCATGATCAGGTTTGCTGAAACATTGGCAACGAAGCCGGCGCTCAGCACGGTGATCCATCGCGGTCGAGCATCCGCCAGCAGCAGGGCCACCAAGATCGCATTGGCTGGCCATATGCAGGCTATGTCTCGCCCATTGCTTGTTAGATAAATCGTCAAGGCAGCGGCACCGAAACAAAGTGACGCTGCCGTGAGCCACAAACGGCTATCTTCTTTCGCTTCGTTGTAACGGCCGAGACTGTCGCTGCTCATGACCATATCATGAACCGACGTCTGTAAATTAGTCGTTAACTGTAGTCAACTAATAGTTAGTAATATATATTGGAAACAGCCGCAGGTGAGCAACTCATCGACAACTACCGATTGAATGCACACAACCAGCCGCACGCAGTTGAGCGATGATGCGATCGAAATCGACGCATCATTTTTTCGCAGCTCATGGACCGCGCGGTGTCGAAGACTGCGCATCGACGTCAAAGCGAATCGACAAGAGCTCAATACCAATCCCAGAGGGCAGGCGGATGAACGCCTAAAATCCGGCCTGAACCAACGGGAACGCATCGGACCTTCGGGCGGGTTGGAGCATGGCTCTGTGCAGCGGTACGAGGCTGGGCAGCCTTGTCCGCGAGGCCAAAGATTTCAGCGTGGCTCTTCGTTGCGCAGTGCATCCTGAGCTTTGCCGCCGTCGAGAACGATCAGGGCGCGGCCATGGGCCGCTGTGCTCCGGCAGTCCAGGCTTTCGAGCAGGTCCGTAATGACGTCGTCTAGCTCAGATGCAGCCGTACCGTAGAGCTCGAACGCGTATTGGTGGCATGCACGCTCTTTCGGGTCGAGCGCGGCCGCCACCGCGATCATCTCATCCGACCCTCTCCGGCGCAGGTCCGCCGCCAGTTTCCGATACTGTGCCAGGATGTCGGCGCCGACCTGCGCGGCTTTGGCTTCCACAGCCGCATCGGCCGCCCCCAGCAGGTGCGCAATGCCCGGTCCTTCCATCGTCAGCCTCCCGCAAGTTGACGTCCGCGATGCCGCGGGATGTGAGAGCCAGCGTTCGGTCAATGGCTCATCAGGCAACAGACGGGACTGCCCGCGAGCAGCGCGCGGGTCACGCCGCCGAAGACCCACTCGCGCAGGCGGCCGTGGCCGTATGCGCCCGTGACGATCAGGTCGGCGCCGTGCTGCACGGCCGCCTCAACAAGCGCCTCGGCGGCCCCGATCCCCTGGGCTTCCGCCCGAACCGACGTTGCGCAGACGTCATGGGCCTGGAGAAAGGCGATGACGTCCCGTGTGTCGTCGGTGCCGTGTCCCGTATCGACGGTCACCACCACAGCCTCGGATGCCCGCTTCAGAAATGGCAGGGCATCCCGGACAGCACGGCGCGCCTCGCACGTATTCGTCCATCCGACGGCCACCCGCTTCGCTGCGAGACGGCCGACCTCGGGCGGGACGATCAGTGCCGGACGGCCGAGGCCCATCAGGATGTTACCGGGATCGACGCACAGACATGGGTTCCCGTCGCCGCCCCGACCAAGGATTACGAGGTCAGCGGCGGCGGCCTGTGACGCCAGAAACGCCGAGGGAAAATCGAGGTTCGAGCGCCATTCGACCCGGCTCTGCCCACCTGCAGCCGCCTGGAATACGGCTTGGGCGCGCTTGAGGTCGTCCAGCACGGCCTCTTGGATCGAAGGGATGCAATACGCACCGCCCGGCGTCGGTCCCACGGGGCAGCCGCCGTAATCCGGCATCTCCGCCGCGACGCCGATGAGGCGGGCCTGGAAATCGTCGGCGAGCTGTGCGGCAAGACGGACGCGGTCGCGCGCAGGCTCACCCAGGTCGACCGCAACCATGATGTTCGCGATGGTCATGCAGGCACTCCGGAAAGCGGTGACGGAGCCGGGACGGGCGCGGGGCGGTGCCCGCCCCCGGCGGCAACCCGCTGCGCGCAGGCCCCGACAGACCCCGTGAGGGTGACGATGCCCTAGTCGACCGCGACGCCGATATGGGCCGCATCCACGCCCGGCTCGACGTCGAGTTCGTCGATGACGTTCTGGCGGATCAGCTTGTCACACACCGTGGCACTCCTCGAAGGACCCAGGTCTCGCCAGGTCGAAGCCGACGCTAAAACCGGCACGCGGCCCGACATTGATCCAGCGCAAACAGCGCCGGTGATCAGGCCGGGCCCGAGGACCCACAGCAGGCGCGGCTTCGACATGCTGGCGGCGGGGCTGGGAACCTCAGGGCTGCCTTCATCCCCGAGGACCGGAAGAATCGGACTTGGGCCGCTGACGGCGCCGGCCGCGACGAAGGGCCCCGGCATCGGGCGGAGGGTGCGCGTGATCTTCAGGGCGGCGAGCAGATCCTCGCGGTCCGTCCCGTAGCCTCGGTGAAGGGCATCGAGCCGCGGTGAGGGTCCATCGCCCGCGCTTCGGATCTCGACGAACGGCACGTGGTAAATGCCGTCCAGCGCCTTGATGGCGTGGCCGGTGACGGCCTATTGCCATCCCTTCCAGTGAACCGGCTGGGCCGGATGACGACTCATCGGGATGTTCTCAGGCGACCAGTTCGGCGAGTTCGACGACCTCGCAGCTGTCGGCCCGCAATCGCCAGTCGATGATGCTGGCAGCCTCACAGAACATCGCCTTGGCGGCGAGGGCGGCCGAGCTTTCGCAGCCGGCGATGACGACGGCCTGCCGCTGCACCGCATCGTGTTCGTGCCCGCTGTCATCGGGAACGAGTTTGCGGAAGGTGACGAGGTACTTGCGCATCGCGTGCCTCCGTCTCTGCACCGTCGGACGATAAGGACCGTCAGAACCGACAGCCTTGATCCAGCGCAACGAAGACTGCGCGTTCACGCGCCCGGCGCCGGCGGGTACAGGCGCGCCCGGCCCGGCTTGGCCGCGCGTCCTGGGCGAAGCTCGGCCGGCATGGGCGCCCGTGTGGTGCCATGGAGCGGCCAGTATCGTTCCATGGCAAGATAGGTGAACGAAGCCGACCATCCGATCAGGAGCAGGCCGTTCAGTGCCTCGACGCCGGCGAGCAGCCGGGTGTGCGAGGTCGGAAAGTGATCGCCGAAGCCGAGGGAGGTATAAGCCACCACCGAGAAGTACAGGCAATCCTCGAATGACGTCACTGGCGCGCCCGCGAAGGCGCCGACGCCGAGACGGAGCACGAGCAGCCAGTAGGCGCCGGCGTAGATCCAGACCGCGACGGTGTGGCCCACGAACGTCATGAGCACGACGGCCAGGATGCGGAAGCGCGGCGGGACCGGCAGCTCCGACAGGTGCTCGGAGGTCAGCCGCAGCGTCTCGTAGAGCACCAGGATGGTGGACATGACGAGGACGACGCTGGCCGTCATGGCGAGGATCATGGCGTTGTCCCGGATGGATGTTACCGGGGGGCGAGCCTGCCGGTTGGCGCGGATGTGTCATTGACCTGGCTCAAGACGCCGATCGCCCGGAGTGATCCGGATCAATGCGATCTCCGGCTCGGCTGGACCTGCCGCAGGGCGGTGGAGAACTCGTCCGTGACGGGTGAGCCTCCGGTTGCATGCGGGACGACCGGCCGGCATTCGCGGCCGGTGGACGTCGTTCGCGCCGCGCCGACTCCGCGGCGCGGGCGCGATGACCTGGATAGGAATCCGACCCTGGGGCTTCTCCGTTCCGGGAATGCGCGAATTACACCGCAGCCCGCTTCTCGACTACGCTCGTCTCGGCGATGTCCGCAGGCTCGTACAACCACCGAGCCAAGGCCCCCGCCGCCATGGCTCCCATGATCGGCGCGACCCAGAACAGCCAGAGCTGCGCCATGGAATCGCCGCCTGCGATCAGAGCCGGCCCAGTACTGCGGGCCGGATTGACCGAGGTGTTGGTCACCGGGATGGAGATCAGGTGGATCAGCACTAGGGCAAAGCCGATCGGGATGCCGGCAAAGCCCACAGCGGCGCCCTTCGACGTGGTACCGATGATGATGAACAGGAAGAAGAACGTCGTCAGGCATTCGGTGATCAGACAGGCGGTCAGGCCGTACTTGCCGGGGCTGAGTTCGCCGTAGCCGTTCGAAGCGAAGCCGTTCGGCACCCAGCCCGGCTTCCCGGATGCGATGCTGTAGAGGACACCCGCCGCGAAGACGGCCCCGATCACCTGCGCGACGATGTAGGGCAGGACGTGCCGGTTCGCACAGCGATGGGCCGACCAGAGCCCGAGCGTGACAGCTGGGTTGAAGTGGCCACCCGAGATATGGCCCACGGCATAGGCCATTGTCAGCACGGTGAGACCGAAGGCGAACGCGACACCCAGAAAACCGACCCCGAGTTCGGGAAATGCGGCGGAGAGTACGGCGGCGCCGCAGCCGCCGAAGGTCAGCCAGAAGGTGCCGAAGAACTCGGCTGTCGCTCGGCGCATCGTATCGTGGTCCATATCGACACCTTCCGTTGCTGGCCTCACCCGCCGTCCAGGGTCGACGGTGAGGCTCCCTCCTTGCGCACATCGCGAGACCGGATTGACTGCATCAAGACAATAATACGGACCCGAACAGCGCGCTAGCACTGAACATATCGGGTCAATAAGCAACATTCGGCGCACAATATATTCTGAATACGCCGGAGCAGGCTGGCCGAGCCGGTCCGAGGCTAGGATCGGTATGCGCCCGGGAATGGAGACAGCTCGGCCCTATCGGCGCGTGGCGGACGACGAGGTCGCGAGGAGTGCTGACAGTGTTGAACCGACAAACAAGCGTGAAGCGACGGGCCCAGACTGGGGGACAGCGACCGGTCCGCTTGCGAGCGACGGAGGCAGAACAGCGGGCCGTCGCTGTCGACCAGACGCGACCAGGCGGTGCGCGGGCTTCTCAACTGGATCGGCAACAAGCGAGCTCGCGCGAAAGAGCGCGCGACATCAGTTCACGAGCCCGGTTCCGGGCCCGACCGGCGAAATTCCGGGGGAAAATTGTTGAGGATTCGCCAGAGTTCATAGCCGGCCGAAACGGTCTCCATCCGGATCCAGCCGCGCACTTTGGCCCCCAGCGGAATGAACGCGACGTCGGGCCATGCGGGTTTGCCTGGATCCTGCTCGACCAGGACCCGGAACAGGCCGCTCGTTTGCGCCGAGGGGTCGACCGCGCGCACGCGCCCGTCGAACATGCCATGGGCCACCGATGGCCAGCCGCTGAACTGAATGGCGGGCCAAGCTTCGAAGGCGAGGCGCACGGGCTGGCCAGCGTGGATCAGAGCGACGTCGCGCCCATCGACCATCAATTCCACGACGCGGGCCGGTGCCAGGGGTGCGAGGGTGGCCAGGATATCTCCCGCATTCACCAGGGTGCCGCCGGCGGCCGCATTGATGTGCAGGATCCGGCCGTCGCGCGGAGCGCGGACGAGCTGCGCCGATTGGCGGTTCACGGACACTTCGAGCCGGCTCAGCTTAGCCTTGGCCGCGGCCAAGCGCGCGCGCTTCTCCGCCACACGGATCTGAGCGGCCTCGAAGTTACGCCGGGTCACGAAGCCTTTCTCGGCGGCCTCGCGAGTCTGGCTGACCTGACTTTCAGCAACCTTCACCGCCTGTTCGGCCGCCGCGATCTCGGCCTCGATCTGCTCGCGCTCGGCGGCGAGCCGCTGCAGCAGGAAGGGGTCGTTGTCGGCGAGGCGCGCGATCGGATCTCCCGCACGAACTCGCTGGCCATCCTCGACATACCAATGCTCGACCCGCCCCTGGACAAGCGCCGTGATCGCCTGGACGCGATCGGCCGGGTTCGGTGCGATGACGCGCCCCGCGCCGGCCGCGGTCTGCACCCAGGGTACGTACAGGAGGATCAGCACGGCGAGGCATGTCCCGAGGCCGAGCATCCAGCCGAGGGCGACCGCTGCCCGAGGCGGCCTGAGGGTCCGCAGCGTCGCAAAGTGATGCAGATGTTCAGGCCGCGACAGCATGATCCCTCTCCGGCTGCGTGGCTTGATCACGCCGCCCGTCGCGGTCGGCGGCGCGCACTTGCTCGCGCGGGTCGAGCCGGATCCGGCCATCGTGGAGCGATTGTCCAGGTCGCCGCGTGAGATGCAGCACCGTCGTGCCCGCATCGCGGAGCCGTGCGAGCGCTGCCGCCACGCGGTCCGGGGGCAGCAAATCGTAGAGCGGCGACAAGATGAGAAGCTTCGGCGGGTCCAGAAGGGCGGCGCCGAGCTTGAGAGCCATGATTTCGCCTGTCGAGAGCGGCCGGCCGGATGACGACAGCGGCGTGTCGAGCCCGAGGGGCAGGCGCAGGATGCGCTCGAACAGCCCGACACGCTCCAGGCTGTCGTGAATCGCCGCCGCGCTCTCGTCGCCGGCCGCCGACAGGTAAGCGCGGATCACTATCTCGGGGAGCACCGGACGATCCAGGATCAGGATCCCGGAACGCAGGCTGTCCGGATCGTACGCGGCAATGTCGGCTCCGCCGATCATCACCGATCCCCGCTGCGGCCGAAGCTCCTGCCGGAGCAGCGCGATGATCGTCCGCTCGATCTCCACGTCAGCGGTCGCGGCCAGGACTTCGCCGCTCCCGACCGCGAAGTCGAAGCGATAGCCCTCTGCCTCGATGTCGCGCAGGCGCAGGGCCCCATCGCCCAGAGGCGCACCGCCTCGTCGGCCCGGGTCCTCCTGCTCGATCCCGTCGAACAGCGACAATTCGTGGAGCGCTGCGACAAGCTTGTAGAAGGTCTCCGCGTGGGAGCCCAGTTGCGAAATGCCGTAGAACGCCCCGGACAGCACGAGTTCCGCCGCCACGAGCTGGCCGTGCGACAGCTGGCCCTGCAGGATCAACCATCCGCCCATCGCCAGCAGCGCGGCGCTCGCTACGGCGTAAACCAAGAGGAATCCGACGGTCTGCGCGAAGGTGTGGCGGAAGTGGCGGCGATGCGCCCGCACATAGGCCGCCGTCATCGTCTCGGAGCGCGCGATCGCGAACCCGAGCTGATGGCCGTCTCTGTAGAAGCCGTTCGCGCAGCCGACGCTCTGGAGCCAGCAGGCGGTCTCATGCTTGGCGTGGCTCAGCGCCGCGGCCGACCGGAGCGCCGGTCCAGCCCAGAGGAACCCGATGCCGAGCAGCAGGAGGGCGACGGCGACATTGAAGGCGAGAAAGAAGGGGTGGTAGAAGCTCGTCAGGACAAGGCCGATCCCGGATTGCAGGAGGATTGCAAAACCGCCGATCAGGATCTGTGGCACGGCCTTCTGTACGGTGACGAGATCGAAGAAGCGATTGAACAGTGCCTTGTGCTGAACGTCATCGACATGCGGATTCTTGGCGTGGACGGTGCGCACCGTGACGTCCGCGACGATCCTGGCGAAGACACGCCGTTCGAACAGCGCCAGCACGTGGATGCGGGCTGCGCTAAGGATCACCGCGCAGAGCAGGAGCCCGAGCAGCAGCCCGGACAGGACAAACAAGGGGGCCGGCAGCGCCGTATTCGCGACTGAATTGATCAGGATCTGGACCGAGACCGGAGTTGCAAGGCCCAGGAGCGCGACGACGCCCCCGTAGATGATCGCCAGCCAAAGGAAGCCGGCCTCCGGCTTCAGGAAGCGCGCGGTGAGCCTCCACGCTTCCGGGACGGTCAGAGGCTTGTGTCGAATCGCATTCATGGGTCGCAGGCTTTCCAAAGCAGGCCGAACTTGTGCGCGCGGCATCACGGCTTCGGCCGGCTGCGGTGCACCGCCCTCAGGAGACGGGTCGCATGTCGAAGTCCGGCGACCCGGATCGCGCCACGGATCGGCACTCCCGAGACACCGGTCTCGGCCGGGCTGTGATCTGCCACGGGGCGCAAAGTGGATGGAACGGACGATCCGCAGACGGCCCACGGCGGAGGCTGCGGGGACACGCCCGCCGCGGAGGGATCGGGAGGCCGGTCTGCCACGACGTCTTGGTGGGGCGGACCGGCCGGTTGTCGTCCTGTGCCGGGGAAGCGGGTCGAGGGTCTCGCTTCGCTCAGCAGCGGTAGCCGCCCGATGTCTGGCCGTATTGCTGCGTCGGGAAATGCTGCTGATCAGCATTGCCCTCCTGGGCCGAGCTTCTCCGGCAGCCACCCGCGGACAGAAGCGGTGCGTCCGGGAAGGCGACCGCGCCGGTCGTCAACCCGTCCCAGGTCGTGTGCGGCAGCGGACGCGTCCGGGAACCGACCGGTTGATCGGCGAAGGCGGCGATCGGCGCAGTCGCGCAGAGGGCGATTGCAAGGACCAGACGCGTTGTGTTCTTCGAAATGCTCATGGTTCGTCTCCGTTCCAATTCTTGACGATATCGGTACGCGTGGGGATGAGACGAGTATGAACGCCGGATAGATCGACAAATCATTCCGCCTCATCCACGTAGAGGATCTGGCGACGACCAGATCGGCGAACAATGCCACGAAGCCAATGATGGCCATTGCCAAAATAAATAGGCATCCAGCAGATGCCTGGCGCAAATACGATTTAATCCCGAAGACCCGCAGTTCGACTGCTCAGAAATGTGCGCTTCCTCACGCGCGCGCACCGACGCGACCCTTGATGAATCAGGCGCACAGCAGGGGTACTTGCGGGACCACCGGCGAGATTTGATGTCTCGGCCATGCCGGGTCCGCTGCTCCCCTTCGACCTCGACTTGCTGCGCACGTTCGTCGCCATCGTCGACAACGGCAGCTTCACGCGTGCGGCCCAACGACTGAGCCTGACCCAATCGACCGTGTCGCTGCAGATCAAGCGCCTGGAGGACGGTCTCGCTCGCCGCCTTTTCGACCGGGACGGCCGGGAGTTGAGAGTGACACCCGATGGCGAGATTCTGCTCACCTATGCGCGGCAGATCCTCGGGCTCGGAGCCGAGGTGCTTTCACGCTTGGTCGAGTCGGAGGTGTCGGGCGTCGTCAGGCTCGGGACGCCCGAGGATTTCGCGACCACGCACCTGTCGGAGGTGCTGGCATGTTTCGCGAGGTCCCATCCCCAGGTCGCACTTCAGGTAAATTGCGACTTCACCCTCAATCTGCTCGATGATTTCGGCAAGGGCCGCTACGATTTGATCTTGTTCAAGCGCGAGCCGCAGGGACCGACCGGCGGGACCAAGGTCTGGCGGGAAGTGCTCGATTGGGTCGCCTCACCACGCGTAGTCGTGGAGACCGGGAGCCCGATTCCCCTCGTTCTCGCGCCAGCTCCCGATGTCTATCGTAAGCGCGCCCTGTCGGCGCTCGATGCCGCCGGACGCGAGTGGCGTATCGTCTACACCAGTCCGAGCTTGGCCGGATTGCAAGCTGCCGTCCAGGCAGGCCTCGGCGTGACGGTTCTGCCGACGGAGATGATCCCAGCGAACATGATC
Source organism: Methylobacterium sp. P1-11 (assembly GCF_008329595.1). NCBI lineage: Bacteria > Pseudomonadati > Pseudomonadota > Alphaproteobacteria > Hyphomicrobiales > Methylobacteriaceae > Methylobacterium > Methylobacterium sp. P1-11. The sequence goes on from NZ_NPKS01000004.1 coordinate 181,376, forward strand.
TCCGTCTCTGCCGGGCTACAGCTTCCGAAGCTGCCAGACACCGAGATCGTCCTCTATCGAGCACCCGGCCACGTCTCGCCGGCCGCCGAGCTGCTGTCCTCGACCATTGTCGCCGCCCTGGAGCAGGTCCGACCTGGCGGAAAACCTTGATTGCTGCTTTCAAGCCAGGCTGATCACCGGAAACGGCAGGCTGTGTCGAGATCGGAATCGTTTGCAATGCTGAGATCAGCCGGCCTGAGTGCGGCAAGGGTCGAGGCGAACAGAAACCGGATCGGGCCCTGGTCACCGGCACACGACCGCTCGGCCGCATCGATGCGGGTTCGTCGTCGACGAAGGCTGGTCCAGATGCGTGGCGGATCGGGATTCGAAAAGCCTGCCATCGATGGCGATCGAAACCGAGAGGTTTCCGGAAGCGAGAGGACCGTCCGCAAGCGGGACGAGCAGGAACCCACCCGCGTTGACCACGCCGGCATGCGGAGAGCGGGGCCCCTTCGAAACCGCCTGCGGTGTCTCTTAATCCCGCACGCTGCGCATGGGTCTCCCGCAGTATTGCTGCTGGGGCAGAACGAGCATGAATGCCGCCAATGTGCATCCCTTTCCCGGGTCTGTGCGTTTCAGAGACGAGCAAACCGGTGTTCGGTATGTTTTCTGACACATAGGAGGCAATGATGCTGCGCGGTGGATTGCTGTGGCTTTTAGGGATTCCGCTGCCGATCATTCTGCTGTTGTGGTTCTTCGGCGTATTCCACTAGGCACGGGCGGGCTGGATTCATGCCCTACACGGTCGAAATCACAACGCCTCCGGCGCAGACCGATGGCGGCGAGCAGGCTGCGCGAATGTACCAGCTGCCGGACCCGTTCAGTACGCTGGCCGAAGCCAAGGATGCGGCCATCGCGCACATAACGGGGCTCGGGCTCGATCCAGCTTGTGTCCTCTACAACGTGTTCGATCGCGAGGGCTTCACGGTCGCATCGAATGCGCAAGAGCCAGCTGAAACCGGATGACCTGCGGCCATGGGCCAGCGCTCTGCGGTCTCCAGTGTCCCCGCCGCGCCGATCCTAGCGCGGCCGCTCCGGCGGAGCGGCCCGAGGTTGTGGGAGGAATTGCCCGCCGGAAGGGCTGAAGAAGCGCGACGCCGTCGCGGTTCTACACAACCGATCAAAGCGCCCACCCTGCAGCGCATAACGACCAAAGGGGTGTGCGCGGGTGCATGGATGATGCTGCGCTTCTGCTGAGGAGCGTTTTCACGCGGCAACTCAGCCTCCCGCAACATCGCGCCGCTGCGATCAGGCTCGCTCACTCTGAACAACAGGCTTATTCCATCAACTGAACGAGCCGACCGCCGGCAGATCACGCTCAGCTGTGAGCCGCCGCTTGGTAATCTGTACAGGCGGGAGCCGCGCCATCGCATCTTTATAGCGGGGCGCAACGGGCTCGGGTACCGGGGCGACGTCCGTCGGGACGCGGTCCTTCGTATTCGACAGAGGTACTCCGAGCGGTACGGGGCGGGCCCCGAATGTGCGACGCAACAGATATAGGGTGCGATGCGGTAGATCGCGCGTTCGCGCCGCGTTGGTTCAGCGTTCCGTGAGACAATCGCTCATTGAGGGGAGCACCCGATGCAGATACCCCTGCTGATCGCGTCGTCTCGCCGATCGCTGGGGGTACGCCGCTGGATGCTGCCGGTTTCGTTGGGCCCCAGTACGTTCGGGTGGGGCACCCGCCGTCCTGCATGCGCACCGCTCGAGACGCCTGCGGCCGAGGCACGTCCTCGACCAGACCCGGTCTGATCCATATCCTGCGCGAGGGCGGAATAGGAGGCTACGCCCAAAAGAGCGGCCATTGAGGCGCGAAGCCATATGCGCATGTAAAGCTCCGACAGCCGAGCATATGAAAATGGAATCGTGAAAATTAGACCGATCAAGAACAGTGAAGTTCCTGGCAGATGGTGCGACAAATATTACTGCCTCTGAAGCGTTGCCGTGAGATATTGTTGGATTTCGCACCGTCGGGGCGGCATGCGAGCGGGTCGGGATCTTCGCTCAACCCTAGCTCCGTAAGCTCGGCCGGAGCCTACAACCCGAGCGGGAAAAATCGTCTGAACCTTTGACGTCAAGAGCTATTAACCCAGATCAAGGGCGGTTCGAAGGCCGCTCATCCCTGAGATGCTCAGATCCGTATCCGGCATGCGCACCATCGCCTCGCACACCCCATCTTACGGCTCCTCGCATGACCCGGTCCTTCATGGAGTCGCCGACGGCTTGGCGGACCTTTTCCCGCTGGTCGAACAGCCAGACCGCTTTGTAGACGACGCTGACTCGACGACTGCGCCCTCTCATGCGCCGGAATGTGCATCAGAGGCAGAGGCCTGACGGCGACGCTATCTTCAGGGCCCACACGCTCCTGTCCGACGCCAACCTGCCTGCGCACGACTTTCCGCGCCACTAGCATATGCGCCGCGGCGCCGACTGGGCGGCAGAGCAGATCAACGGCCCATTAACCATCAGGGCCCAGATCTACAGGTCGGCGGAACGCGAAGGAGGCCGAGGCCTCTGAATCACCCGTCTGTTGCCCGAGCCATCGCAGTGGAAGAGATGACAGCGACGATCCTGACCGAGAGGGTGCGGGCGATGAAAGCGTCGGGCACCGCCAAGGCCTCTGACGAGATGGTTGCCGACCATCGAGCTTGCGCGGCATGGGCCGGGGCTCGAAACGCATCGCGGCGTTCGTCATGACGGCGCATCCAGCCCCGCTCTGCGAAGTGAAGGTGGATGCCATCTGGCGCACATTCAGTGTCAACGAGGCACAATTGCACTTCCGGGACGCGATCAAGCGCTGCCCGGCCTGCCACGGTCGGGTGACCATTCTCGGCACCTATGGCCTCCAGCCGCGCCTGGCGCTCTCGCACCGTCGATCGCATGATGGGTGCCCCTCGAACATACGACACTACCGAGGCGTGCAGAGTCGGCATCCGCAGCCAGTCGACTAGGTTCAGTAATACCGCCCGACGCAAGACTGGGTCTTCTCACGCTCGCGACCACGGCCTGGCCAGGGTCGATTAGGGCGTCGGCAGGATCAGGGTCACGGCCCTCCGGGACTCGATCGCGGGCGGCGACGCGCCCGGCGGCCGACACAACAGCAAGAACGCACAAGACCACGCTGCCGCGTCGCCACGATCACCGCTGCGGCCTTCCGCACACCGGTCGCGGGCTATCCTCTATCTAGGCGCGAGCCTGCGCGGTGCTATCAATCAGCGTTGCGGAGACGGCTCCGCGGCTGCCGCACCCGGCTCCGGCTTTGGGCCGCCGGCCGGCGGGCTGCCATGCGCAACGGCCTGAGCCACCAGCCACTCACCGAGCCTGAGCGCGGCACTCCAATCGAAATCTGCGTAGGCATGCTCCTCGTCGCCGTGCATCGTCAGCGTGATCCCGTCCCTGCCGGCCTCAGCCTGAATGTCGCCCGAGCGAAAGCGAGCTTCTACGTGGATGCTCTCCCTCATCGCCTCACTCCCATCTCAGCCGCGCTGCTAAATTGTTGCAGCCTGTCTTGTACGTCCATTCGGCGCAGGTCCAGTTATCCGGACAGGCTGTGGAGACGACATGCTCTGGATCAAGAGGGGGCGAAAACTTGACGATCAAGTTCCTGCCTCGTCGGCGCGGCGGAGGCCGACCGACCCCGCGATGCGCGAGGTCACGGGTGGCAAGCATTCTAGGGGTTAGGCGTCCCGCTGATCGAACGTCGTCCGGTCCCGGAGGACCACCCCGGCGACATCGTCACGTGTTTCAATGATTAACTCGGCCGCTGTGTGGATCGGGCTATGCCGCTTGGGTCCGAGCAGAACCTGGATGCACCGCTGCCGCCAGCGCCCAGCATCCTCAAAGGCGCCGCCGCAGCCTTGCCACCTGCGCTCCGGCACCCTGAAACCCGATGCACGTACGGATCCTGCGCCGTGAAAATAGACGCCAAGACCCGCCGCCCGCGCAAAGCGGGCAGCGGGCCGAGCGTGCGTTGCACCTCGCTGCAGACGAATGTCAGCGCGGCATAGAGCGCATCGCCTCGCGGGGCGTACGCTCCACGGCCTTGGCGGTTCGGTTCGACTGCGATCTGGCAAAGCGTCCGCTATTCCAGACCAGGTAGCCGAGGCCGGCCGCCACCCCTGCGAGCGTGGTGATAAGAGCGACCTCGCTCGACATGACCCCGGCTGCAGCGCCCCGCCGACGGGACTGAAGGGCGTTCGTCTTCGCCCGCACGAAAGCCCGTGTGGCAGCCGACACCTCCTGAGGCGCGAGAAGCCTCTGGGCTGCCGGGATCAACTCATGAACGTGGCGGTGCAGGTGCTGATCCACGAGGAAGGTGACATCCTCGAAGGTGTCAAGCCAACCGGCCGTCCCGGTCCTGCGACGGGCGAGCTGCCGGAGCTGCCGCCTGAACTCCGCGTGGCCCCCGTGCAAGTCTTCGATCAGCGCGCGTGTCTGACTTTCCCGGCTCAAGGGGCCGTAGAGGCTTGCCTCGAGTCCGATCGCATGCAGCTCAAGCTCATCCATGAGATCGGCGAGCATCTGCTCCCGGCTGCCGACCGCGCGGGGATCGTTGAGAGCGTAAGGGATCTCGCGGATCAGGCCACCGATATTTTCGTGGTCGCGCTCGATGAGCTGCCAAATGTCCATGCATATCCTCCTTGCCGGCGGTTCAACTACCAGCTTCGAACCCCCTTCTCCGGCTGAGCGTTCCTGATCGAGGTCGCGCCGGCCCGAACCGCCTCTCGGGAAGGCGCCTCCGGATGCGGCGAGGACGGGCCGAACGACCCTTCTCGACCCGTCTCGTCATCCGGCATCCACCCTATGTTGCCCCGCTTTCCGGCGGCCGTTCCCGGGTCGGGATACCGGGCACATAATCGCCCCGTGCCCGAATGGGCGACGGTTCGGCGCCGCCACGGACGCTCCCCGCGCCGCGGCGGTGCTGATCCGACGCCGGGCGCTCGCGATCCGTCCGTCACAGATCCGATCATTCGAGGCGGCCATGCCTGTAAGATGGCACGCTGGAGCGAGCGGCAGCACCAAGCTTGGCGGTTGCATGCTCCCGGAGCGTTCCTGGCATGCCAAGCTGATGGTCGTGAGAGCGATCCGTCTGCGCTAGGCAGGCCCCTCTCTCCCAAGACGACCCCTCTGAGCCCGCTCGGCACCCGCTGGAGCGGGTTCTTTTTCGTTAAGCGCGCCGCCGTACCCCACATTCGCGGCGCATGCCGCTCCGGATCCAACCGATTTCCCGGCCGCCGTGCGACCCCACGACGGCAGCAAGCCGAGACTTCACGGATGAAGACGCTTTCCCTCCTCGCCGCGGCGATGATCGTGTGTGCAGCCCCAGCGCTCGCCCAGGATGACCGGTCCGGTGACGGCTGCGAAGACCCGCAGACCACAGGCGCTCTGCCCGCGCAGCTGCGCAAGCCGGCCTTCATGGGACCCTTGTCGAACAGAGTGCAGGTGACTCCACCTGAGGAAAGTTGGCAGGAGCAGGCTCAGGAAGGAGCCGAGCGACGCCGGCGGGAAGAAGCTGAGGGCTGTCCGGTGGATTGAGGATCGGGCCCGGGTTTCACAGCATCGATCTGCGCGAGTCGGCCGAACTGGACGAACCCAGGGCGAGCGCGTGCGAATCTGGCAGCATGATCATCGAGCCGAGCGCGCCGATCCGCGTGGTGTTCAAGCGCGGCTCGGGCCGCCGCACCGAGGCCGGTCAGGTCTGGGGTTTGCCAGTCTGGACGTGCGCCAGGACGGGCGCGGGCCGGTCAGCGACCGACGTCCATGGCGTGCGTGACCGCGTGCTCCTCGCCGGAGCGCGTCGATCAGGTCGGCTGAGCGCGCCAGCTGAACTGCGGCTGCCGCCTGTGCTGCCCTGAAGGGCGGAACGGGCCTGTGCCCGCGATCCAGAATCTCCGAGAACGGCACTTCGATCAGGAACGCGTCGCTGTCGTCCGAGATCTGGAAGGCCTGGCGGGCGGAGTTCACCGTCATGCGGACCAGTTCGGCGCCCATCTCCGGAACGGTGTGGCGGGCCTCAGGATAGGCCGCTTCGAGGCTGGGGAACTCCAATCCCGCGCTGTCCCGGTCCAGTTTCTTCGGCCCGCGCAGATGAAAGTAGAACCACGGCGTCGGCTGCTCACTTTGAAACGGCCGCCTTTGGCAAAACGGCGCGGATGCGTTCGGACCGCCGCTGTCGCTTGGTCGATGCGTAGTTCATCGGCCGTGCAGGTCGCCCACCCAGCGCGCTTCTTTCGCCCTGCTGAAGATCTATTGCGCCAGATCCCGAGCGCCCGCCGATGCATCGGCCGGGCTGCATCACCCGGCTCGTATTAGCGCCCGCTCCAGGAAGGCCCATATAAGGAGCATCCCTCCGCGCAATCCTGTGCCTTGGGCCACGAAGCAGAGGCCGAGATGGCACGCGAACTCACGACCGGCAAAGCGCAGGCTGTCACGCCTGAGGATTTCAACGCGCGCGTGAAGCGCCTCCTCGCCGACAAGCCGGATCCGCGGAAGGCGGAGCCGAGGACGAAGGGCTTCAAGAACAGCAAGCCGCCTACGAACGACTGACGCATCGCCTTCAGGTCCATCCCAGGGGACCGGGCAGCCAAATCATCGTGGCGCGCCCGGTCCGCCCCAACCAGATCGCGTCGCTGGGCAAGTGTCGGACCGACGCCCGACGATCGGGTGAGGACCTGCCGTCGAACCCCGTCGGTCGCGGTGGGCGACCATCACGGCCCTTCCGATTCACCCGCGGCGGGCTTCCTGCGCTGCGTGATTGTGGTCGACCATAACGAACCTGCGAGAGACGCGGCGGCATTTCGCAATCCCTGGGTACCCGCCTTTCCCTTCGACCAGGCTGACGGAACGCCGGACAGCTTGTATTTCGGCTGCGTAGGTCCGGGGACGGAGCTTCGTCAGGCTCGCGCGGCGCCACACCGGAGCGATCGCCGCACGCCCACGATGAGATTGGCGGCGCTGGCGGGTGCAGGTGGCTGGCATCGTCCGGACAAGACTGGCATAGCATGGCGATGACCGACAAAGTTCCCCATCCCTACTCCATCGAGGTCTCGCCGCTGGCTAAACCGGAGGGCCACTTCCAGTGGGCAATCCGCAAGAGCGGCAAGCTGATCGAGCGGTCCGACCGGCCGCATCGCAGCGAGGCGAAGGCCTTCGAGAGCGCGATGGAAGCCGTTGAGCGAGCCTTGAAGCCGGGCGCCGACGGCGGACGCCGCTGAGCGCGGACGCCGTCAATCCAGGTCGACCGGGCAGACCTGCCATACGGACGTGATTCGCTTCGGGGTGGCGGCGGGCAGGCACGCCGCCCACACGCCGCACGCCCCCGCGTCGCTGCCTATGACTTCACCGCGGTCAGTTCGGCCAGGGCGAGATCGATCGCCTGGATAAGCCGCGTGGTGGCCTCAGCGACGGCAGGATCCGGCGTCATCGCGATGACCGCGTGCTGCAGGGTGCGGAACTGTTCAAGACGAACAGCCGGATCGAGCCCTCGAGCAACCGCTGATTGCACGAGCCCCTGGACAAATTCGCGTGCGAGATGCTCGTCGAAATCCCGCAACGTCCTCATCTCCGCGGGCCACTAGCACCTGCCCCTCGCACGCTCGGCCCGCGTGGAGACGCCCGCCTGCCAACGCGCCAGGATTAACGAGAAACCGATCCTGTCAGCGCGCAAACAGGGCCTCCGCGATCTTAACAGCAGAGCGCCCGTCCTCGGCCACGGCATCCGCGCCGACCGCTGTCGCACAGGCAGGCTCCCGCAGGAACTTCGGACCACCGACCATAACACGAACGCCCGCGTTGCAGGACGCCACGCGCAGCTTACCCACCAGATCGGTCAAAGCCGGCAGGAGCGCATCGCAAGACAGTGAGATACCGATCAGATCGAATCGTTCGGTCTGGACCAGGGCAGCGGGATCGCAATCCTCTCCGCTCGACAAAACCACGCTCCAGCCTGCTTCGCGGAAGAAACTTGCGACGAGCGCGAGGCTGAAGAGGTGGGTCTCTCCGGGGGAGGGCATCAGCAGGACGCGGCGTCCGTTCGCCGGCACGTCCACACCTTCCAGGCGGGTGCACAACACGCGGGTGAGGCTTTGCAGACGGCCAAGCGCGACAGCGACATCGAGGAAGTTGGCTTCATCCTCCTCCCAGAGCCGTCCGAGGTGACGCGCGGCTGGGGCAAACAGGTCGAGCAGGAGAGCCTCCAACGTGAGATCCTCCTCCAAGAGTGCGCGAACCCACTCTCCGTCGGGATCGCTCCCTATCAGAGCCTGAGCGAAGGCGACGACGCGTTCAGGCGAGGGCGCTTCTGATGCCGGTGCGCGCCGCCCCTCTTGGTGTGCGAGCACGAGGCGCGGAAGGATCTCAGCCTCGATGACCCGGGCGAGGCCGGCATGGATGTATGCCATGTTGCGCCAAGCCGTTGCCTGGCCAGGGCGATAGCGTCGGTCGAGGCTCGCACTTGCACCGTCGAACCCAGCCGCATCCAGCATCGGAACCCTCCAACTGCTGACGCACTATAGATCTCTGCGCGACGGCAAGGCAACTTGGGTTACGAAATATAACGCCACTTCGCAGCGCTAGCTTTTCGCTCCGGCCGGGCGGCCGTATCGGCACGGTTCGCTCGGACACGCACGTTCCGAACGCGCGCCAGTGGGGGATCTTGGTGAGCGCGTGCAGGCTTCACCACCGACTCGGGAATTGGACAGTCCTGAAAGCTTTGCGATCCGCAATTGACGACTGGCGCTAGTGTATTCTAACCATAGATAAACTGCTTCAATAGTCCTGAGACGCTATGATTTTCAGCTCAACCGATCGGCTTCCGCCGTCATCGGAATCAGAGAGGCAGTCGAGCCTTCGGCCCGCCGTCTGAGTCAGAGCGAGTCCTGTGCCGCGCTGCCCCCCGAGCATTCGCAATCGTGCTAGGCAGTCCCACAGACAGAATGCAGGTTCGTGGCGCGAGGCCCCCTCGGGCGGCCTGTGAAGCGGGGACAGCAGGATCGTCAGGTGGCAGGTGCGCCTGGAACAGTGCAGGCGTGGTCTGCCGCGCCTTGGCGGGCGCCTGGACACGATAAGCGAGCTGGTTCGTTTTGGAGCGACCGACGAATATTCCTTGCACGCGGCTCGGCTCAGCCAAGACGTTGAACGCAGAGAAGCCGCTCCCTGGGGAACGGCCTCGAAGCTCGTCAGAGGCAAATGAGCGAGGCTCAAGCGGCCTGCAGGCTGCCCGCGGATTGCTTGCCGCTGCGACGGTCCGTTTCCATCTCGTAGGAGACCTTCTGGCCCTCGACCAGGTTGCGCATGCCGGCGCGCTCGACAGCGGAAATATGGACAAATACATCGTTGCCGCCGTCATCCGGCTGGATGAAGCCGAAACCCTTGGTGTCGTTGAACCACTTAACGGTGCCGATGCTCATAGGTATTCCGTATCTATATAGGCGAACGAAAAATTCGAACGCATGCATCACATGCGTCCGGTCTCTGGTCGTCGAAGATGGGAGAGATGCAGAGCGCTCGCCCTGTTGAGGCGATACGGCCGAATGTCTGGCCAAAAATCGATCTGTGACTTCTACGCTCACCAAGGCTCAAGCACAACTCGAAATCCGACTCTCCGAAAATCAGGCCCGGAGAGGACGCCTTAAGCGTACGAGCTACGCTGTCTCGGAGGATGTTTCAGTCAACCCGTTCGGCGCAATGTGCGCATTCATACGCGCAGGGGCGCTGGGAACGGGGCAGCCGCTCTTGAGATGATGGGCATCATTCAGATGGTTGGCTCATGCCGGAGGGCGATCGAAGCCGCCGCGCAGGCCTTCAGCAGCGGCGCTGCCGTGGAGGATCTGGCCCATCGCGCCACCCTCACAACATGGCGCTCAATCGTCCGAGCAGACCGCGGGATCAAACACCTGGAAGCGCGCCAGGATGCTCCGTGGTCCCCGGCAAACCATTACGCCCGCACGACGATTTTTAGGCTGCGCTGTTCCAGGACTTGAAGCCGAAAACCGCCGAGAGCAAGGCAAACAAAAAGCCCCGCTCAATGCTTGGCGGGGCTTCGAAAACTTTGGTAGCGAGGGAGGGATTTGAACCCCCGACACAAGGATTATGATTCCTCTGCTCTAACCAGCTGAGCTACCCCGCCCCGTGCCGCGCGTCCGCAAGGACGATGCGTGCAACGGCGGCGGTATAGGGAGAGCGGATGCACCGTGTCAACGGTTCTGCGTGCGCAAATCGCGCATCCGTACCCGGCGCGATTGAGGTCCGGCCGATCGCGGGAGGGAAAGGCCCGGCTGTCACCGGAATCGACCGGTGCCGATGCGCGGGCCGTGCCGGGTTCCTCTGAGCCCGCTACGCTACGGCGCGGGCCGCCCGACGGCCCGTCAGATCGTGGAGCGTTCGATGACAGCGCGTAAGAGCCATCGCTGGAGCACCAGCCTCGTCGCCCTTCTCGTCCTCGGAGTGCCGCTCGTCGCAGGCCCGGCGATCGCGGCCGGTGAAGGGGTCACCTATCGTGCGGCCCTCAACGGGAGCAGCGAAGTCCCGGCGACCACGTCCCCCGGCACGGGCGAGATCACCGCAACCTTCGATCCCGGCACGAAGCGCCTCAGCTGGTCGGGCCGCTACAGCAATCTCTCCGGCCCGGTCACTGCCGCCCATTTTCACGGCCCGGCCAAGGCCGGCGAGAATGCCGGCGTGCTGGTTCCGGTGACGGCGGCGAGCAGCCCCTTCTCCGGCGAAGCCACACTCGATGAGGCCAAGGCTGCCGATCTCGCCGCCGGCAAAATCTACTTCAATCTCCACACTGCCGCGAACCCGAAGGGTGAACTCCGCGGCCAGCTGGAGCGCGCACCCTGATCCGGACAGGCGAGAAGCCTCGACGTTCGCCATCGCGCCCGGTAGGCGGATCACAACCTCCTGCCGGAGCATTCGATGAAGCAGATCGACGCCATCATCGCCTGGACGCCCGCACGCTGGGCTGAGCTGAAGCCGGACACCGCCGGGCAGGTCGTCGTCCTGCCCGCACCCGACACGGCCGGAGAGGCGAAACGGTACATGATGCGCGCCGGCGCCAGCTCGTCGGCCATGGCAGCCCTGTCGGAGGAGGCGCGGATCGCCCGCCTGTTCATCGATTTCCAGACACTCGTGGTGCGCGACGGGATCGACCCACAGGCGGCGCATCGCGCGTTCCTGGCGATCGACGAATACCGGTTCCGCATCGCCCCCGACACCGAAGGCGCGGAATTCGAGGATCCCCCGGAGGAAGATTAGGCGTCCGCCAGGACGCGCCGTTTCACGATGCTCGCGCAAGCGTGATAATAAAGAATACACAACGGCAGATGGTGCCCTATCTCCCGCGGTGTCCTGTTCCCGTCGGAGGCCGGCCATGCCCGTATCCCGTCGCGCCATCGTCGCCGCAGCGGCACTCGCTCCGCTCGCGGGCCGCCTCGCCGCGGCTGCGGATCCGCTGATCCGTCGGCCGATCCCCTCCACCGGTGAGATGATCCCGGCGATCGGGATCGGCACGTCCCGGCGCTACGAGGTCGAGTCGACCCCCGAGGCGGTTTCCCCCCTGAAGGAAGCCGTGCGGACTTTCGTCGCCCTCGGAGGGTCGGTGATCGACACGGCCCCGAGCTACGGGACCGCGGAGGACGTCCTCGGATTGATCCTGTCGGAGCCCGGCCTGCGCCAGAAGGTCTTCCTCGCCAGCAAGGTCGACACGACCGGCCGTGACGCCACGCTTGGGGAGTTCGAGCGGTCGCTCAAGCGGATGGGGGTCGACAGCCTCGATCTCGTCGCCGTCCACAACCTGATCGACGTGCCCGACAATCTCGCCGTGCTGCGCGACCTGAAGAACCGCAAGCGCATCCGCTATGTCGGCGTCACGGTCTGGCGCGACAATCAGCTCGACGCGCTCGAAAGCGTCATGAAGCGCGAGAGCCTCGACTTCATCCAAGTGAACTACGCCATCGACAACCGCGCCGCGGCCGAGCGGGTGATCCCGCTTGCGGCGGACCGCGGCATGGCGGTGATGACGAACGTGCCCTTCGGCCGTGACCGCCTGTTCAAGGCGGTCCAGGGCAAGGAGTTGCCGGCGGTGGCCAAGGACCTCGGCTGCACGAGCTGGCCGCAGTTCTTCCTGAAATACGTACTCGGCAACCCGGCCGTCACCTGCCCGATCCCCGGCATGGCGAAGGCCGCCTATGTCGAGGACAACCTCGGCGCCGCGCGCGGCAAGCTCCCGGATGCGGCGCAGCGCAAGCAGATGGAGACGTTCATCGATGCGGTCTGATCTCACCTCGCGCCGTGCGGCGCTCGCCCTCGCGGCCGCACTCGCCGTTGTCGCTGCCGCGCCCGCCCTGGCCCAGGATGCACCGAAGAAGATCCGGATCGGGATCATCGGCGCCGGGAATATCGGCGGCACCATCGGGACGCTCTGGGTCAAGGACGGCCACGAGGTAATGTTCGCCTCCCGCCACCCGGAGACGCTGGCCGCCATGGTCTCGGAACTCGGGCCGAAGGCGAAGGCGGGCACGCCCGAGGAGGCGATTGCCTTCGGCGACGCCGTGTTCTTCGCGGTCCCCTACAAGGCCTATCCGGACCTCGCGAAGGAGATCGGCCCGTCCCTCAGGGGCAAGGTCGTGCTCGACGCCGGCAACGCCACGCAGAAGCGCGACGGCGCGCTCTACGACGAGGTCCAGGCCAGCGGGATCGGCACGACGTCAGCCAAGTACTTCCCTGGGGCCAAGCTCGTGCGCGCCTTCAACGCCGCCAATTACAAGGTCTTCGCCAAGGAAGGCGCCGAGGGCGGCAAGGGCCGTGCCGGCGGCCGGATGGCGATCCCGATCGCCGGGGACGATCCGGAGGCGCTGAAGGTCGCCGAAGGGCTTGTCCGCGATGCCGGCTTCGATCCGGTGGTGGTCGGCCCGCTCAAGGAGGCCGACAAGTTCGCCATGGGCTCTCCGGGCTTCGGCCACGACGTTACCGCGCCGGAGCTGCGCGAGAAGCTCGGACTGGCCAAGTAGGCGCTGCGCGGCCCGCCGCCTCTGGATGGGACGTGCGGGTCGGAGCGAGGCTTCGCGAGGAAGACGTGCCCATGCCGGTGAGATCGGCCGATGCCTGAATCCGCCCGCGCCCGCGGCCGGCTCGCCCGCCTTATCGACGTCCAGCCCGGCGAGGGCCGGGCGCTCGCGTGGTCGTGGGCCTACATCTTTTCGATCCTGGCCGCCTACTACGTGCTGCGCCCGATCCGCGACCAGATGGGTGTCGCCGGCGGCATCGAGAACCTGCCCTGGCTGTTCACCGCAACGCTGGTCGGCATGCTCGCCCTGAACCTACCCTTCGCCTACTTGGTGAAGCGGATGCCGCGGGCCCGGTTCGTGCCGATCACCTACCGGTTCTTCGCGGCCAACATCCTGGCCTTCGCACTGACGCTCTATCTCGCGCCGGCGGAGTGGGGCGTGTGGATCGGCCGGGTGTTCTTCGTCTGGCTGTCGATCTTCAATCTGTTCGTCGTCTCCATCTTCTGGGCGACGATCGTCGACGTGTTCTCGAATGCCCAGGGCAAGCGCCTGTTCGGGTTCATCGCGGCCGGCGCGACGCTCGGCGCGATCGCGGGCTCGGCCACCACGGCGATCCTTGCCAAGAACGTCCCGACCTGGGGGCTGATGCTCTGCGCCGTGGCGCTCCTCGAGATCGCCGTGTTCTGCATGCGCGGGCTCGCGGCTCTGTCGACCCGCCTGCACGAGGTGCCGGGCAGCGGCACGGGCGCCGATGACGGGCAGGACCGGACGATCGGCGGCAGCGTGCTGGCGGGCGTCACGCGGACCCTGGCATCACCTTACCTGCTCAACATCTCCCTGTTCCTGCTCCTGTTCTCGGTCACCTCGACCTTCCTGTATTTCGAGCAGGCGGGCATCGCGAAGCGGAGCTTCCCGGACCGTGGTGCCCAGACCGCCTTCTTCGCCAGCGTCGATCTGGCGGTGAATGTCCTGACGCTGGGGATCCAGCTGTTCCTGACCGGTCGGATCGTGAACCGGATCGGCGTCGCCCTGACACTGGCGATCCTGCCGGCCTTCAGCATCCTCGGCTTCGCGGCGCTCGCCGTCTGGCCGACGATCGGCGTGATCGTCGCGTTCCAGGTGCTGCGCCGGGCTGGCAACTTCGCCATTGCCCGGCCGATCCGAGAGGTGCTGTTCACCGTGGTGCCCCGGGAGGACCGCTACAAGGCCAAGAGCTTCATCGATACGGTGGTCTACCGGCTGGGCGATCAGGTCGGCGCGTGGTCGTTCACCGGGATCCAGGGCGTCGGGCTCGGCAGCGCCAGCGTTGCCGGCGCCGCGATTCCGCTGTCGCTGGCGTGGCTGTTCAACAGTCTCTGGCTCGGACGGGCACAGGAGCGGCGCCGGATTGCGCAGGAGGGATCCGTCGACGGGTCCGGCCTCACAAGCGGCTCGACCGAACGCCCCGGTCCGGTCGGCCAGGCGGCGTCGCTGCGCGGGTGAACACGCCGGACAACGGCAGGCGCGGCCCTCGTCCTTCGCGGACGAGACGCTGCGGCTTCTCGAACGCCGCGCTGGACCAGGGCATGCCGGCATCCTGGGGCAGGAAGACCGGCCCGGCGCCTCATCGGGCCTTGCCCTGCTTCGGGCTACGGACCCGAGCGCCGCGCAGGCACCACCGGGGCTATCGGTGGCGCATCCAGTCCCAGACCAGGAAGGCCGGGAAGGGGAGCATGATGGCGAAGAAGATCCAGTCGAACATCTGAGGCATCGGCCAGCCTTTTGCTCAGTCCGCCTTAGGGTCTACCGGCGTGACGGATCAAAGTTCCTCAGGCGCCTTCGGCGAGCCGTTAAGACCCGATTTACCCTGACCGGCGACGTATCGGGCTCGTTCCGGGCGGGAGGCAGACATGGCGGGGATCGCGCCGTCGGTGCAGGGTCGAGCGGGTCGCGCCGCACGCCCCGTCCTGACCCTGCTCGGGCTCCTCGTCATGACACCGGCTCCGACTTCCGCACAGGAGCCGCTCTACATCCGCGTCCGGCCGCTGTCGGACGCCGAGGCCGCGCGCGCGGCCCGGGAGATGCTGTGGGCGCGCCGCCAGGCCCATGCCCGGACCGTGATCGAATCGGTCTGCACCGGCTGTCTCGGCGCATGGAAGACCGAGCCGGTCAAGGTTCCGGCTCCGCCGGATGACAGGATTGCGAACCTCACCGTCCCGATAGGGGTTGAACTCGACCCCGGCTCCGGGGCATCCGACCAGCAACCCGATTCATCGACTCTCGAGAGGCATCCATGACCCAAGCGCATCCGACCAGCGGCGCCGAGCCGGAAGTCGATTGCCCGGTGAGCCTCGAGGTCCTGGGCTCGGTCTATCGCGCCGACGATTTCGACCTGCCGCTGATCCTGGAGCAGATCCCGCCGCTGAAGCGCGCCCAGCTCGCCGCCTACCTGTACGGCAAGAGCCACATGCACAAGCTCGGGCTGAAGGTCGCCCGCTCGTGCGAGCGCGACGACTTGGTCCGCGCGGCCGGCGAGATCGGCTCGGTGATCCACGGACAGGCGCATCTGAAGCCCTCACGGCCGACGCCCGAGCCGGCTCCGCAGCTGCGCGCCAAGACCCCGCCCGGCCAGAAGAAGGTGAGCCTCGCCGGCGCTGCCGCGAAGCCCGCGATCAGCCTCGGCGGCTCGGCCAAGGTCCGCAATTTCGACTGAGCGTGGGTCTGCGTGAGGCGCCCCGTCGCGCCTCGCATGGCTGGCATGCCGTCATTCCGAGAGTCCGCAGCAGGGCCGGGAAGCCGGACGCGCCGGTGGTGCTGGTGCCGGCGTGGCCGGTGGATCTGAATCCCGGGCTCCGCTGCGCGGCCCCGGAGACGCCTGAATCGATCACAACAAAAGGGCCGGTTCCGAAATTCCGTCGGGGACTCCATCTCTCAAGGCCTGCCGACCGGGACTTGTGCGTTGCACGCGTCGCAGCCTTCGGATAATCGCCCGCGATGAACACCGACCACGACAAGATCCTGATCGTCGATTTCGGCTCTCAGGTGACGCAGCTCATCGCACGCCGAGTGCGCGAGGAGGGCGTCTATTGCGAGATCGTGCCCTTCACGAAGGCTGAGGCCGCGTTCCGCGAGCAGAAACCGAAGGGTGTGATCCTCTCCGGCGGCCCCGAATCGGTCACTGTCGAGGCCTCGCCCCGCGCGCCGCAAGCGGTGTTCGATTCGGGCGTCCCGGTCTTCGGGATCTGCTACGGCCAGCAGACCATGGCGGCCCAGCTCGGCGGCGCAGTCGAGGGCGGGCACCATGCGGAATTCGGGCGGGCCGAAGTCGAGATCCTGGCCGATTGCCCGCTGTTCAACGGCGTCTGGCACAAGGGCGAAACGTATCCGGTCTGGATGAGCCACGGCGACCGGGTGACCAAGCTGCCCGACGGCTTCACCACCGTGGCGATCTCGAAGAATGCTCCCTTCGCGGCGGTGGCCGACGAGGCGCGCAACTACTACGCGGTGCAATTCCACCCGGAGGTGGCACACACGCCCCACGGCGCCCTGCTGATCCGCAACTTCGTGCGCGACGTCGCCGGCTGCTCGGGCGACTGGACGATGGGCACCTATCGCGAGGAGGCCATCGCCAAGATCCGCGAGCAGGTCGGTTCCGAGAAGGTGATCTGCGGTCTGTCGGGCGGGGTGGATTCGGCCGTGGCGGCCGTGCTGATCCACGAGGCGATCGGCGATCAGCTGACCTGCGTGTTCGTCGATCACGGGCTGCTGCGCCTCGGCGAGGCCGAGCAGGTCGTGGCTCTGTTCCGCGACCATTACAACATCCCGCTGGTCCACGTTGAGGCGTCGGCGATGTTCCTCGCGGCGCTCGAGGGCGTCAGCGACCCAGAGGTCAAGCGCAAGACCATCGGCCGCCTGTTCATCGATGTGTTCGAGGCCGAATCGAGGAAGATCGGCGGGGCGAAGTTCCTGGCGCAGGGGACGCTCTACCCGGACGTGATCGAGAGCGTGTCGTTTACCGGCGGGCCCTCGGTGACGATCAAGAGCCACCACAATGTCGGCGGCCTGCCCGAGCGCATGAACATGACGCTCGTGGAGCCGCTGCGCGAGCTGTTCAAGGATGAGGTTCGGGTGCTCGGCAAGGAACTCGGCCTGCCCGAGGGTTTCGTCGGCCGTCATCCCTTCCCGGGGCCGGGCCTGGCGATCCGCTGCCCCGGCACGATCACCGCCGAGAAGCTCGAGGCTCTGCGCAAGGCGGACGCGATCTATCTCGACGAGATCCGGCAGGCCGGGCTTTACGACACGATCTGGCAGGCCTTCGCGGTGATCCTTCCGGTGAAGACGGTCGGCGTGATGGGCGACGGCCGCACCTACGATCATGTCTGTGCGCTGCGCGCCGTCACGTCGGTGGATGGCATGACCGCCGATTTCTACCCGTTCGATATGGCCTTCCTGGGCCGCGTCGCGACCCGGATCATCAACGAGGTGAAGGGGATCAACCGGGTGACCTACGACATCACCTCGAAGCCCCCGGGCACGATCGAGTGGGAGTGAGCGGCCGCTGAGTCGGTATCGCGAGCGCAGCGAAGCGCCCTGAGGCAGCGCGGCGGCCATAGGCGTGACACCGCCGGGATCCGATCGCGCGCCTCGCAACGTCGGTGCGGAGACAGCGGCGGCGCATCAAGCCCTTTCACGGTGCGCAGAGCGCCGGCTCGACCGCCTTCAGGGCCGGCCGGAACGCCGCGAGATGCAGCCCATCGCGCAGCGCACCGGGCTTGGCGTAGCCGGTGTCGCCGTCGCGCAATGCCACGAACGGGTCCGCGAAGACGCAACCCAGGCGCCCGCAGAGTTTCTGTAGCCGCTGCGAATAATCCGCCACCGCGCCCGCATCGACGAGCTTGCCGATCTCGCGTCCCACCGGGGGTAGGGCGGTCACGACGACCCGCGGACTCATGCTCTGGAGCCGCTTGATGATCGCCTCGGCGGCGGATTCGAACTGCTCCGTCGGCTTATGCAGCTGCGGATTGTTCTTCACCAGGATGTCGTTGGTCCCGACCGTCAGAACAGCGAGCCGGGGAGGGACCTTGAAGCGCAGGCGGGCGAGATAATCCGCGTAGCTGCCGGCGGTCGCGCCGCTGATCCCGCCGTTGAGGAATTCGAGGCCGCAGGGCCGTTGGCTGCCGGGCTGCAATTCCACCTGGGAATCGCCGGCCCAGAACACGTAATCCGGCGGCGCCTCGTCGAGGCTGACCTGCACGGCGATCAGGCGCATCTCCGCATAGGCCCGCGCGTCGGCGCCCGGCCGATGCAGACGCCACCCGGCAAAGCCGCCGATCGCCAGCAGGACGAGGCCACCGACAATCAGAAGGGCGCGGCGCCTCACGGCTCGGCCCCGGCCCGGTCGACCTGCGCATCGGGCCGCGCGTCCGTGGAGGCGTAATAGGGCTTGATGTCGAGGAGCGGGGTGCCGTCGAGGCAGTCGAGCCCGCGCACGCGCAGCGTGTCGCCGGCGCGGCCGTGCAACTCCACCACCGACAGGGCGATCGGGTTGGGGCGAGCGGGCGAGCGCAGGGAGAAGGTGCCGCGCGGGCCGTCGGCATGGCGGGGGCGCTGGGTCACGAGGCCGCGGGTCGCCCGGTCCATCCAGTAGAGCAGGATCAGGTGCGTGCAGCCCGTGACGTTGCGCAGCCCGGGGACGTAGGCCGGATCGACCTCCACGGTGCAGATCGCGTCGGTCTGCAGGCCGTTCTTCGGACAGTCGGATCGCGTCTGCCAGGGCGTCCGCAGTCGGCCGATGAAGTGGAGGCCCGCGTCGAAGGTCGCGGGCAGCGATGCCCGTTCTTCACCGGGCCGGGTCCCGAACTCGTCCGCGTCCATGCCGCCTCGCTCCGCGTCGGCGGGCTTGTCGGCCAAGCGTCGGCGGCCCGCAACCCCGCATCTCGCACCCGGATGGCGCGGGGTGTAGAGCCAGCGCCAGGAACGGAGGCGACATGATCGAGCGGGAATTGCGGCCGATGCAGGCGGTGGCCGATGCCGAAACCGCCATCGACCGGCTGGTCGAACTCTACGACGGTGCGGCCGGCGCCCTGCGGACCGCGCTGGAGCGCTACCTTGCCGGAGGGCCGCCACCGGACGCCACCGAGCGGCTCGCCTTCCGCTATCCCGAGCTGCGGATCAGCTACCGCCCGGACGGGCCCCTGCCGCGGGTCCGGCGCGCCACAGCCAAGCTTCAGGCTGCGGGAACCTACGCCACCACGGTCACGCATCCGGGCTTCTTCCGGACCTATCTGACCCGGCAGCTGGAGCCGCTGATCGCCGATTACGGGATCGCCATCGAGGTCGGCCTCAGCGCACAGGAAATTCCCTATCCCTATATTCTGGAAGCGGGGCTCGACGCGGGCGGCCGGGCCGTCGACGGCGCGGATCTCGCCACCTATTTCCCCGTCCCGCTCCTGTCGCTCGTCGGCGACGAGATCGCCGACGGGACCT
Organism: Methylobacterium sp. P1-11; assembly: GCF_008329595.1. Taxonomy (NCBI): domain Bacteria; kingdom Pseudomonadati; phylum Pseudomonadota; class Alphaproteobacteria; order Hyphomicrobiales; family Methylobacteriaceae; genus Methylobacterium; species Methylobacterium sp. P1-11. Next base: position 200,884 of record NZ_NPKS01000004.1, read on the forward strand.
TCGATCAGGTGGCGGGCGAGCCGCTGCCCCTGGCGCTGTTCGACGCAGTGCGAGTCGATTACTCGCTTCGGCGCCTCGTCCATTACACAGGCTGCGACTGGCGCGACGTCCAGCCCTGGATCCTGCTCACCAACTATCACCGCTACGTTGACCAGTTCGTCCGCCACGGGCTTGAGCGGCTGGCTTCGGGCGCGGAGGGCTTCGAGCGGCTGGTCCTGCCGGGCGGCGTATCCGTGAGCCGCGCTGAAGCGGCCGATGCCGATCCAGCGGCTGTGATCGCCGCCTCGCCCTGGCACCGGCACCAGATGCCGGCCTACCACTTGGTGGCGCGCGATTCTGGCGGGACCCAGCAGGGTACGACGCTGGTCAATATCGGCGTCGGTCCCTCGAACGCGAAGACGATCACCGACCATCTCGCCGTGCTGCGCCCCGATTGCTGGCTGATGGTCGGCCATTGCGGTGGCCTGCGGCAATCGCAGACCATCGGCGACTACGTGCTGGCGCACGCCTATCTCCGCCGCGACCGGATCCTCGACGAACTCGTGCCACCGGACGTGCCGGTGCCGGCCCTCGCCGAGGTGCAGGTCGCCCTCCAGAGCGCCGCCGCCTCGGTGACGGGCGAACAGGCCGACGCCCTCAAACGGCGCCTGCGCACCGGCACGGTGGTGACCTACGACGATCGCAACTGGGAGCTACGCTTCAGCCAGGAACGGCGGCGGATCAACCAGTCCCGCGCGGTCGCGGTCGACATGGAGAGCGGCACCGTCGCCGCGCAGGGTTTTCGCCTGCGCGTGCCTTACGGCGCGCTACTCTGCGTGTCGGACAAGCCGCTCCACGGCGAGATCAAGCTGCCGGGCGCCGCCAACGCGTTCTACGACCGGGCCGTCTCGGAGCACCTTCAGGTGGGGCTCGCGGCGCTCGACGCGCTTCGCGCCGACCGGCAGGGTCTCCATTCGCGCAAGCTCCGCAGCTTCGACGAGCCGCCTTTCCGGTGAAGCGATCCCGGCGCCGTATCCGTCAGCAACGAGGTGAGTCTCGGCCTCAGCGACCGACTGCGACTCCAGCGACAATACTCAAGCTTGGATACGGCTGCGTAGAGCGGTGTTGGGAGGTTAAGACACCACGCAACAAGCTGAGCTTTCACATGACTCGTCTAGCACTTGTTTCCACGGCGCTTCTGGCGGCCGTCGCTTTCGCTCCGAACAATGCCGATGCGCGCGGCTTCGGCGGCGGAGGCTTCCACGGCGGCGGATTCGGCGGGGGCGGATTCCATGGCGGTGGCTTTGGAGGCGGTTTCCGCGGCGGCAGCGTCGGCGGCGGAGGTTTCCGGAACGGGGGCTTCGGCGGCGGCGCCTTTCAGAATGGGGGCGCCGGCGGCGCGCGTGCCGGCGGCCTGGGCGGCGGCTTCCGGGGCACAGGGTTCGGCTCTGCCGGCGTGACCGGCGCCGGCGTCGGAGGGCTGCAGGGCGGCGGCTTGCGGACGGGGGGGTACAACAACGCCGGCCGGTACGGCGGGATCGGGAACCGGGGCATCGTCGGCCGCGGAGCCGTCAACCGCGGCTATTACGGCCGGCGCTATGGACGCGGCCTGGGTTACGGGCTCGCGGGCGTCGGGCTTGGCCTGGGGGTCGGCTATGGCCTCGGCGGCCTGGATTACGGTTACGACAACTGCGCATACACCGACGGCTACGGCGCCTATGACCCGGCCGCCTGCAACGGCTTTTACGGCTACGGCTACTGAGCCGCGCGGCGCGGGACTCGTGCCCGCGCCTCGTCTCGGAGACGTCTTCGCGCCCGGCCCTCCTGGGCGCGTGCTTCGCTCCGGATGATCTCCGCAGGTGGTGCCTCGGACGACGGATCGGCGCGTCGATCCCGGCCGTCATTCCGGGGCGCCGATGGCGAGCCCGGAATCCACAGCCGCCCCGGTGCAAGGCCCTGCCGCGTCGGCGCGTCTCGATCCCGCGCTCCGCTGCTCGGCCTCGGGCGCACGGGGGAAGCGGCGATCTCGTTCCGAAACAGGAAGGCAGATCGCCACTCGCCCTGCGCAACCGATGATGGCGGCGTCCACAGGCTTCGTCTGGGACGAAGGCTCTCTCCACAACTCCCGAATTGCGAACCGTTCCAATCCGATGAGGATGCCGCTTCCGGCGGGCAGCGGTGTGGGGGCCATTACGGTGAGCGGTGTGGGCTTGGTTGCGGCAACGGCAGCGCTGCTCGTGCTGTGCATGGGCCTCTGGGCGACCGCACTGCTGCCCGAGATCGTTACGGCGCTCGCCTTCTTCGGGCTCGCAATGCTGCTGCGGCTCGGCTCCGCCGCCACGGTGTTCTCGGGCTTCTCGTCCTCCGCTTTCTGGCTGGTCCTGTCCGGCATGGTCGTGGGCCAGGGGATGACCCGAACCGGTCTCGGCGCCCGCATGGCGCGGACGCTCGCCCTGCGCCTGTCGGGATCCTACGGGCGGTTCATCGGCGGGCTGGTGACGCTGAGCTTCCTCATCGCCTTCGTCATGCCGTCAAATCTCGGCCGCATCGCCCTGATGATCCCCGTGACCCTGGCGCTCTGCGACGCCTTCGGCCTCACGGCCGGCCGTCCGGGACGGACGGGGGCGGTTCTGGCCGTCGGTCTGGCCACGCCGATCCTGTCGGCGGCGATCCTGCCCGCCAACGTGCCGAACCTCGTGATGGCCGGCTCGGCGGAACACCTGCTCGGCCTGCACCTGTCTTACCTGTCCTATTTCATCCTGCACGCTCCGGTCCTGGCCGTGGCCAAGGGCGCTCTGCTCGTGGCCCTCATCGTCCGGATGTTCCCGGACGATCTCGGCCCGACCGCGCCGATCCTGCCGGTGCTGCCGCCGGTCTCCGCACCCGAAAAGCGCCTCGCGGTGATCCTGGCCTGCACCCTGATCCTCTGGATGACCGACAGCCTCCACGGCCTCGCCCCCGCCTGGGTCGGCCTCGCCGCCGCGGTGATCTGCCTGCTGCCGCGGGTCGGAGTGCTTCCGCCGGAGTCGTTCCAGCAGGTGAACCTGCGGACCTGCTTCTACATCGCGGCGCTGCTCGGTCTGGTCGCCCTGGTCAACGAGACGGGCCTCGGCGAGCGCCTCGGTCATCTCCTCCTGACGGTCGCGCCCCTGGCGCACGACGCGCCGACGCAGAACTTCGCGGTGCTCACCGGCATCGCGACGGTGTTGACCCTCCTCGTCACCGCCAACGGCGCTCCGGCCCTCTACACCGCCCTGGCCGGCGAGATGACGGAGGCGAGCGGCCTGTCAGCCCTCGCGGTCGTCTCCTTGCAGGTGATCGGCTACTCAACCGTGTTCTTCCCCTATCAGGCGCCCCCGATCGTGTTCGCCAGCGAACTCGGGCGCGTCACTCTCCGGGACGCGACGCGGCTCACCGTAAGCTTCGGCTTCCTGTCGCTGACGGTGGTCGCGCCCCTTGATTATGCGTGGTGGCGGCTGCTGGGGCAGCTGAGGTGACAGAAACGGCAAAGTGTCGCCTCAGACGGCACATTGCGCCGCACCATGACGGATTGCGGGTTGCCCGCTCAGGTTCTAGCGCTACCAGATTAGAGACGGTCCAGTTCGCAGCTGCGAGGCTTCAACCCGATGGCACCCACCGCCCGCCCGACTGTGGCACAGCCGATGTCGCCCCATCTCCAGATCTACCGCTGGACCTGGACGATGGCGATGTCGGTGTTTCACCGGATCACCGGCACCGCGCTCTACGGCGGGACTGCTTTGGTGGCGATCTGGCTCGTGGCTCTGGCTTCCGGCCCCGTCGGCTACTCTTACGTGGCCGGATTCTTCGGTTCTCTGGTCGGGCGGCTGGTCCTGTTCGTCTATACCTGGGTCCTGATGCACCACATGCTCGGCGGCATCCGGCACCTGATCTGGGACACCGGCGTCGGGTTCGACCGGGCGAAGCGTCTCTCGATGGCCCGGCTGACGCTGATCGGCTCGGTGGCCCTCACCCTCGTCATCTGGGCAGTCGCCCTTCTGGTCCGCTGAGGAGGCCGATATGGCTAAGGAAGAGGTCCGGCAGGACACGCGCGTCTCGATCCGCACCCCGCGCGCCCGCGTGCGCGGCCTCGGCGTGTCCCATCACGGTGCCGGCCATTGGTGGCTGCAGCGGCTCACCGCCGTCGCCAACGTCGTGCTGATGCTGAGCTTCGTGGTGATCATCGCCAAGATGGCGGGCCGCGGCTACGGGGAGGCGCGGCTCCTCGTCGCGACCCCCCTGGTCTCGATCCTCCTGATCCTGGCGCTGCTGTCGGTGACGGTCCACATGCGCCTCGGCATGCAGGTGATCATCGAGGACTACGTGCACGCGCCGGGGACGAAGATCGCGGCGGTGTTCGCCAACAACGCCTACGCGGTGGTCGTGGCCGTCGCCTGCCTCTACGCGGTCCTGCGCATCGGCTTCGGACAGCCGGCCTGACCCCGCCAACACGTATCTCGAGGAGCCGAACATGGCCGCCAACGGCACCAACGGCAGCGGGCCTGCCTACACCATCCACGATCACGCCTTCGACGTGGTGATCGTCGGCGCGGGCGGCGCAGGCCTGCGCGCCACGGTAGGCTGCTCGGAAGCGGGCCTGCGCACCGCCTGCATCACGAAGGTGTTCCCGACGCGCTCGCACACCGTGGCGGCGCAGGGCGGCATCTCGGCCTCGCTCGGCAACATGGGTCCGGACGATTGGCGCTGGCACATGTACGACACCGTGAAGGGGTCGGACTGGCTCGGCGATCAGGACGCGATCGAGTATCTCGTGCGCAACGCCCCCGCGGCGGTCTACGAGCTGGAGCACTGGGGCGTCCCCTTCTCCCGAACGGAAGAGGGCAAGATCTATCAGCGCCCGTTCGGCGGCATGACCACCGATTACGGCAAGGGCACGGCCCAGCGCACCTGCGCTGCCGCCGACCGCACCGGCCACGCCATGCTGCACACCCTCTACGGGCAGGCAGTGAAGAACAAGACCGACTTCTTCATCGAGTATTTCGCCCTCGACCTGATCATGGATGACGAGGGCCGCTGCCGCGGCGTCATCGCCCTTGATCAGGCCACCGGCGAGATCCACCGCTTCCGCGCACAGACGACCATCCTGGCCACCGGCGGTTACGGCCGTGCCTACTTCTCGGCGACCTCCGCCCATACCTGCACCGGCGACGGTAACGCCATGGTGCTGCGCGCCGGCCTGCCGCTGCAGGACATGGAGTTCGTGCAGTTCCACCCGACCGGCATCTACGGCGCCGGCTGCCTGATCACGGAGGGGTCCCGCGGCGAGGGCGGCTACCTGACGAATTCCGAGGGCGAGCGCTTCATGGAGCGCTACGCGCCGTCGGCGAAGGACCTCGCCTCGCGCGACGTGGTCTCGCGCTCCATGACCATGGAGATCCGCGACGGCCGTGGCGTCGGCAAGAACAAGGACCACATCTACCTGCACCTCGACCACCTCGACCCGAAGATCCTGCACGAGCGCCTGCCGGGCATCTCGGAGAGCGCGAAGATCTTTGCGGGCGTCGACGTGACCAAGGAGCCGATCCCGGTCATTCCGACCGTCCACTACAACATGGGCGGCATCCCCACGAACTATCACGGCGAGGTCCTGACCCTGCGCGACGGCAACCCCGACACGGTGGTTCCGGGCCTTATGGCGATCGGCGAGGCGGCCTGCGTCTCCGTCCACGGCGCCAACCGCCTGGGCTCGAACTCGCTGATCGACCTCGTGGTCTTCGGTCGCGCCGCCGGCAAGCGCTGCGCCGAGATCGTCGAGCCGAACGGCCGGGCCATGGAGCTGCCGAAGGGGGCGACCGACAAGGCCCTCGAGCGCCTCGACCGGTTCCGCTACGCCAACGGCTCGACGCCGACCGCGGAGCTGCGCGCCGAGATGCAGAAGACGATGCAGAACAACTGCGCCGTGTTCCGCACCGGCGAGGTCCTCGAGGAGGGCAAGGGCCTTATCCACAAGGTCTGGAATGCCGCAGCGGACGTGAGGATCACCGACCGGTCGCTGGTCTGGAACACCGACCTCCTGGAAACCCTGGAATTCGACAACCTGATCGGCCAGGCGGTGGTAACGATGGAATCGGCCGCCAACCGCACGGAATCCCGTGGCGCCCACGCCCGCGAGGACTTCCCGGACCGTGACGACAAGGATTGGATGAAGCACACCCTGTCCTGGCTGGACGAGAGCCAGCACCAGGTGAACATCGATTACCGCCCGGTCCACACCTACACGATGTCCAACGAGATCCAGTACATCGAGCCGAAAGCGCGCGTGTACTGATCTGCAATTCTGCACAACGACTGCGGCGGCGGGGCCCTGCTCCTCCGGCCGCCGCGTCCTGCTCTAGCGGAAGCCGTCGAGAACCATGGCTCAGTTCAACCTTCCGAAAAATTCTCAGATCACGCCGGGCAAGGCCTGGCCGGCCCCTCCGGGCGCCAGGAACCTGCAGACCTTCAAGATCTACCGGTGGAACCCGGATGACGGGGCCAATCCGCGGATCGACACCTATCAGGTCGATCGCGAGGATTGCGGTCCGATGGTCCTCGATGCGCTCCTGTGGATCAAGAACAAGGTCGATTCGACCCTGGTCTTCCGCCGCTCCTGCCGCGAGGGCATCTGCGGCTCCTGCGCGATGAACATCGAGGGCCAGAACGCGCTCGCGTGCACGATGGGCATCGACGAGTGCAAGAGCCCCGACAACGCCTTGCCGGTCTTGACCCGCAAGGACAAGGACGGCGCGATCCGGATCTATCCGCTGCCGCACATGCCGGTCCTCAAGGACCTCGTGCCGGATCTCACGAATTTCTACGCCCAGCACGCCGCCATCGAGCCCTGGCTCCAGACCGAGACGCCCGCGCCCGAGAAGGAGTGGCGCCAGACGCCGGAGGACCGCTCCCGCCTCGACGGGCTGTACGAATGCATCCTGTGCGCGTGCTGCACCACGTCGTGCCCGAGCTACTGGTGGAACGGCGACAAGTTCCTCGGGCCGGCAGCCCTGCTCCAGGCCTATCGCTGGCTGATCGATTCCCGCGACGAGAACACCGGCCACCGCCTCGACGGGCTGCACGACCCGTTCCGGCTGTACCGCTGCCACACGATCATGAACTGCGCCAACACCTGCCCGAAGAGCCTCAACCCGGCGAAGGCCATCGCCGAGATCAAGAAGATGATGGTGGAGCGCACGCTCTGATTGCAGAGTTGTGCCGCGCGTTGAGGCCTGAGGGCCACACCGGGCTGAAAAGGCCGGCTCTCCGCTGCGGAGTCGTCTCAGGCTGACTGCGCCGCCTTGCGGTCAGCGCAATTGCCACGGAGTCAGGGCTCAAGCGCGTTCGCGCCTTGAAGCCTGACCCGAAGTGGACCGATGCTGCGCTCGAACCTGTCGACGTTCGCCGTTCTCTGTCTGAGCGCCAGCCTCGGCGCCTGCGCCTCGAGCCGCTTGGACGGGCCGCGGACCCGTGGCCCATCTCCTCAGGCGTCGCTGGACACCGTGCCGGCGATGCCGTCGGGTACCGTGACCGCGGCGCCCCTGGCGCCTCCGCCCGGCGTGGCGGCGAGCCCCGATGCACCGCCCCCGCCCGGCGCCCAGGCGGCCGTGCCGCCCGCCGGCCCGACCGTGATCGCCGAGCCGGTCGCCCCGCCGGCGCCGCCGCCGCCGGTCGCCACGGGCGGCCGATCGGCCGTGGTCGGAAGCTGGGATGCCCGGGATGCCACCGGGGCGAATTGCAAGGTCACGCTCTCGAGCACACCGGCCCTCGACCTCTACCGGGCGACGGCCTCGGGCTGCGCCAACAAGGATCTGGCCCGGGTCTCAGCCTGGGATTTCCGGGACGGCGAGGTCTACCTCTACCAGCCGGGCGGCTCGGTGGCGGCGCGGCTGCGGCAGGGCGGCGGCGGCCTGGAAGGTGCGCTGACCAAGTCCGGGGCCGCGCTGGCTCTGAACCGCTGAGGCGGCGCGGCGCGACCACGCCGCACGGTTGGCACCCGGCGAGAGGCACTTACATGAGGCGCTCCCGCCGCATCACGCACCCGTAGACATGTTCCTCGATTGGCTTGAGCGCCGCGTCGATCCTTTCGCGTCCTTCGATGAGGCGCGGATGCCGCCGCGGTCGATCCTCGGTTTCGCCTGGTTCTACCTGCGCCCGATCCGCACCGCCCTGGTGGCTCTATTCGTCATCGCGGTCGTCGCCGGCACGGTCGAAGCCTCGCTCTACCTCGTGATGCGCTGGTTCATCGATCTGCTCGGCTCGGCCGACCGGGCATCCGTGCTTTCGGACCATTCGGTCGAACTCGGTCTGGTAATCCTGCTGATCGCCGTGGTGCGACCGCTGTCGATCTGGGCCCACGAGGTGCTGTCCAACCAGCTCGTCGTCCCGCAATCCACGAGTCAGATCCGCTGGCGGGCCCATCTCTACACCCTCGGGCATGCGCTTTCGTATTTTCAGGGCGACTTCTCGGGACGGCTCGCTAACCGGGTCGTGCAGGTGGGCCCGGCGGTTCGGGAACTCGCCGTCGTCTTCATCGATACGCTGCTTTACGTGGCGATCTACGCGATTACCGCCGTCGGGCTGTTCAGCGCGATCTCGCCGTGGCTGGCCGTTCCGGTGCTGCTTTGGATCGTCGCCTATGCGGGCCTGACCGCGTGGTTCGTGCCCCGGGCCCGCGCCCGCTCCCACAAGACTGCCGATACCCGCTCGACGCTCATCGGCCGCATCGTCGACAGCTACACCAACATCCTGACGGTGAAGCTCTTCGCCCGCGATCGCGAGGAGCGCGCCGCGGTACAGGACGCCGTCGAGGTCCACACCGCCGCCTATCTCCACCAGTTCCGTCTGGTGACGCTGACAACCAGCCTCCTCGGTCTCCTCAACAGCGCGCTCCTGATCGCCACCGGCGCGGCGTGCCTCGTCCTCTGGCGCGATGGCGGCATGACCACCGGCGAGGCGTCGGCGGGTCTCGCCCTGGTGCTCCGGCTGATCGCCATGTCCGGCTGGGTCATGCAGACCGTGCGCGGCGTCTTCGAGAATGTCGGCGTGGTCCAGGAGAGCATGCAGACCATGGCGCGGCCGCACGCCCTGATCGACGCGCCGGACGCCAAGCCTCTGGTCGTGACCGGCGGTGAGATCCGGTTCGAGGCGGTCGGCTTCCACTACGGCCGCGGCGACGCCACCGTCATCGAGGATTTCTGCCTGACGATCCGCCCGGGCGAGAAGGTCGGGCTGGTCGGCGTCAGCGGCGCCGGCAAATCGACGCTGGCGGGCCTGCTCCTGCGCCTCTACGACGTGGAGAGCGGCCGTATCCTGGTGGACGGCCAGGATATCGCGACGGTAACCCAGCAATCCCTGCGCGAGGCCATCGCGATGGTCAGCCAGGACACGTCGCTGCTGCACCGCTCCATCCGCGACAACATCGCCTATGGCCGCCCCGGCGCCACCCAAGCCGAGATCGAGCGGGCGGCCCGGCTGGCGCATGCCGACGCGTTCATCGCCGATCTCGTCGACCACAAGGGGCGGCGCGGCTATGACGCCCAGGTCGGCGAGCGCGGCGTCAAGCTGTCCGGCGGGCAGCGTCAGCGCATCGCGATCGCCCGGGTCATGCTGAAGGACGCGCCGATCCTGATTCTCGACGAGGCGACCTCGGCCCTGGACAGCCAGGTCGAGGCGGCGATCCAGGAATCGCTCGACACGCTGATGGCCGGGAAGACCGTTCTGGCGATCGCGCACCGCCTGTCGACCATCGCGGCCCTCGACCGGCTGGTCGTGATCGACCGCGGCCGGATCATCGAGGAGGGGACGCATGCCGAGCTGGTGGCAGCCGGCGGCGTCTACGCCGGCCTCTGGTCGCGCCAGTCGGGCGGATTCCTGGACGACGGGACGGCTCGGTACGACAGCGCGGTCGCCTGAGAGGCGGACCGGCGCGATTGCCGGCAACTTACCGCGATGATCGAGGCTCGACCTTATCGCCGCGCCGCACACAGCCGCTTGACTCAGGGGCGGCAGACGGTCTCATTGCTCAGATTAGAACCATAATGCTTTGTTCCCGGATCGAGCCGGAACGAGGGCACCTGCGGCCCTGACGCCGACGCATGGAGTTCCGAACCTTGGCGAATACATCAGCCGCCGCTCCCGCGGCCCCTGGGCATGAGGGCAGCCGACGCGACTTCCTGTTCTTGGCGACCGGCGCGGGACTCGCGGTCGGGGCCGCCGCCGCAGCCTGGCCGCTGATCTCCTCCATGGCGCCGGATGCCGACACGATCGCGGCCGGCGCACCGATCGAGGTCGATCTCTCCCCGATCCAGGACGGGCAGATCGTCAACGTCTTCTGGCGCGGCAAGCTGATCTTCGTACGCAAGCTCACCGCCAAAGAGGTCGGTGACATGCAGGCGGTCCCGCTCTCGGCGATGATCGATCCGGCCGCCTTCCCGACCCGGGTCAAGAGCGGCCACGACCAGTGGCTCGTGGTCTACGGCAACTGCACGCATCTCGGCTGCGTGCCGATCGGTCACCAGGGCAATTTCGAGGGCTGGGCCTGCCCGTGCCACGGCTCGCAATTCGACGCGGTGGGCCGCGTGCGCCACGGACCGGCGCCGATCAACCTGCCAATCCCGCCCTACGCCTTCGAGACGGATACCAAGATCCGGATCGGCGAGGGTGGCAAGGAAGCGGCCTGAGGGAGGACGGAAGCATGAGCGGAACGGCCAGCACCTACGTCCCCAAGAGCCGGGTAGCCAAATGGTTCGAGGCGCGCCTGCCCATCGTCGGGCTGATGCATTCCTCGTTCGTGGCCTTCCCGGTCCCCCGCAACCTCAATTATTTCTGGACCTTCGGGGCGATCCTGATCGCCTTCCTGGGCATCCAGATCGTCACCGGCGTCTGGCTGGCGATGCACTACGAGCCCTCCGCGACGGGTGCCTTCAACTCCGTCGAGAAGATCATGCGCGACGTCAATTACGGCTGGCTGCTGCGCTACGCGCACGCCAACGGCGCGTCGATGTTCTTCGTCGCCGTGTACCTGCACATGTTCCGCAACCTCTATTACGGGTCCTACAAGGCTCCGCGTGAGGTGCTCTACATCCTCGGCGTCGTCATCTACCTGCTGATGATGGCCACGGCCTTCCTCGGCTACACGCTGCCCTGGGGCCAGATGAGCTTCTGGGGCGCCACCGTCATCACCAACATCCTGGCGGCGATCCCGGTGGTGGGCGACACGATCCAGACCCTGCTCTGGGGTGGATACTCGGTCGGCAACCCGACGGTGAACCGCTTCTTCTCGCTGCACTACCTGCTGCCGTGGATGATCGCCGGCGTGGTCGTGCTGCACGTCTGGGCGCTGCATGTCACCGGTCAGAACAACCCCGTGGGCATCCCGATCAAGTCGGGCAAGGACGCGGTGCCGTTCACGCCCTACGCGACGATCAAGGATGTGTTCGCGGTCTGCGTGTTCATGATCCTGTTCTCCTGGTTCCTGTTCTACCAGCCGAACTATCTCGGCCACGCCGACAACTACATCCAGGCGAACCCGGCAGTGACGCCCGCGCACATCGTCCCGGAATGGTATTTCCTGCCGTTCTACGCGATCCTGCGTGCGGTCCCGAGCAAGCTCGGCGGCGTCATCCTGATGTTTTCGGCCGTGATCATCCTGGCCTTCGCGCCGTGGCTCGACACGTCGCGGATCCGCTCGTGCAACTACCGGCCGCTGTACCGCCAGTTCTTCTGGGTCTTCGTCGGCGCCACGCTGCTGCTCGGCTGGCTCGGCTCGCAGCCCCCGGAGGGCGGCTACGTGCTCGCCGCGCAGGTCTGCACCGCCTACTACTTCGCGCACTTCCTGATCGTCATGCCGCTCTGCGGCCTGTTCGAGACGCCGAAGAAGCTGCCGGGCTCGATCCTCGAGAGCGTGACCGGGCCGGGCAAGCAGGTGAGCGGGTCCGGCATGCCGGCCGGCGCCGCCGCCGCTCCGACCACCAAAGGCTGACGGGCTGACGACAGGACCATGAAGATGACGCGCGTCCTCTCGACGACCGCCGCGGCCGCCCTGGCGGCCCTGCTGATCGGCGCCGTGCCGGTCTCTGCCCAGGAAGGGCATGGCGGGCCGATCCCGGCCCGCGTGAACTGGAGCTTCGCCGGCGTGTTCGGCCGCTTCGACACCGCGCAGCTTCAGCGCGGCTTCCAAGTCTACAAGGAGGTCTGCTCCGCCTGCCACTCGATGAAGCTGGTCTCCTTCCGCAACCTGGCGCAGGAGGGCGGTCCGGACTTTTCAGCCGCGCAGGTCAAGGCGCTGGCCGCGACCTACCAGGTGAAGGATGGGCCGAACGACGCCGGCGATATGTTCGAGCGGCCCGGCCGGCCGGCCGACACCTTCCCGCCGCCCTTCCCGAACGATCAGGCGGCGGCCGCGGCCAACGGCGGCAAGGCGCCGCCGGACTTCTCGGTGATCGCCAAGGCGCGGACCTACTCCCGCGGCTCGCTCTACTTCCTGACCGACTGGCTGCCCTTCGTCGGCTACTCGGAGCACGGGCCCGACTACATCCACGCGCTGCTCAACGGGTACGAGGAGGCGCCGAAGGATTTCGCGGTGCCGGAGGGCGGCCACTACAACAAGTACTATCCCGGCCACATCATCGCGATGCCGCCGCCGATCACCGACGGGCAGGTCTCCTACCCGAAGAACGATCAGGGCCAGCCGGTCGTCCCCGAGACGGTCGACCAGTACGGCAAGGATGTCTCTGCCTTCCTGATGTGGGCAGCCGAGCCGCACATGATGGACCGCAAGGCCCTGGGCTTCCGGGTGATCCTGTTCCTGATCATCCTGTCGGGGCTGCTCTACTACGTGAAGAAGAAGGTCTGGGCCGATGTCGGCGGCGAGGTCCATGGCCTCCAGCCGGAGCTGCACAAGACCTACTGACACGGGACCTCGGATCGACGAACCCGGTGGGCCTCCCTCGCGGAGGCCCATCTTTTTTGGGCTGGATCGCCATGTTAACCCGTGCTCGCCGCGACGATCGGCCGGGCGGAAGCGGATTGATCCATCCCTCGCCCTCATCCTGAGGTGCTGCGCAGCAGCCTCGAAGGAGGGCGCCAGAGATCGCTGCGGATTCTGGAGCCCTCCTTCGAGGCCTCCGCTTTGCTCCGGCACCTCAGGATGAGGCGGGGGATGGATCAGGCGGCCAATATGCGCTGCGCGACCTAGGGGATACCTTCATGACGGCAGCAATCCTCGGGGTGATGGGCGGGTCCGGCGTCTACGACCTGCCGGGTCTCCAGGACGTGCGCGAGGAGCGCGTGGCCTCGCCGTGGGGCGAGCCCTCGGACGCCCTGCGCGTCGGGCGGATCGGCGACACCAAGGTCGTGTTCCTGGCACGGCACGGGCGGGGACACCGGCTCTCGCCGTCGGGCATCAACTACCGCGCCAATATCGATGTCCTGAAGCGCGCCGGCGTCACCGACCTCGTCGCCCTCTCGGCCTGCGGCTCGTTCCGCGAGGATCTGCCGCCGGGCCTCTTCGTGCTCGTCGACCAGTTCGTCGACCGCACCCACGGGCGCGCCTCCTCGTTCTTCGGCGACGGTTGCGTCGCCCACGTCTCGCTCGCCCATCCGGTCGGCCCCGGCCTGCAGGCGCGGATCGCTCAGGCCGCGAAGGCCGAGAACATCGCGGTCCATCGCGGCGGCACCTATGTCTGCATGGAGGGGCCGCAATTCTCGTCGCTCGCCGAGTCCCGGACCTACAAAGCACAGGGCTTCGACGTGATCGGCATGACCAACATGCCCGAGGCCAAGCTCGCCCGCGAGGCGGAGATCACCTACGCGACCATCGCGATGGTGACCGACTACGATTGCTGGCACCCTGGCCACGATGCCGTGGACGTCGCCGCGGTGATCGCGGTCGCCCGGGCCAATGCCGACAAGGCGGCGCGGCTCGTCGCCCGTCTCGCCCGCGACTTCCCGGCCGAGCGCGAGGCTTGCCCGGCCGGCTCCCACCGGGCGCTCGACGGCGCGATCATGACCGCGCCCGCCGTCCGGGATCCGGCTTTGCTCGCCAAGCTCGACGCCGTCGCGGGCCGGGTGCTCAACGGGTAGCCGGACGCCCTTTCCATTCCGCGACGAGTCCCTCTAGAAGGCGCGGGCGGCCGAAGCCGCCCCAGCCGCGAAGTCCAGATCGAAATGCGCAGCGCCTCCATCAGCCGGAAGACGGCGGAAACCGATATCGCGGTTACCGTCAATCTCGACGGGACCGGGCGATCGACGATCGCCACCGGCATCGGCTTCCTCGACCACATGCTGGACCTGCTGGCGCGGCACGCCCTGTTCGATCTGGACGTGAAGGTCGACGGCGACCTGCATATCGACCAGCACCACTCGGCCGAGGATTGCGGCATCGCCCTCGGCCAGGCCTTCGCGAAGGCGCTCGGCGACAAGCGCGGCGTCACGCGCTACGCCGACATCCACCTTCCGATGGACGAGGCGCTGACCCGGGTCTGCGTCGACATCTCGGGCCGTCCGTTCCTGGTGTTCCGCACCGCGTTTCGGGTGGAGAAGATCGGAACCTTCGACACCGAGCTGGTGCGCGAGTGGTTCCAGGCCTTCGCGATGAATGCCGGCCTGACCCTCCACGTGGAGACGCTCTACGGCGACAACGCCCACCACATCGCGGAGAGCTGCTACAAGGGGCTGGCCCGGGCCTTGCGGAAGGCCGTGGCGATCGATCCGCGAGAGGAGGGGCGCGTTCCCTCCACCAAGGGCTCCCTGTAGACCTGTTGTCATCGGGCGTCCGGATCGGCCACGCGGCCGTCGCGGCGCACGCTCTCGGAGTTTCGCGATGCGGATGCGCAGCTACACGCTCCACCTGCCGGCCGATGCGCGGCCCGGCGAGTCGATCGGGCTCGACCGGGCTCTGCTGGTGCGGGACGGCTTCTCCTGGCCGGCCTTCGCCTTCACGGTGCTGTGGTTCCTGTTCCACCGCCTCTGGCTGGCCGCCCTGCTCGTGCTCGTCGGTCTGGTGGCGCTGGGCGTGGCGGGCATCGCCCTCGGGCTCCCGGCCGGTGCCGCCCTCATCGTCACCCTGCTGGCCGCTTGGCTGATCGGCCTCGAAGCCTCGAGCCTGCGCCGCTGGACGTTGGCGCGGCGCGGCTGGCCGGCGCGCGACGCCGTGATCGCCGCGACGCACGAGGAGGCCGAAGCCCGGGCCCTGAACCGCTGGATCGAGGCGGCTCCGAATGCGCCCCGTGCGCCGTTCCCGAGCGGTTCCAGCCGGCGGACCGAGCCGGTGATCGGGTTGTTCCCAGCCCAGGAAGGCGCCCGGTGAATTCCCGGGCGAGACGCGCATGAGCACCGAGACCGTCGCGATCATCGATTACGGGTCGGGCAACCTGCATTCCGCCGCCAAGGCCTTCGAGCGCGCCGCACGTGAGACCGGATCCAACGCGCGGATCTGCCTGACCTCGGACCCGGACGTGGTGGCCTCCGCCGACCGTGTCGTCCTGCCCGGTGTCGGCGCGTTCGCAGATTGCCGCCGCGGGCTCGATTCCGTCCCCGGCATGGTCGAGGCGATGACGCAGGTCGCGCACGGGGCCGGACGCCCGTTCCTCGGGATCTGCGTGGGGATGCAGCTCCTGGCCAGCCGGGGGCTCGAATACACCACCACGCCGGGGCTCGGCTGGATTCCCGGTGATGTCGGCCCGATCCGGCCGTCCGATCCGGCCCTCAAGGTCCCCCATATGGGCTGGAACACCCTGCGGACCGAGCGCGACCACGCGCTGCTCGCCGGCATTCCCACCGGCGAGGACGGGCTGCACGCCTACTTCGTCCATAGCTACGCGCTGGATGCGGAGCGCCCTGACGACGTGGTGGCGCGCGCCGAGTACGGCGGCCCGGTCACCGCCCTCGTCGCCCGCGACAACGTCGCCGGCACGCAGTTCCACCCCGAGAAGAGCCAGCGGCTGGGCCTCGCGCTCATCGCCAACTTCCTGAACTGGCGCCCGTGAGCGCCGTTCGGCCCAGGCAAGAAGGACGGAAGCGCCCGTGATCCTGTACCCGGCGATCGACCTGAAAGAGGGGCGGTGCGTCCGCCTCATCCAGGGGGACATGGCGCAGGCCAAGGTCTTCGGCGACGATCCGGCCGCGCAGGCCGCGATCTTCGAGGCGCAGGGCTTCTCCTGGCTCCACGTGGTCGATCTCGACGGCGCCTTCGCGGGCGCGCCGCGGAATGCGGAGGCCGTCGACGCGATCCTCGCGCGGGTGAAGATCCCGGTCCAGCTCGGCGGCGGCATCCGCGAGATGAAGACTCTCGAGGGCTGGCTGAGCAAGGGCGTCGCCCGAGCGATCATCGGCACCGCCGCGGTGCGCGATCCCGGCTTCGTCCGGGAGGCCGCCCGCAAGTATCCCGGGAAGATCGCGGTCGGGATCGACGCCAAGGACGGCCGCGTCGCGGTCGAGGGCTGGGCCCAGACCTCCAGCATGACCGCGGAGGAGCTGGGGCGCCGGTTCGAAGACGCCGGTGTCGCGGCGATCATCTACACCGACATCGCTCGGGACGGGATCCTGAAGGGCCTCAACGTCGAGATGACCCTGGCGCTCGCCCAGGCCGTACGTATTCCGGTGATCGCGTCGGGCGGCCTCGCCTCGATCGACGACGTGCACCGCCTGCTGCAGCCGGATTGCGCCCTGATCGCCGGCGCGATCACGGGGCGGGCGCTCTACGACGGCCGCATCGATCCGGAGGCGGCGCTGACCGCGATCGCTGCGGCGCGCGGCCCGGCGGCGTGATATCCAGAGGCTCGCGACATGAGACGCCGCCCGTGCTGAAGATCCGCATCATCCCCTGCCTCGACGTGAAGGACGGGCGCGTCGTGAAGGGCGTGCGCTTCGAGGGCCTGCGCGACGCCGGCGACCCCGTCGAGGCCGCCAAGGTTTACGACGCGGCCGGCGCCGACGAGCTGTGCTTCCTCGACATCACCGCGAGCCGCGAGGCCCGCGGCACCCTGCTCGACATCGTCAGCCGGACCGCCGAGGCCTGCTTCATGCCGCTCACCGTCGGCGGCGGCGTCCGGACCGTCGAGGACGTGCGCGCGCTGCTCCTCGCCGGCGCCGACAAGGTCGCAATCAACACCGCGGCCGTGAAGGATCCCGACCTCGTCGCCCGCGCCGCCGAGAAGTTCGGCGCCCAGTGCATCGTTGTGGCGATCGACGCCAAGCGCGTCTCGCCCCCCGGCGCGCCGGCCGCCTGGGAGATCTTCACCCATGGCGGCCGCGACCCGACGGGGATTGACGCCGTGGCCTTCGCGCAGCTGGTGGCCGGAAAGGGCGCCGGCGAGCTGCTCGTCACCTCCATGGACAAGGACGGGACCCGGTCCGGCTACGACCTCGCCCTGACGCGGGCGATCAGCGACGCCGTCACCGTGCCGGTGATCGCCTCGGGCGGAGTCGGCGGCCTCGACGACCTCGTGGCCGGCGTGGCCGAGGGCGGCGCCAGCGCCGTGCTGGCGGCCTCCATCTTCCATTTCGGGCAGGCAAGCGTCGCCGAGGCGAAGGCGCATATGGCGGCGGCCGGCCTCGCCATGCGCCTCGACGGCCCGGCCTCTTCCGCGAGGGCGCCCCTGTGAGCAGCTACCTTCTGGCGAACGCCAACCTCCTCGATCCCGCGACCGGTCGCGAGACCGCCGGCACGGTACTGGTGCGGGACGGCCGCATCGCCGACATCGCCGCCGGTGCGGCACCGGGCGCCCCCGCCGACGCGAAGCGCGTCGACTGCGCCGGCCGCGTCCTGACCCCCGGGCTGATCGACATGCGCGCCTTCGTGGGCGAGCCGGGGGCCGAGCACCGCGAGACCCTGGCCTCGGCGAGCGCCGCGGCGGCCGCGGGCGGCGTCACGACGCTCGTCTGCATGCCCGATACCAACCCGGTAATCGACGAGCCGGCCATCGTTGACTTCGTGCTCCGCCGCGCCCGCGACACGGCGAGCGTCAACGTCCTGCCGGCTGCCGCCATCACCAAGGGGCTGGCCGGCCGGGAGATGACCGAGTTCGGCCTCCTCAAGGAGGCCGGCGCTATCGCGTTCACGGACGGGCTCCGGTCCGTAGCGAACGCTCAGGTGCTGCGGCGCGCGCTCACTTACGCCCGGGATTTCGACGCCCTGATCATGCAGCACGTCGAGGATTCGGACCTCGTCGCCGAGGGCGTGATGAACGAGGGCGAGCTCGCCTCGCGCCTCGGTCTGATGGGGATTCCCCGCGAGGCCGAGACCGTGATGCTGGAGCGCGACATCCGCCTCGTGCGGCTCACCGGGGCGCGCTACCACGCCGCCATGATCTCCTGCGCCGATTCGGTGGAGATCGTACGACGGGCCAAGCAGGACGGCCTGCCGGTGACCTGCGGCGTCTCGGTGAACAACCTCGTGCTGAACGAGAACGACATCGGCCATTACCGGACTTTCTGCCGGCTCTCGCCGCCGCTGCGCCACGAGGTCGATCGCCAGGCCGTGGTGCAGGCGCTCGGCGAGGGCGTGATCGACGTCGTCGTCTCCGACCACAACCCGCAGGACGTGGAGACCAAGCGCCTGCCCTTCGCCGAGGCGGCGGACGGGGCGCTGGGCATCGAGACGCTGCTCGGGGCCTCGCTCCGCCTCGTCCATACCGGCGACCTGGCGCTGTCCAAGCTCATCGCGGCGCTCACGGTGAATCCGGCACGGATCCTCGGCCGCGAGGCCGGACGGCTGGCGGTCGGCGCTCCCGCCGACCTGGTCCTGATCGATCCCGATCTGCCCTACGTCCTCGACAAGCGCCGGCTGAAGTCGCGCTCGAAAAACTCCCCGTTCGACGAGGCGCGCCTCCAGGGCGCGGCGGTTCTCACGCTGGCCGGCGGCCGGATCGTCCATGCGGTCGACGACCTCGCGGCCGCCGCATGATGCTTCCGGACCTCGCGACTCCGGCCGTCCTCGGCGGCCTCGCCCTCGGCTACGCCCTGGGCTCGATCCCGTTCGGGCTGATCCTGACGAAATTCGCAGGCCTCGGCGACGTGCGGGCCATCGGCTCGGGTAATATCGGCGCCACCAACGTGCTGCGGACCGGTCGGAAAGGCCTCGCCGCGGCGACCCTGCTGGGCGACGCCCTCAAGGGGACGGCCGCCGTCCTGATCGCCCGCCAGCTGGGCGAAGGCCCGGCGCTGGCCGCCGGGCTCGGCGCCTTCCTCGGCCATCTTTTCCCGATCTGGCTGGGCTTCAAGGGCGGCAAGGGCGTCGCGACCTTCATCGGCGTGCTCCTCGCCTTCAGCCCGCCCGCCCTGGCGGTCTTCGCGGCGATCTGGCTGGGGCTCGCCTTCGCGGCCAAATACTCGTCGCTGGCAGCGCTCGCCGCATCCGCGGCCACGCCCCTGGCGCTGTGGGCACTCGGAGCTCCGGCGCAAGCGTTGCTGTTCCTGCTCCTCGGCCTTCTGCTATGGTGGAAGCACGCGCCCAACATCCGCCGACTCGCGTCCGGCACCGAGGGGCGCATCGGCCAGAAGGGCTGAGCGCGCGCCGACGGCGCGGACCTTTGGGGGTGGTGGATGCAGCTCACCGATGCCCAGCGGCTCGACTGGCTGCGGCTGATCCGAACCGAGGGCGTCGGGCCGCGAAGCTTCCGAAGACTCATCAACCGCTTCGGCGGCGCAGCCGCCGCCCTCGATGCCCTGCCGGACCTCACCGCCCGCCAGGGAAGACGAATCACGCCGCCGACGCGGAGTGAAGCCGAGGACGAGACCGCGGCGCTCGTCCGTCTTGGCGGTCGGCTGATTGCCACGGGCGAGGCGGATTACCCCAGGCTTCTCGCCCAGGTCGATGCGGCGCCGCCGCTCCTGGCCCTGCGCGGCGCTTCCATCCTCAACCGGCCCGCCGCCGCGCTCGTCGGCTCGCGCAACGCCTCGACGGCCGGGCTCGCCTTTACGGAGCGGCTGGCCCGGGGACTCGGTGAGGCCGGCCTGACGGTGGTCTCCGGCCTCGCCCGCGGGATCGACGCCCGGGCCCACAGGGCCAGCCTGCAAACCGGGACGATCGCCGTCATGGCCGGTGGTCAGGACCGGATCTATCCGGCGAGCCATGCCGCCCTGGTCGAGGCGATCCTGGGGGAGGGGGGCGCCGTCCTCGCCGAGATGCCCATGGGCTGGGAACCGCGTGGGCGCGACTTCCCCCGCCGCAACCGCATCATCTCCGGCCTGTCCTACGGGACCGTCGTGGTCGAAGCCGCCCGCCGCTCCGGGTCGCTGATCACGGCGCGCTATGCCCTGGAACAGAATCGGGAGGTCTTCGCGGTCCCGGGTTCGCCCCTCGACCCGCGCGCCGAGGGCACGAACGACCTGATCCGCCAGGGCGCTGCCCTCGTCTCCGAGGTCTCCCACATCCTCGATGTGCTCGGCCCGATCATCGAGCGCGGCCCGGACGCGGACGCGGCGCCCGCGCGCGGACGGCCGGACCTCGCCGAGCAGCCGGATTTCTGGGACGAGATCGAACTCGACGGGCCCTGCGGGGACCTCGACCCGACACCGCGCCGGCGCGCGCCCGCGCTCTTCGACCGCCCGACCTGCGCGGACGCGCCGCCCGAGCCCGAGGATGACCGGGCGCGGATCGTGGCGCTGCTCGGCCCGAGCCCGGTCGGCACCGACGAGCTGGCGCGGACCGCCGGCGTCGGCGCCCGGATCGTGCAGAGCGTGCTGCTGGAACTCGAACTCGACGGACGGATCGAGCGCCACGGCAGCGGCACGGTCTCCCTGGTCAGTCGTTGAGGAAGTCGTCGTCGGTGTCCGCGTCGGCGTCGGCGAGGTTGCGCATGACGTCGAGGCAGCCTTGGAGGATGTAGGCGGCGGCCAGCTTGTCCACGAGTTCGCCGCGCCGCGCCCGCGAGGCATCGGCCTCGATCAAGGCCCGCGTGACCACGGCGGTCGACAGGCGCTCGTCGAAGAAGACGTGGGGCAGGGGGCAGATCGGCGCTAGGTTGCGCATGAAGGCGCGGGTCGACTGCACCCGCGGCCCCTCGCTGCCATCCATGTTGAGCGGCAGCCCGACGACGAGGCCGCCGACCGCGTGCTGCCGGCACAGGGCGGCGAGCCGCTGCGCGTCGGGGGTGAACTTCACCCGCCGGATCGTTTCCAGAGGCGTCGCGATCTGCCGTCCGAGATCCGACAGGGCGAGTCCGATCGTCTTGGTGCCGAGATCGATGCCGATCAGCCGGGCGCCGCCGCGGGATTCGGCCGCAAAGGCCCGGATCGCGTCGAAGTTCATGACTCCGCCTGTACGGCGCGCGCCAGGGTGGCCTCGGTGATGCCCTCGAACCGGGCGGGCAGGGGCTCCGCGCCCGGTCCGAGAACCAGGGCCGCGGACGGCGCGGTGATCCGCGTGAAGAAATCGTCGAGGCTCTCGCCGCCGAACCGCACCGTTTCCAGGTCGGGCGCGAGCAGCCAGATATCGTACTCCCCGTCGGTCCCGGAGACGTCCCAGAACAGGAAGCTGCCATCCTCGCCCGCGCCGAAGAAGCAGGCGCGCTCGACCACGCTGGCCTCGCCGCCCTCGACGTCGAAGCGGTGCGGCTCCGATCCCTCCTCCAGCATCGCGACGGCGGCGCCGACGCTGTGGGCGATCAGGCCCGCCTGGCTCACCAGATCGCAGGCTTCGAACGGCGCCGGCACCGCGACGCGGAACTGTCCCGCCGCCAGGCCGACCCCGCAGGTCCCGCAGAAGGTGCGATAGGAGGCCGGCAGGGAAAAGCCCAGCGCCTCGGCCGCCCGGTCGAGGGCCGCCGCGTCCGGAACGAAGCCCGGCGCGAGATCCTCGAAAACCTGCTCCCACATCGCTCCCGCTCCACCGTCCACAGGCTTCAGCTCCTCAGCAGATCGCCCCCGGTGCGCGCGGAGCCGTTCGCGTCTAGGTAGGTTAATGATCCGTTAAACCACGCTCTTAGGGGCATGCCTTGTCGACGAACGGCCAGCTCTCCTGTTCCGCCCCGTCGGGATCCCGGCGGGCGATGCCGCGCAAGCATCGCTGGATGCTGCTCCTCGCCTTCGAGATCCTGATCGCGGGCTTCACCCAAGCCATGATCCAGCCGGTCCGGCAACAGGGAATCACCATCGAGATGTCGGTGACGCCCCACCACGTGGTCACCTGACGGGCCCTCGGGAGCCCGGTCCCCCTCCGACCCCGTTCGGCCGTCTCCGCGCGTGGCGGCGATCCCCGATGCCGGCACGCGGGCGGCGCAGGCCCCGTACCCGCCTCCGCCCGCGTTGCGGCGCGTCGAGAGCCGATGCTATAGCCCGACCGACTTCGGGAGCGTGATCCCGGGCAGGGGCGAACGGGACGGCATGTCGGTCGACGAGAAGACGGTTCGGCGCATCGCGCATCTGGCGCGGATCGCGGTCACCGACGACGAAGTCGGGCCGCTGCAGGGCGAGTTGAACGCGATCCTCGCCTTCGTCGAGCAGCTCGGCACGGTCGACGTCGCGGACGTCGAGCCGATGACCTCGGTCACGCCGATGGCGATGAAGAAGCGCGAGGACGTCGTGACCGAAGGCGGCCGCGCCGCCGACGTCGTCGCCAACGCGCCCGAGACCGAGGACAATTACTTCCTGGTCCCGAAGGTGGTCGAGTAGACCGGTCTCGACCTGCACCTTAGGCCCGGACCTTGCGGACCGGATTTCTGGCGGGCGCGCCGCGGCGCGCGGGGACGTGAACAGCGTGAATCCGAACGAACTGACCCTGGCCGAGGCGCGGGACGCCCTGAAGGCGAAGCGGATCTCGGCCCGCGAGCTGACCCAGGCGCATCTCGACGCCATGGCCAAAGCCCGCGTCCTGAACGCGTATATCCGGGAGACCCCGGACCGCGCGCTGAAGATGGCCGAGGCCTCCGACCAGAAGATCGCGTCCGGCGAGGCGCGGCCGCTCGAGGGCATTCCCCTCGGCATCAAGGACCTGTTCTGCACGCATGGCGTGACGACCACGGCCGGCTCCAAGATCCTCGAGACGTTCGAGCCGCATTACGAATCGGCCGTGTCGGCCAATCTGTGGCGCGACGGCGCCGTGATGCTCGGCAAGCTGAATCTCGATGAGTTCGCCATGGGCTCGTCCAACGAGACCAGCGCCTACGGCAACGTCGTATCGCCCTGGCGGCGGACCGGATCGGACGCGCAGATCGTGCCCGGCGGCTCATCGGGCGGCTCCGCCGCGGCGGTCGCGGCGCGGCTCTGCCTCGGCGCCACCGCGACCGATACCGGCGGTTCGATCCGCCAGCCCGCCGCCTTCACCGGCACGGTCGGGATCAAGCCGACCTACGGGCGCTGCTCGCGCTGGGGCACGGTGGCCTTCGCCTCCTCCCTCGACCAGGCCGGCCCGATCGCCCGGACGGTGCGCGACTGTGCAATCCTGCTCGGTTCCATGGCCGGCGCGGATGCCCGTGACACGACCTGCGCCGATCTGGCCGTGCCCGATTTCGAGGCTGCGGTCACCCGCGGCGTGAAGGGTCTGACCATCGGCATCCCGAAGGAGTACCGGGTCGACGGCATGCCCGCCGAGATCCAGAAGCTCTGGGACGAGGGAGCGGCCTGGCTGAAGGCGGCCGGGGCGACGATCAAGGAGATCTCGCTGCCGCACACCGCCTACGCGCTGCCGGCCTATTACATCGTGGCCCCGGCCGAGGCCTCCTCGAACCTCGCCCGCTACGACGGCGTCCGCTACGGACTGCGCGTGCCCGGCAAGGATATCGCCGGGATGTACGAGAACACCCGCGCCGCCGGCTTCGGCCGTGAGGTGAAGCGCCGGATCATGATTGGCACCTACGTGCTCTCGGCAGGCTACTACGACGCCTACTATGTCCGCGCGCAGAAGATCCGCACGCTGATCAAGCGCGACTTCGAGGTGGCCTACGCGGATGGCGTCGACGCCATCCTCACGCCGGCCACGCCGTCGGCCGCCTTCGGCATCGGCGAGAAGGCCTCGGCCGACCCTGTGGAGATGTACCTCAACGACGTGTTCACCGTGACGGTGAACATGGCAGGCTTGCCGGGCATCGCCGTACCGGCCGGGCTCGATGGCCAGGGCCTGCCGCTCGGCCTGCAGCTCATCGGCCGTCCCTTCGACGAGGAGACGCTGTTCGCGGTCGCGCAGGTGATCGAGGATTCGGCGGGTCGCACAACCCTGCCCGAGCCGTGGTGGTCATGACCGTCCCATACTACCCCTGGACGGTCTGGATCTGGGCCGGGTTCGATCCGGCGCTGATCGTGGTGGCGGTCTATCTCGGCTGGACCGCCAGCCAATTCGGCAAGGTGTTCATCGCGGCGATCGCGGCGCTCGGCTTCTCGGTGCTGTTCTCCTACGCGGTGAGCGCGGCCGGCATTCCGTGGCCGGCGCCGATCACCCATGACGGCCCGACCTTCTTCCCGGTGCGCGCCGTCGCGGCCCTGCTCTGGGCGATCGTCGGCTACGGCGCCCGGCAGGCGGTCCGACGCCGCGCTTGATCTTTTCGCGACGCCACCCGTAAGTGACCGGAAGACATCCACGCCCACCCGCGCCCTCATCCTGAGGCGCCCGCGTGAGCGGGCCTCGAAGGAGGCCTCCAGCTGGCCGCGCGATCCCTGGAGCGCTCCTTCGAGGCTGCTGCGCAGCACCTCAGGACGAGGCCGTGGGTGGGAGGATCACGCCACGCTCCTTTCCTCGGCCCGGACGACCATGAACGCACCCGTCGACCCCAAGAAGCTGATCAAGGGCGGCCTCCACGATTGGGAGGTGATCGTCGGCATGGAGATCCATGCCCAGGTGTCCAGCCGGGCGAAGCTGTTCTCCGGCGCCTCGACGGAGTTCGGGGCTGAGCCGAACGACCACGTCTCGCTGGTCGATGCCGCGATGCCCGGGATGCTGCCGGTGATCAACGCGGAATGCGTCGCGCAGGCGGTGCGCACCGGCCTCGGCCTGAAGGCCAAGATCAACCTGCGGTCGGTATTCGACCGGAAGAACTACTTCTACCCGGATCTGCCGCAGGGCTACCAGATCTCGCAGTACAAGGACCCGATCGTCGGCGAGGGCGAGGTTCTGGTGGACCTGGCCGACGGCGCGTCGATCACCGTGGGCATCGAGCGCCTGCACCTTGAGCAGGATGCCGGCAAGTCGCTGCACGACCAGGACCCGACCCGGAGCTTCGTCGACCTCAACCGGTCGGGGGTGGCGCTGATGGAGATCGTCTCCCGGCCCGACCTGCGCTCCTCTGAGGAGGCGAAGGCTTATGTGACCAAGCTGCGCACGATCCTGCGCTATCTCGGCACCTGCGACGGCGATATGGAGAAGGGCTCGCTCCGCGCCGACGTGAACGTCTCGGTGCGCCGCCCCGGCGAGCCGCTGGGCACGCGCTGCGAGATCAAGAACGTCAATTCGATCCGCTTCATCGGGCAGGCGATCGAGACCGAGGCGCGGCGCCAGATCGCCATCCTTGAGGATGGCGGGAAGATCGACCAGGAAACGCGCCTGTTCGACCCGACCAAGGGCGAGACGCGCTCGATGCGCTCGAAGGAAGAGGCGCACGATTACCGCTACTTCCCCGATCCCGACCTGCTGCCGCTGGAATTCGACCAGGCCTTCGTCGATGCCCTGGCCAGGGACCTGCCCGAGCTGCCGGACGCCAAGAAGGCGCGGTTCGTCTCGGCGTTCGGTCTGTCGCCCTATGATGCCGGCGTGCTGGTCGCCGAGCGGGCCTCGGCCGACTATTACGAGGCGGTGGCGAAGGGCCGGGACGGCAAGGCCGCGGCCAACTGGGTGATCAACGAGCTGTTCGGGCGCCTCAACAAGGAGGGCCTGTCCATCGACGCGACCCCGGTCTCGGCGGACCAGCTCGGCGCGATCATCGACCTGATCGGCGAGGGCGTGATCTCCGGCAAGATCGCCAAGGACCTGTTCGAGATCGTCTGGACGGAGGGCGGCGACCCGCGCGCCGTCGTCGAGAGCCGCGGCATGAAGCAGGTGACCGACACGGGCGCCATCGAGGCGGCCGTGGACCAGATCATCGCGGCCAATCCCGACAAGGTCGCGCAGGCCAAGGAGAAGCCGACCCTGCTCGGCTGGTTCGTCGGCCAGACCATGAAGGCCACCGGCGGCAAGGCGAACCCCGCGGCCGTGAACGCGCTGCTCAAGGCGAAGCTGGGAATCGCGTGAACACGTCGCGACGGACGGCCATCTCCCGCGCATGACCTCATCCTGAGGCGCCCGCGTCGGCGGGCCCCGAAGGCGGGCTCCAGGGGCCGCGTGGCGGGCTGGAGTTCGCCTGCGAAACGGCTGCGCCGCGCCTCAAGATGCGGGCGCGGGCCGGATTGCTGGCACTTCCCAGTC
Organism: Methylobacterium sp. P1-11; assembly: GCF_008329595.1. Lineage (NCBI taxonomy): Bacteria > Pseudomonadati > Pseudomonadota > Alphaproteobacteria > Hyphomicrobiales > Methylobacteriaceae > Methylobacterium > Methylobacterium sp. P1-11. Next base: position 227,207 of record NZ_NPKS01000004.1, read on the forward strand.
GCAGGATATCACCGCCTCGACGCGCCCCCTCGTCGCTTCGGCCACGACGAAATCCCGCCGCGGCACAGCCGGGCAGGTGGGGCATGCGGATCCTCTGAGAAAAACCGCGGCGGAACGGCTCGAAGTGGGGCCTTTCGCGCATTCGAAGGCGTGCCATGTATGGCCGCTTCTGCGCCCCTGGAGCCGCGTCCGTCCGGCTGTTCGTGTAGCGCCGCTGAGTCTCGGGCCGAACCGGTCCCTGGACCGTCTAGGCGGCTTTCCGCTGCGGTGGAGTCATGCCTGTCTCCTCCAGCTTCCGTCAACCGGCACTGCTGCGAAACCTGATCGCATCAAGGTTTCGTGCCGGCCCGTGCCCGCTTTCGCCAAGCACAGGGGGAGACTGCGCCCCTCATCCGGGACGGTCAATAGCTATTTTCCCGGCAACCTGGTTTTTCGCTCGACTTGGTCGCAGTGCCGCGCCGCACTGCCTGCGGGGTCAACGACTTGGATCGATCCTGCGGCACTGCGAAAGACCGTGTGGCGCCCGAGCGAATCGCCACCCGCCCTTGTTTCCGACCAGAAAGCGGAAGCCGCGGGCGAAGAGCGTGTCGGTCTTGCCGCCCCGGTCGGCGCTGTCGGCTTCGTCGTCCACGCGGTGACAAGTTCGAGAGCGGGAAGGCGAGAACCGCCGTCTGCGGGCGTGGGGCCGCGGCGGCACATCCTCCTCTCCGACGCGGATGTGCCTCCAGACATCCGCACCACCGTCAATCGGCCCGCGTTCGCGCGGTGACTCAGTGCCGGCCGGCCTCCGTGGCCGGGCCGGCCGCCGGCGTCGCCGAGGGGGAGACCCGGTCGCGCAAATCCATGAGCCAGTTCGGAGCCGGGCCGCGGCCGCCGTTGACGAAGACCGTCGCGGTCATGCCAGCGATGAGCGGAACACCGGGCGGGACGTGGTCGATGCGGATGCGGACCGGGACCCGCTGCGCGAGGCGGACCCAGGTATAGACCGGATTGACGTCCGGCAGCCCCTGCGTGCTCGACGCGGCATTGGCCGTGGAGATGCCGAGCGTGATGCTCTCAACCGTCCCGGTCAGGTGCGGATCGAAGCCCATCAGCTTCACGTCGGCGGGGTCGCCGACGCGGATGTTGGGCATCTTGGTCTCCTCGAAATAACCGTCGATCCAGAAGGAATCGGTGTCCACCACGCTGATGTTCGAGGTGCCGGTCCGGGCGTAGTCGCCGACCCGCATCAGAAGGTTGGTCACCCGCCCGTTGACCGTGGAGGTCACCTGGGTGCGTTCGAGATTCACCTTCGCCTGCCGCAGTTGCGCCTGCGCGCTCTCCACCGCCGCCTCGGCGATCTTGGCGGAGCCGGCAAATTGCTGCTTCTCCTCGACCGAGGTCGAGACGGTCGAGAGCGCCTGGCGCCGCGCCGATTGGGCGTTCTTCACCTGCAGATCGGCCTCGCGATTCTTCACCTCGGCATCCGCCGAGGTGACCGCCACCTCGAAGTCGATCGGATCGATGACGTACAGGACGTCGCCCTTTCGGACATTCTGGTTGTCGTGAACTCGGACCTCGACGATCTGCCCGGCGACTTGCGGCGCGATGTTGGCGACCTGCACGCGGACCGTGCCGTCCCGGGTCCACGGCGCCGCCACGTAGAATTCCCAAACGAAGCCGGCCGCCAGGATCGCGGCGAGCAGGATCACTCCGGTCGCCGCAAGACGGAAGATCTTGGCGGCGCGCGCCTGGCGCGGGACCGAGGGGAGCGGGTCGCTCCGACCGGGCGCGCCGTCGCGGGCGGCAGGCTTCGGATCGTCCTCGTCGGCGGTCGTATCGGGCATCAGATGAACGCGATCAGGAGGGCGAGAACACAGACGTAGAGGCCGGCCTCGGCAAGCGGGGCATTGGCGACGTAGCGGCTGAAGCGGATGCGCGCGAAGACCCGGCGCAGGACGACCAGAATCACGAACGCGGCCAGCGCATAAGCGACGAAGGCGCTCACCAGCACCCCGCCGACATGGATGTCCTCGTGCATCGTGACCCCGGAGAAAGCCGCCCGTCAGAAGGGCGCGATGTCAAGGCGATGGAGGAATCGCCGGTGGCGGGTGATGGTTCGCGACGCGGTGACGAGATCGCTCGCAGCGCGGGCGGTGGTGAGCCGCACCGGCCGATCCTGGCCGGAGGCGGCGCGGATCAGATCGCGCGCGGCGATCTCGAGGCCGCGGTCGTTGCCCGCCGCGAGAGCGTCACGCGCATGCGGGATCGCGCCGCGCAGGTCCTCGATCGACCAGAGGCGGCGCAGTTCGGCATGGGCGCGGGCGGCGGCGGCCTCCAGGCGGGCGAGGGCGAAGGCGTGGTGCAGGTTTGCCCGCCGGACGGCACCGCTCCCCGAGCTGTAGCCGGCGAACTGGAACAGCCGGTCGGCGTTCAGGCTCGTGCGGGTGGTGGCGTCGCCTCCCTGGCCGATCAGGGCGTCGGCGAGGGACCGCCGGGCCGAATCGAGGGCGAAGGCCCGCTGCTGCGCGGGCGTGACCGGCAGGATGAGGCGGACGACGATCGACAGGATTATGGCCGCAACGACCACGAGGAGCGCGTTCAGCAGGAAGGTCAGGGCATCGTAGGTCTGAGGATTGGAGGGGCCGAGCAGGACGGGGAAGAACACGATCACGATGAAGCCGATGCCGAAGGTCCTCGGGTTCAGCGACAGGAAGCAGCCGAAGATGATCACCGGCGCCATCGCGATGGCCAGCATCGGAAAACCCTGAACGCCGTTGAGCAGCGCGAACCGGGCGATGCCCGCGAACGTGGCCGCCAGCGTCATCCCGATGACGACGCCGGTGGCGAATTTCTTCGGATCCGGCGTGACCGACGACAGCGCCGCGGTGGCGGCGACCTGGACCAGCGCGAAGGAGGCCTGCGGCAGGCCGAGGGCCACGAAGGTGGCGGCCGTCACGGCAAAGCTCAGGGCGACCCGCAAGGCGCCACGCAGGGCGACGGGGAAGTCGCGATGCGTCGGCAGCGTGGCGTCGCGCAGGGGCTTGTGACCGTCGGCGACCGCGCGGATGCCGTCCTGCGCGAAGGTCGCGGCGCAGACGAAGTCGAGGGCGCGCTGGAGGACCACCACTTCGTCGAGGGGGCGGGTCCCGTCGCGAATCGCGGCGTCGACCAGATCACGCAGGCGCTCGTCGTCTCGGTCGAGGGCATCTGGATCGGGCGCATCGGTCACCCGCCTGCAGATCGCCATGGCTTCGGAAACAGCCGGGCCCGGGTTGCGCAGGCACGCCGCCGCCGCCGCGACGCTGCGGATCGACGCCGCCATGACGTAGAGCGCGGCGATGCAGCTGCGCGCGCCGGCCGCCCGGAAGCGGCCGTCGTCGAGTTCGCCCGCAATCGCGCTGGCGTCGGCCCGCATCGGCGCGATGGTGCGGATCAGCGCCGCGGTCCGGGACGCGCCGAGATCGCCCTCGGTCAGCGTCTCGCGAGCATAGCCGCGCGTCTCGTCCCAGGCCTTGCGGAGCTGCGGCAGCAATGCCCGCCACGTGCTCGGCGAGGCGAGGGCGTCGTTGATGAAGGTGATCACGACGATGCCGAGGACGATCACGGCGACGCGGGACACAGCGGCGTCGAAAGTGCCCTGCGGCTCGTCGATCTGGCCGAGCGCGATGATCGCAACGGTGTAGCCGGACAGCATCGCCCCGTAGGCCCGGGTATCCTGCAGGAACTGGGCGACGAAGACGCAGAGGCCGAGCCAGACGGTGAAGCCCAGGAGCAGCAGCACCCGGTCCTGAGCGAACAGGGCCATCAGGACGAGTGCCACCACAGCGCCGATCAGCGTGCCGAGGAGGCGGTAGACCGCCTTCGAGATCGCCTGCCCGCGCTTGGGCTGGGCGAGGATCGCAACGCAGGTGGCGGCCGACGAGGCGCTGTCGAGCTGGAGCCAGAAGGCCGCGGCCAGCGCCAGCATCATGGCGATCCAGATCCGCAGCGCGAAAGCCCAGGCGGCCGGTTTGGGAACCCAGGCGTCGAGAAAGCGCACCGCGCGGTCGATGGCCGACACGGCACGGCGATCCGCGACGGATGCGACCGGGGCCTTAGCCATGCCGGACCTTGCGCCGAACCGCATTGGGCGGGCTGTCCGCCGTCCATCGGAACGGAGAAAGGTCCGTCATGTCGTGGCGCCTCCGGCCAATCACCCGCGGATGTCTGAACAAACAGGACGCCCCGTGGTTCGCCCCCCGCTCAAGCCTTGTCGCCGCCCTTGAGGCGCTTGTTGCACTTGCTCCAGTACTGAGGCCATTTCGGCCCCTGCGCGGCTTTCTGCGCGTCGGTGAGGGCGCGCCACTCGGAGCCGCAGGTCTTCTGCCGGTCGCGGGTCGCGGACTGGCCGGGGCTCGGCTGCTTCGCTGTCGGTGCTGCCGGGACCTCCGCGGCAGGCGCCTGCCTGGTCGGCGCTTCCTTGGCCGGCACTTCCTTGGCGGATGCATCCTTGGCCGATGCATCCCTGGCGAGGACGGGTTGGGCCGCGAGCAGCGGCACGGACAGGATCGCGATCCTGACGAGACGATCAATCATCGGATATTCCCCCTCGGGCGACGTTGCGACGCCCGAGCCGCAGTTTCGCCGCTCGCCAGCCGAGCGAGCAAGCCCGACGCGGCAGCCGCCAACAGCTGCGGCAACGCTTCGGCAGATCGGTGGGACCGGGTTCGCGATGCCTTTGCGCGGCACCTTCGCGCGATGCCCTTGAGCGCGGAAGGGAAATCGTCTTCACTGCCCGGATTGTCCGGAAACGGCGGAGGACCACCGCGCCGCCGACGATTGGGTCCAGGAGCAGGCAGAGCATGGCAGCGGTATCCGGGCGGCCGATCGACGTCCATACCTGGAGTACGCCGAACGGCTGGAAGGTCCCGATCATGCTGGAGGAGTGCGGGCTCCCCTATCGCATCGTTCCCGTGGACATCGCCAAGAACGAGCAGTTCGCCCCCGATTTCCTGGCAATATCCCCCAACAACAAGATCCCGGCCATCGTCGATCCTGACGGGCCCGGTGGACAGCCGATCTCGGTCTTCGAATCAGGCGCGATCCTGCAATATCTCGGCCGGAAGACCGGGCAGATGTATCCGACCGACGAGCGCGCCCGCGTCGTAGTCGACGAGTGGTTGTTCTGGCAGGTGGCGGGCTTCGGGCCGATGCTCGGGCAGACGCACCACTTCAAGATCTACGCGCCCGAGAAGGTGCCCTACGCGATCGACCGGTTCACCGCCGAGGCCAAGCGCCTCTACGGGGTGCTGGAGCGTCGCCTCGAGGGTCGGGCGTTCCTCGCCGACGATTACTCGATCGCCGATATCGCGACGTTCACCTGGGCGAAGCTGAACTTCAAGCAGGGCGTCGACATCAACGCCCTGCCGAACGTGGCCCGGTGGCTCGAGAGCATCCTGGCGAGGCCTGCGGTGCAGCGCGGCCTCGCATCGATCTGACCTCCGGTCAGTTCTTGTTGGCGGCCTGCTGGTTCACGTCGGGCACGCGCGTCCAGGTCTGCGAGCCGCACAGGATCTTGAGCATGCAGCCCGAGACGTTGAGTTCGGCCTCGCTCTCGCGCTCGAGGCTGACCGTGTAAATCTTGCCTTCCTCGATGTTGTAGAGTTCGCCGGTGTACTTCTCGTCATCCGGCTTGAGGCCCTCGATCAGCTGCAGGCCGATCACCGGCCGGGCGCGCTTCTTCGGGTCGGGATTCTTGAGGTCGGTGCGCGGGCTGCCGTTGTCGAAGGTCGGCGTCTTGAGCCAGACGACCTTGCCGCAGACGAGCTTCTGACCGGGGCCGCAGCGGTCGATCCGGATCTTGGCGCGTCCATCGCCGGTGAGCCAGGTACCGGACGGATCCTTGCCCGTGTCGGCCGAAGCGGCCGTGAGGCCGGCGAGAAGCAGGCTGGCGCTGAGAGCGAGGCGCATGGTTCGTCTCCGGGATTGGGGCGTCCGCGGACGCCCGAGGGGTGGACGAAGTCGGTTGGTGCGCGACTGAGCCGCCGCAATCGGGCGATTTTTCGGCGGTGTTGCGGCAGAGCCACGGCCGCGCTTGTCCCGCCCGGTCTCGCCGCGCAGCTTGAGGCACGGGGGGGCGCCCGCTATAAGCCCGGCGCCGAAGCGAAATTCTCGCTGCCGCGGCGTGTCCGGATCGCCGGGGCGCCGCAAACCTTTTCCACAGACAGACCGGACGCACCATGGCCACCGAGCGCACCTTCTCGATCCTGAAGCCCGACGCGACGCGCCGGAACCTCACCGGCGCGGTCAACGCGGTCATCGAGGAGGCCGGCCTGCGCATCGTCGGCCAGCGCCGCATCCGCATGACCAAGGAGCAGGCCGAGAAGTTCTACGAGGTGCACAAGGAGCGCCCGTTCTTCGGCGAGCTCGTGACCTTCATGACCTCCGGCCCGGTCGTGGTTCAGGTCCTCGAGGGCGAGAACGCCGTGGCCAAGTACCGTGAGGTCATGGGCGCCACGAACCCGGCCCAGGCCGCCGACGGCACGATCCGCAAGAAGTTCGCCGAGTCCGTCGGCGAGAACACCGTGCACGGCTCCGACAGCGCCGAGAACGCCAAGATCGAGATCGCGCAGTTCTTCAAGGATTCCGACATCGCCGCCTGAGGCGACGGGCGGTGGCGGGTTGGGCACACCGACCCGCCATTTGCATGCACTGCACCCGGCGGCGCCGGGAATGCCGCCCTGTGTGACCGGGCCGTCCTTGACGGGACGGAGCCCGGAAGCGTCCAACGGCCGAGCTTAGACAACCTCAGCCTTCGGACCACCCGACCATGACGATGCGCCGCCTGCCCCTGCTGATCGCGACCGGCCTGTTCGCCCTCGGCGCGACCGCCGCCCTCGCGGGCGGATCCACGGCCCCGTTCCAGCAATACGAGCCGGATCCGGCGCTCAAGACCGCCAGCAAGTCCAATCTCGAAGGCCGCGTGCGCCACGCCTGCACCGTCGTCCAGGCCCGTTTGACCAGCGCCACCGAGGCGTCCCTGGAGCGTCCCTGCGGCTGCTACGCCCGGCAGACCCTGCGCAGCCTCGACACCTCCGAGATCGAGGCCTACCGGGCCACCGGCTACTTCAATGACACCGCCCGCGCGAAGGCGCTCGCGGCTCTCGACAGCTGCAAGCTGCAGCGCCCGGTCTGAGGACAAACCCGCGGGGTTGCCTCGGGCAACCCCGCGGGAGCATGCGCAGCAAGGCAACCGGGGACGACGGGGCGATGCCCGATCGCTGCGCTCCGCCCGGTGGCGTCGGGGCGACCCGTGCTGTCAGCGGCGCGAGCTTCCCGCGGTCGTGCTGCGCGCCGCCGCAGGTGTCTCCCTGAACGCGCCCCTTCCCATCCACCTCCTCATCCCGAGGTGCTGGAGCGCAGTGAAAGCCTCGAAGGAGGGCGCCAGAAGTCGCGAGCTCCGCCGTAAAGCTTCGGGGCGGGTGCGCCGCACCTCAGGATGCGGGCGTGGATGGGATCAGCCGGACCAGGACGCGGGACAGGCCCTCAGAGGCTGAACAGCACGCCGTCCGGCGCCGTATCGGCGATCACCACGCGGTCGCCCTCCAGGCGGGCGCGGCCGCCCGCCACCAGGGCGAGCACCGCCGGGTAGAGACGGCGCTCTTGAACGATCACCCGGTCGGCGAGGCTGTCGGGATCGTCGTCCTGGCGGACCGGGATCGCGGCCTGGGCGACGATCGGGCCGGCATCGAGTTCCGGCACGACGAAATGGACCGTGCAGCCGTGCAGGCGCACGCCGGCCTCCAGCGCCTGCCGGTGGGTGTGCGTGCCCTTGAACAGGGGCAGGAGCGACGGGTGGATATTGAGCATCCGCCCGGCCCAGGACGCCACGAAATCCGTCGTCAGGATCCGCATGAAGCCCGCGAGGCAGACGAGGTCGATCTCGGCCGCCCGCAACGCGGCGTCGAGGGCGGCGTCGAAGCCGGCGCGGTCGGCGAAGGCCCTGTGGTCGATCGCCTGGGTCGGGATCCCGGCCGCGGCCGCCCGGGCGAGGCCCGCCGCCTCCGGGCGGTTCGACAGGACCAGCACGATCTCGGCCGGATAGGCGGGATCCTCAGCCGCCTCAAGCAGCGCGACCATGTTCGAGCCGCGCCCCGAGATCAGGATCGCGACGCGGGTCTTGCGGACGGTTGCCATCAGAGGGCGAGGCGTCCGCTGAAGGTCACGGGCTCAGCGCCCCGCGCCGTGATCCGCCCGAGGCGCACCGGCGTCTCCCCGGCCCGGGTGAGGGCCTCGTCGACGTCGTCCACCGCGTCGGCGGCTGCGATCACCACCATGCCGATCCCGCAATTGAAGGTGCGCAGCATCTCGGCCTCGGCGACGCCGCCCTCGCGGGAAAGCCAGCCGAAGACCGGCGGCGGGGTCACGGCGTCGAGGTCGACGGCGATGCCGACCGCGTCCGGCAGGACCCGGGGAAGGTTGTCGGGGAAGCCGCCGCCCGTGATGTGGGCGAGCGCCCGGATCCCGTCGGTGGCACCCAGCGCCGCGAGGAGCGGCTTCACGTAGATCCGGGTCGGCTCGAGCAGCGCCTCGCCGAGGCTGCGGCCCGGGGCGAACGGCGCCGGCGCGTCCCAGCCGAGTCCGGTCTTCGCGACGATCCTGCGAACCAGCGAGAAGCCGTTGGAATGAACCCCGGAGGAGGGCAGGCCGAGGACCACGTCGCCTGGCCGGATGCCGGGCCGCGGCAGCAGCGTGCCGCGCTCGGCGGCCCCGACCGAGAAGCCGGCGAGGTCGTAGTCGGACCCGTCGTAGAGGCCGGGCATCTCGGCGGTCTCGCCGCCGATCAGCGCGCAGCCCGCCTGTCGGCAGCCCTCGGCAATGCCGCGCACGATGTCGGCGCCGACGCCCGGGACCAACTTGCCGGTGGCGTAGTAGTCGAGGAAGAACAGCGGCTCGGCGCCCTGGACGATGATGTCGTTCACGCACATCGCCACGAGGTCGATGCCGATCGTGTCGTGACGCCCGGTCTCGATGGCGATCTTGACCTTGGTGCCGACGCCGTCGTTGGCCGCGACCAGGATCGGGTCGCGGAAGCCCGCGGCCTTCAGGTCGAACAGGCCGCCGAACCCACCGATCTCGGCGTCGGCGCCCGGGCGCCGCGTCGAGCGCACCAGCGGCTTGATCGTCTCGACCATGGCGTTGCCGGCATCGATATCGACGCCCGCCGCCGCGTAGGTCAGCCCCGTTTTCGGCTCGTTGCCGTCCTTGGCCGTCATGCCCGCGCCACCTCGCTCCAGATTGGCCCCGCTCTAGCGGCTTCCCGCGCCCCGCGCGAGTCGGCGCGGCGGCGCCTTGATCGGCGCGCCCCGCATACCCACTCTGCCCGCTGGCGTGGTGTGCCGCGAGGGGGAGCATCATCGTGCGCGCACGGGCTATCATCGGGCTGGCCGCTGTCGTCGCCCTGGGACTGATCATCTACCTGCTCCGGGAGGTGATGCTGCCCTTCGTGGCCGGCATCACGCTGGCCTATCTCCTCGACCCCCTGGCCGACCGGCTGGAGCGGCTCGGCCTCGGGCGGCTGGCGGCGAGCCTCCTGATCCTGGCGCTGTTCGTCGTCGTCCTCGTGGTGACGCTGCTGATCCTGATCCCCCTCACGGCCAATCAGGTCGTGGCCCTGGTCAATGCGCTGCCCGGGATGGTGTCGCGCCTTCAGGCGATCATCGCCGAGCGCTCCGGGAGCCTGCTCGAGCGTGTCGGCGGCGCGAACGTTCTCAACGAGCTGCAATCCTCCGTCGGAACGCTCGCCACCCAGGCCGGGACGTGGCTGCTCGCATTCCTGAAGTCGCTCTGGTCGGGCAGCCAGGCGCTGATCTCGATCGCCTCGCTGCTGGTCGTGACGCCGGTCGTCGCCTTCTACATCCTCGTCGATTGGGATCGGATGGTCGCTTCCATCGACGGCTGGGTGCCGCCGCGGCACCGGGCGACGGTGCGCGAGCTAGCCCGCCAGATCGATGGGGCGGTCACCGGCTACGTCCGCGGCCAGACCCTGGTCTGCCTCATCCTGGGGAGCTTCTACGCGGTTGGCCTCTGGCTGGTCGGGCTCAATTTCGGCGTGCTGATCGGTCTGATCGCCGGATTCCTGACCTTCATCCCCTATGTCGGCACGCTCACCGGCTTCCTGCTCTCGGTGGGCGTCGCGCTGGTCCAGTTCTGGCCCTCCGGCGACTGGCTGCATCTGGGGCTGACCGTGGGCGTCTTCCTCGTCGGCCAGTTCCTGGAGGGCAACGTCATCTCGCCGAAGCTCGTGGGCGACTCCACCGGGCTGCACCCGGTCTGGCTGATGTTCGCGCTGCTGGCGTTCGGGACGCTGTTCGGCTTCGTCGGACTGCTCCTCGCCGTCCCGATCGCGGCGTCGATCGGCGTCCTCGTGCGCTTCGCCCTGGCCCGCTATCTGGAGAGCCGCCTCTACCATGCCGGCCAGCCGATCCTGATCGAGCAAGACGGCAAGGCCGCTTCGGCCTTGACCTCCGCGGGCGGGGGATGATCCTGGGCGACGCATGCGCGAGAACGCACCACCCCGCCAGCTGGCCTTCGACCTGCCCCTCGACCCGCGCTACGGGCGCGAGGACTTCCTCGTGGGTCCGGCCAACGAGGCGGCCTACACGCTGATCGAGGCCTGGCCGGACTGGCCCGACAGCGTCCTGGTCCTCACCGGACCTTCCGGCAGCGGCAAGAGCCATCTCGCGGCGATCTGGGCGGAGCGCGCCCATGCCTGGACCCTCCCGGCCGCCGAGCTGGGGGCCGACGCGGTCCAGCACCTCGTCTCGAACGGGGCGCTGGTCATCGAGGATATCGATCGGGCGGAGCGGCTCGACGAGGCGGCGCTGTTCCATCTGCTGAACCGCGCGCGGGAGCGCGCCTGCCCGGTGCTGCTGACCAGCGCGACCGGGATCGACGCCCTCGGCCTCGCGACGCCCGACCTCCGCTCGCGGCTTCGCCTGGCCCCGCGCATCGCCATCGAGGCGCCGGACGACGCCCTTCTGCGGGCCGTCCTGGTCAAGCTGTTCGTGGACCGGCAGCTGGTCGTCGATCTCGGCGTCATCGATTCGCTCGCCCTGCGCATCGACCGGTCGCTGGGCCGCGCCCGGGATGTCGTCGCAGAACTGGATCGCGACGCCCTCGGACGCGGACGCCGGATCAGCCGGCCGCTCGCTCTGGCGGTGCTGCGCCGCATGGGGCTGGACGACGAGGCCGACCCGGCCGGCTGAACGCCGAATGCTGCGGCCGTCACGAAACCGTCGTGAAGGCCGCAGGTCTAGGATGATACACGCTCCGCCGCCGCGAGGAGCGCCGCGCAGAGACAGGGATCGGGGATGGAATCGACGCAGAAGCCCGTGGACCGCGACGCCGCCGAAGAGGCCGCCGAGCCCCGTCGGCGCGCGGCGGCCAATCCGGCGGTGCGGCGCGCGCCCGCGCCCAGGCGTCAGCAGGCCGACCCCGCCGCCGCGGACGCCAATGACGAGTGGCCGGCCGCAGCCTCGCCTCCGGCGGAGCCGGTCGTCGGCGCGGCCCGTGAGCCGGTGCTGGAAGCGGGGCGGTCCCTGCGCCACTCGCCGGAGCGCTTCGTGAACCGCGAGCTGTCCTGGCTGCAGTTCAACCGGCGCGTCCTGGAGGAGGCGTCGAACCCGAACCATCCGCTGCTGGAACGCCTCCGCTTCCTGTCGATCTCGGCGAACAATCTCGACGAGTTCTTCATGGTCCGCGTCGCCGGCCTGATCGATCAGGTGCGGGCCGGGATCACGGTCCCGTCGCAGGACGGCCTGTCGCCCTCCGAGCAGCTCGTCCGAATCGGCGCAGAGGTCTCGCGCCTCGCCGCCGACCAGCAGGCCCGCTGGCGAGAGCTGCGCGCGGAGCTGCACGCTGCCGACGTCGACATCGTCGAGCCTGCAGCCCTCACCGCCGAGCAGGCGGCGTGGCTGGAGGAGTATTTCCTCAACCACGTCTTCCCGGTGCTGACGCCGCTGGCGATCGATCCGGCCCACCCGTTCCCCTTCATCCCGAATCTCGGCACCACCATCGCGCTGATGCTGGTGCGTCCGAAGGACGGGCGGCTGCTGCGCGCCCTGATCCGCCTGCCCGGCGTCATCGACCGATACGTGCGCTTGCCGGTGAGCGACAGCGACACCGCGGCACGCCTCATCACCATCGAGCAGGTGATCGGGATGTTCACCGGGCGGCTCTTCCCGGGCTACCTCGTGAAGGGCAGCGGCGCATTCCGCGTCGTCCGCGACTCCGACTTGGAGATCGAGGAGGAGGCGGAAGACCTCGTCCTGCACTTCGAGACGGCGCTGAAGCAGCGGCGCCGCGGCGTCGTGATCCGCCTCGAGGTCGAGGCGGGCATGTCCGAGGATCTGCGCAGCTTCGTCGCCGATGAATTGGAGATTGCCGCGGACGCGATCTTCCTCGTCGAGGGCATGCTCGCCTTGAACGAGCTGTCCCAGGTCGTCGGGATCGACCGGCCGGACCTGAAGTTCAAGCCTTACAATCCCCGCTTCCCGGAGCGCATCCGCGAGAGCGGCGGCGATGTCTTCGCGGCGATCCGGCAGAAGGACTTCATCGTCCACCACCCCTACGAATCCTTCGATTCGGTGGTGCAGTTCCTCGCGCAGGCCGCCCGCGACCCGAACGTTGTGGCGATCAAGCAGACGCTCTACCGGACATCCTCGAACTCGCCGATCGTCGCGGCCCTCGCCGAGGCTGCGGAGCTCGGCAAGTCGGTCACGGCCCTGGTGGAGCTGAAGGCGCGCTTCGACGAGGAAGCGAATATTCGCTGGGCGCGCAACCTCGAGAAGGCCGGCGCGCAGGTGGTGTTCGGCTTCGTCGAGCTGAAGACCCACGCCAAGCTGTCGCTGGTGGTCCGGCGCGAGGGCGACAAGCTCGTGACCTACTGCCATGTCGGCACCGGCAATTACCATCCGATCACCGCACGGGTGTACACGGACCTGTCGTTCTTCACGGCGGATCCCGCGATCGCGCGGGACGTGTCGCGCATCTTCAACTTCATCACCGGCTATGCCGAACCGGCGGAGCTGGAGCGGATGGCGGTCTCGCCGCTGACCCTGAAGAACCGGCTTCTGGAGCATATCGAGGCGGAGGTCGCCCACGCGAAGGCGGGGCGCCCGGCGGCCATCTGGATCAAGTGCAACTCGCTGGTCGACAGCCAGATCATCGACGCGCTCTACGACGCCTCGGCTGCCGGTGTTCAGATCGACTGCGTGGTGCGCGGCATATGCTGCCTGCGGCCGGGCATTCCCGGCCTCTCGGAGACGATCCGGGTCAAGTCGATCGTCGGCCGGTTTCTGGAACACGGGCGCATCTATGCGTTCGGCAACGGGGTCGGGCTGCCGCATCCAAAGGCCACGGTCTACATCTCGTCCGCCGACCTGATGAGCCGGAACCTCGACCGCCGCGTCGAGGCGCTGCTGCCGATCACCAATCCGACGGTGCATCAACAGGTGCTCGACCAGATCATGCTGGCCAACCTGCTCGACAACCGTCAGAGCTGGCGGTTGCTCGCCTCGGGTGGCTGCGAACGGATCCAGCCCGCCGACGGCGAGGAGCCGTTCAATGCCCACAAGTACTTCATGACCAACCCCAGCCTCTCGGGACGCGGAAAGGCATCGAAGAAGTCGAGCCCGCGGGCACTGAGCCGTCGCGCGCAGCGCAGCTGAGTTTCGCCGCGCAGCGACGCTGGGTTAAACCTCCCGCACGGCGCGTCGACAGGCGCGTCGGGCTGATGAAGGACTCGGACGTTTGGGCAGCCCTCGTGCCAACCTCACCCTCGCGCATGATGCGGAGGCGATCGACAGCGCCGCCCAGCAGCCGGTCGCGATCATCGATATCGGCTCCAACTCGGTGCGGCTGGTCGCCTATGACGGCCTGACCCGGGCGCCGACGCCGCTCTACAACGAGAAGGTGCTCTGCGGCCTGGGCCGCAACGTTCTGACGACGGGCCGCTTGAACGAGGAGGCGGTGGCCCGGGCGCTCACGGCCCTGGGACGGTTCCGGGTCCTGTGCGAGACGATGCGCGTCAGACAGGTCTTCGTGCTCGCCACCGCGGCGGCACGGGACGCCGAGAACGGTCCCGATTTCCTGCGTGCGGCGGAAGCGGCCTGCGGCCAGGAGATCCAGCTGCTGTCCGGGCGGCGCGAGGCGGAACTGTCGGCCCTCGGCGTGGTCTCCGGGTTTCACGCGCCGAACGGGGTCGTGGGCGACATGGGCGGCGGCTCCCTCGAACTCGTGGACGTTCGGGGGACGGTGGTCGGACAAGGGGTGACCATGCCGTTGGGCGGCCTCGCCCTTCAGGACCTCTCCGGCGGCTCGGTCAAGAAGGCCGCCAAGATCGTCCGCGAGTACATGCGCAAGGCTGCGCCACAGCTCGAGACCCTGCGCGGCCGGACCTTCTACGCTGTCGGCGGCACATGGCGGGCGATCGCGCGCCTCCACCAGGCCGCCCGCGGCTACCCCGTCCACGTGATGCACGGCTACGCGGTGGAGCCGACCGACGAGCTGAGCTTCCTCCAAGTGGTCGAGCAGACCGACGTGGCGCTGCTGCAGGATGTCGACGCGATCTCGGAGGCGCGGCGCCCGCTGCTGGCCTACGGAGCCGTCGTGCTGGAGGAAATCATCCGGGTCGGTCGCCCGCGGGAAGTGGCGATCTCGGCCTCCGGGGTGCGCGAGGGCCTGCTGTTCGAGCAGCTCGACCGCGACACCCGGCTGCTCGATCCGCTTCTGGCCTCGGCGTCGGAATTCAACGTCCTGCGCGCGCGCTCACCCCGCCATGGGGAAGAGCTGATCGCCTGGACGGACCGATTCGTCGCGACCCTGGACGGTCACGAGACCGCCGACGAGCGCCGTCTGCGCCACGCGGGCTGCTTGCTCTCGGATGTCGGATGGCGGGCGCATCCCGATTACCGCGACGAACAGAGCATCGCGGTGATCCAGAACGCGGCCTTCGTCGGCGTCGATCATCCGGGCCGTGCCTATCTCGCCCTGGCCGTGTCCCTGCGGCATTCCGGCCTCGCGCCCGAGAAGGCGAACGCGATGCTGCGGGGGGTCGCCGGTCCGCGCCTGTTCGAACGGGCCCGCCTGCTGGGCGCGCTGCTCCGCATCGCCTTCGCGATCTCGGCCGGCATGGACGGCGCCCTCGGACGGGCACCGCTCGCCGTCGAGGAGGGCCGGGTCGTGCTGCGTCTGCCGCGCGCCTGGGAGCCCCTGAACGGAGACCGTCTCTTGAACCGGGTTCGCGGCCTCGGCCGCGTGATCGGACTCGACGGCCGGATCGAGATCGCGGGCGGGCCCTCCTGATCCGATCCGCGCGGGGCGCGGGCAACCCGACACGTGCGCGACGGATCCGGCGCCCGGATCCCACCGCGCCGCCCGGCAGCGCGGCGCGGTGGGACAGGGCGCGCAATGTCGGGCCGTGTTCCGCTATCGCGGCCCAGCGGCGCTCGTCTCGTCCGCACTATGAGCACCGAGGACCTGCTCGGGTGTCCCGGCCCGCGCGTCTGTATCTTTCGGAGTCCGCCCGTGAAAAGACGTCGGCTCACAGCCGAATGGCGCCAATTAAAGCGCCGATGAAAACCCATGAACTTGTGTCAATATTATAATTTATTTTCTTGTATTTCCTGAAACGCGGCAAAACTGTTTTGCAAGTCGTGATTAAAAATAATATTCGCCTGTCACGATCGATGTTTTGCGACGTAGCCAGGATAGTTTTTCATTGTATGCTGCGATCCCCTCCCAGATTGAGCCTGATTTATGGGGATATTGCGAAATGAAGTGGCTTGGTTATTTATCAATTCGTGTCTTTATGTGTACCACCATATTTTCGATGGCGCTGATGCTTTTGGGATATGGCGGCAACGCTTTGTTCGACGCGCGGAGTAAGGCACGGCAGGCCGAGGAGGCCGTGACTTTGACGCGCGCGAGCCGCCAGTTGCTCAAGACGATTCTTTCGGTGCGCCTTGAGCGGGGAGCTGCCGTCGCCCTGGGCGGTGACGCGGTCGATCAAGACAGCCTGACGGCCTACGCGACCAACCGGGAGGCCGCAGCCGCAGGCTTCAAGACCGTTCAGCATCTGCTGCAGTGCCAGGACGTGCCCAGCGTGACCGCGACGGTGGCGCGGCTGAACGCGGCTCAGGACGCCCTGAACGGGCTCCGCCCCCGCATCGACAATGCTCTGCGCGTCGCGAAGGCCGAGCGGGACCCGACGCTGATGCCCAAGGTGCTGACCACCTTCCAGGAAGCACTCGACGCGCTCACGGTCGCCTCGGACGCCGTGGATTCGGCGATCCCTCGTTCCGACGCGATCCTGCAGCGCCACCTCGTCCTCAAACGATCGGCCTGGAAGAGCCGCGTGGCGATCGGCGATGCCTCCATGCGCGTGCAGGCGGCGCTGGCTGCCGGAACGTCGTGGTCGCTCCCCGAGACCGTAGCGGCGGCCGAGGAGCGAGCCCGGGTCCAGGCGGCTTGGATAAGCACCAGCGAGGCCGCGGCCTCCGTCTCGGACACCACGCGCGCCGCTTTCGAGCGGGCCAAGCGCAGCAATTTCGAGGGCGAGGCTGCCGGAGAGGCGGATGCGATCTTCGATGCCCTGAGCCAGCAGCGGGTGCCCCCCGGCAGGATCCAGGACATCCGCCGACGGAACACCGTCGACCAAATGACGATCGTCGATCTCGCGGACTCGGCCCTCGAGGAGATGGTCACGCGCGCCGAGATCCTCGCGGCGGAAGCGGGCAGCATCTTCCGGCGCAATGCGGGCGCACTTCTGGCCGCCTCGCTGCTCGTCGCCCTGGGCCTTCTCGCCCTGCTCGGCGGAATCCTGCGGCCGATCCGGATCATCGCAACGGCGATGCGCGCCCTGACCCGGGGTGAGACAGCCGTCACGCTTCCCGTAGATGCGTACCGCAACGAGTTCGCGCCGATCATGGCGGCCGTAGAGGCGTTCCGGGAGAACCTGATCCGCACCCGCGATCTCGAGGCCGAGGCCGAGCGGGCGCGGCTCGACGCCGACGAGCAGCGGCGCGACAGTTTGCGCCAGATGGCCCAGCGCTTCGAGCAGGCGGTCGGCGGCATGATCGGCCAGGTCGCGGCCTCGGCCTCGGCCCTCCAGCGCACGGCGCAGACCATGACCGCCACCGCAACCCGGACGGCCGGGCAATCGACGACGGTCGCGGCCGCCGCCGAGCGGGCCTCCGGCAACGTCAACACCGTGGCGGCAGCCGCCGAGGAGCTCGGCACGTCCGTGCAGGAGATCGGACGACAGGCCGACGGTTCGGCGGATCTCGCGCAGAAGGCCGCGGCGGAGGCCGACCGCACGGCGGCGCGCGTCCAGGAGCTGAGCGGCGCCGTGAACAAGATCGGCGCTGTCGTCGGGCTGATCGCATCGATCGCCGAGCAGACCAATCTGCTGGCGCTCAACGCCACCATCGAGGCGGCGCGCGCCGGCGCCGCCGGCCGCGGCTTCGCGGTGGTGGCCAGCGAGGTGAAGGCGCTGGCCGAGCAGACCGCCAGGGCCACCGACGAGATCTCGGCGCAGATCGCCGCAGTGCAGGGCTCCACCGGACAGGCGGTCGCGGCCATCGCGACGATCACGGCGCGCATCGGCGAGATCAACGGCGCGGCGGCCTCGATTGCGGCGGCCGTCGAAGAGCAGGGCGCCGCGACTCAGGAGATCGTCCGCAATGTCGGGCAGGCGGCGATCGGCACCGGCGAGGTCACCAGCAACATCGCCGGCGTCGCGCAGGCGGCCGAGAGCACCGGTCTGGCCGCCAGCCAAGTCCTCGATGCGGCCTCCGCGCTGTCGCACCAGTCCGAGCACCTGACCGCGGAGGTCGGGCGGTTCCTGGGGAGCATTCGCGTCTCCTATGCCGTCTCGGCCGCGCAGGTCGCCCTGGTGCAGGGCAGCTTCGCGACGGTGCAGGCGATCGGCGACGCCGCGGCAGACCTGTTCTACGGACGCCTGTTCGCGATCGCGCCCCACATCCGGTCGCTGTTCCCCGACGATATGACCGCGCAGAAGCGGAAGCTGATGGCCATGCTGGCCCTGGCGGTGACCAACCTGGACAAGCCCGAAGCCCTGGTTTCGACGGTCCGCGACCTCGGGCAACGGCATGCCGGCTACGGCGCGCTGGAGGCGCATTACGAGCCGGTCGGCGCAGCGCTGCTCTGGACCCTGGAACGGGGCCTCGGCGCGGATTTCACGCCGGAGGTCCGGGCCGCCTGGTCCGAGACCTATCGGGTCATCGCCGGTCTGATGACCACGGCGGGGACCGCGCAGGCCGCGTGAGAGGGCTTCCCCGCAGCGGCTCGGGGCGAGGCCGGCCTCTCCGTCCTCACGTGCGGCGCGGTGATCCCGGGCAACGCGACGCCGAACGGCGTGGCGCTGCCGGTTCTCAGGCGACCCGATCGGAGAAGATCGACTTCTTGACCACGGCGTGGACGCCCCAATTGCCGTCCACGACCTGCGTGATCCCGAAATCGACCGCCACCGACATCAGCGAGATCGCCTCGTCCTCGGTCAGCCCCTTCGCGTGCATCAGGAACTGCCGCATCTTGCGGAAGGCGTCGCGCATGGCGAGGTCGATGGAGGATTTCTGGAAGATCGCACTCTGCGCGTCCGGGCCGAGGTCGCGCAGGTAGTTCGGGTAGCTGAAGCCGGACAGCACCCAGTCGTCCCGGGTCTCGATCATCGGGAAATCGAGGGCCTCCAGCGGCGTGCCGGGCAGGTTGGCCTTCTTGTGCAGGATGAACTGGAAGGTGCCGGTGAGCGAGCACTCGATCGCGGTCCCGCACAATTCGGAATCGCCCTGGCTGGCATGGGGATCGCCGACCGAGAACAGGGCGCCCGGCACAGCCACCGGGTAGTACAAGGTCGCGCCCTTGCCGATCCGCCAATTGTCGATGTTGCCGCCGGTGTAGCTCGGCGGGATCGTGTTGACCCGGTCGGCCTCGGCGGGCGCGACGCCCATTGTGCCGAAATGCGGTCGGATCGGCACCCGGATGCCCTTCAGCACCTCGAAGGTCTTCTGCGTCTTCGTGTGATCCACCGGCAGGCCGGGATAGTCGATGGTCGGGTGGGAGACGCCGAACGGATCGGTCACGCCCGGCCAGCGGAAGCTGTAGACCGCCCGCGCCCAGTCGCGCTCCCCGGTGGCGTCGACCTCGTAGATCGTGACGACCTCCCGCTTCTGATCGCCGGTGATCAGGTCGTTGTAATGGTAGCCCCACCAGGCCGCCGCGTTGCTGCCGAAAGCCAGACCCTTGTATTTGGGATTGGCGCAGGGGCGCGGGGCCACGTCGAGGATCCGCACCTCCAGGACGTCGCCGGGCTCGGCGCCGCGGATCGCGACGGGTCCGGTGCAGATGTGCACGCCGAGGCCGCCGCCGGGGCCGATCTTGGCGTCCATAGGGCCGGCGCCGCGGGGCGAGACGGCCATCCTGTCCTTGGTCCAGAGATAGACACTCTCGGCGCCCGGGTCGCCCTGGATCATCCGCTCGGCATCGTCGCTCGCCTGGTGGGTCAGCGTCTCGATGGTGACGAAGTCGCCCGAGCCGATCTCGACCTGCGGCTTGAGGCTGCGGCTGAAGAAGCCCCAATGGACGGTCTCGGCATTGGCCGGGAGATGGTAATGCGCCGTGGCGGCGATCTTGGCGCCGCTCGCCTGGGCGAGGGCCGGGCTCACCAGCGACGGGCCGCCGGCCGCGAAGGCCGCGGCGGCGGCACCGGTCGCCGCGAAGCTGCTCTTCAGGAACGCGCGCCGCTCCGGCTCCAGATCCCGCCGAAACCGGCGGCGGTGCTCCTCGAAGGCGTGGCAGGTTGGATCATCGCCCGCGCACATCGCGTCGTCTCCCGATGGTTTCGTGGCCCCGGGATCGGGAAGCAAATCGACGGCCACGCTCGCGGCCGTCGACAGCCGTGCCTCATTCGGAGATCAGGCCGAGGCCGCTCTCCGCGGGCTCGGCCAAAACGGCCTCGTCCGCCTGAGCCTCGACCACGGCCGCAGCCGTGACGTTGACGATGCCGCGCGCGGTCACCGAAGGCGTCAGGATGTGGGCGGGCTTGGCCGGCCCGATCAGCAGGGGGCCGACCGGCAGGGCATCCGCCAGCACCTTCGCGAACTGGAAGGCGATGTTGGCCGCGTCGAGATTCGGGAAGATCAGGACGTTGGCCGCACCCTTGAGCCGCGAGCCCGGCAGCACGCGGTCGCGGACCATCTCGCTGAGAGCCGAATCCGCCTGCATCTCGCCGTCGACCTGAAGCTCGGGGTCGCGCCGCTGCAGAAGCGCGAGCGCCTCGCGCATCTTCATCGCGGAGGGGGAGTCGGACTGGCCGAAATCCGAGTGGCTGAGGAGCGCGATCTTCGGCGTCAGGCCGAAGCGGCTGACATGCCCGGCACAGGCCTGCGCCACGTCGGCGATCTCCTCGGCGGTGGGATTCTGGCGGACATGGGTATCGGCCAGGAAATAGGCGCCGTTATGCGTCACCACGAGGCTCATCGCGGCGCATTGCTCCACGCCGGGCGCAAGCCCGATCACGTCCCGGATGATGCGCAGCCGCGTCTCGAACCGGCCCTCCAGGCCGCAAATCAGCGCGTCGGCCTCGCCGCGTCGGACCGCGATCGCGCCGATCACCGTGTTGTTGGTCCGCACCAGCGTGCGCGCCGCGTCGGGCGTGATGCCCCGGCGGCCTGCGACTTCCAGATAGGTCTGCACGTAGGCGCGGTAGCGGGGATCGTCCTCGGGATCGATCAACTCGAAATCGCGGCCGTGCTCGATCGACAGGCCGAAGCGCTTCAGCCGGGTCTCCACGACCCGGGGCCGGCCGACCAGGATCGGGAAGGCGACCTTGTCCTCGACGATCGCCTGAACGGCGCGCAGAACGCGCTCGTCCTCGCCCTCGGCGTAGATCACGCGCTTGGGCTCGGCCTTCGCCTTCGAGAAGAGCGGCTTCATGATCAGGCCGGACCGGTGCACGAACCGGTCGAGGCTCTCGACATAGGCGTCGAGATCGGCGAGCGGTCGGCCGGCGACGCCCGAATCCATCGCGGCCTTGGCGACCGCCGGGGCGATGCGCAGGATCAGGCGCGGGTCGAAGGGGCTCGGGATCAGGGATTTCGGTCCGAACGGCCGGGCCTCGCCGCCATAGGCCCGGGCCACCACGTCCGAGGTGGTCTCGTGGGCCAGTCCCGCGATCGCCTTCACGGCGGCCTTCTTCATCTCCTCGTTGATCTTATGGGCGCCGACATCGAGCGCGCCGCGGAAGATGTAGGGGAAGCACAGGACGTTGTTGACCTGGTTCGGGAAGTCCGACCGTCCGGTGCAGATCATCGCGTCCGGCCGCTCCTTCTCGGCCAGATCGGGCATGATCTCCGGATAGGGATTGGCGAGGGCCATGATCAGCGGCTTCTCGGCCATCTCCTTCAGGTATTCGGGCTTCAGGACGCCGCCGGCCGAGAGGCCGATGAACACGTCGGCGCCCGGAATGACCTCGGCCAGCGTCCGCTTGTCGGTCTCCTGGGCGTAGACGTCCTTCCAGCGGTCCATCAGCTCCGGGCGGCCCTTGTAGACCACGCCCTTGATGTCGGTGACCGTGATGTTCTCGCGGGTGGCGCCGAGCGACACGAGCAGGTTGAGGCAGGCGAGCGCCGCCGCGCCCGCGCCCGACGTCACGATCCGGACGTCGGCGAGGTTCTTGCCGGCGAGTTCCAGGCCGTTGAGGACGGCGGCCGCCACGATGATCGCGGTGCCGTGCTGGTCGTCGTGGAAGACCGGGATGTTCATCCGCGCCCGGCACTGCTCCTCGACCTCGAAGCACTCGGGGGCCTTGATGTCCTCCAGGTTGATGCCGCCGAAGGTCGGCTCCAGGGCGCAGACCACGTCGACGAGCTTGGATACGTCCTTCTGGTCGACCTCGATGTCGAAGACGTCGATGCCGGCAAATTTCTTGAACAGGACGGCCTTGCCCTCCATAACGGGCTTCGAGGCCAGCGGCCCGATATCGCCGAGGCCCAGCACGGCCGTGCCGTTGGAGAGCACCGCCACGAGGTTCTGGCGGATCGTGAGTTCGGCGGCCTGCTGCGGGTCGTCGTGGATCGCCATGCAGGCGGCGGCGACGCCGGGTGAGTAGGCCAACGCGAGGTCGCGCTGGTTGCCCAGCGGCTTGGTCGCCTGGATCTCCAGCTTCCCGGGCTTGGGCAGGCGGTGGTAGACGAGCGCCCCGGCCTTGAGGTCCTCGGACATGTTATCGGCCATCGCCCACGCTCCCGCTCACCTTTTTCACCGAGGACGACGCGGTCGCGCAGCGTGCGGGCTCGCGTCATGACCGGTCTGTTGCACCGGCTGCGCAGGGGGCGCAACCCGCACAACGAGACCCGGATCCACCTCGCCAAACTGGCGAGGACCTACGGCTTCTCCATAGGCGCTTATTCGTACGGGCGTCCAAAAGTCCGTTTTCCGGAGAGCGGACGGCGGCTGACGATCGGCCGCTATTGTTCCATCGCCGACAAGGTTGAGATCCTGCTCGGCGGAGACCACCGGCTGGACTGGGCATCGACCTACCCGTTCGCGGCGATGCGCGGGCTCTTCCCGGAGGCGCAGGCGCCCGAGGATTACCATGCCTCCCGGGGCGACGTGGTGATCGGGCACGATGTCTGGCTTGGCTCCGGATGCATGATCCTGTCGGGGGTCACGGTCGGGCACGGCGCCGTGGTGGCGGCGCGCGCCGTGGTGACGCGCGACGTGCCGCCTTACGCGATCGTGGCCGGTAATCCGGCGCGGGTGGTGCGGCGCCGGTTCGACGAGGCCACGGTGACGGCACTCGTGGCGGCGGCGTGGTGGGACCTGCCCCAAGCGACAGTGACGCGCCTGGTGCCGCTGCTTCAGAGCGGCCGGATCGCGGATCTGCTGGCGGCGTTGCGCGTCAGCGCGGATTCCCGTACCGGCGGGGCCCAAATCGAAGACGACCCGAGATCTGGACGATGACCGATACGCCTCCCGACCGCCTCGCCTCCAACCCGAACAGCCCGTTCTACGACGAGAAGGTGCTGGAGCGCGGGGTCGGTGTCCGCTTCAAGGGTGTCGAGAAGACGAACGTCGAAGAGTATTGCGTCAGCGAGGGCTGGGTCCGGCTGTCGGCCGGCAAGACCCTCGACCGGGCCGGCAACCCGATGACCGTGAAGCTGAAGGGCACCGTGGAGCCCTATTTCCGCGAGCCCGAAGCGGAGGCCTGATCGACCCGCGCCAGCGCGGCGTCGAAGTTCCGGACGGAATCCCGGACGAGCGTCGCGACCTGTTCCGGAGCACGCGGCCCGTCGATGACGAGGCTCGCCAGGATATCGGAGCGGCCGGCGCGCTGCCTGGCGGTGCGCGCGTGGTTCGACAGGCGCAGGTGCCAGGAGCAGTCTTGCCGCCGCAGATACAGGCTGTCGCCGCGCTCGTTCCGGGCGACGATCGCGAAGCCGTGCGCCTCCAGCATCCGCGCCGCCAGACCGAGCGCCTTGAGCGGCGGAAGGGGACCGTCGGCGGTCACGGCCCGGCCGGTTCGATCGTGCCGAGGCGGCGCCGCCCGAGCGCCCGCGCCTTCAGCGACAGAGCCGGCCGCTCGACCCCGTACCAGGACAGGGCCGCGACCGGCAGCGTGAGGGCGAGGGCCGGCACCAGGAGCGCCGGCCCGGAGGCGGCCGGCCAGAGGTCGTGCAGGCTCTGCTGGATCGGCCATCCGTAGAGGTAGATCCCGTAGGAGAGGTCGGCCGACGGGTCGAACAGGCCGCGCGCCAGGGGGCCCAGGGCGAGCCAGACCGCGCCATACGACTCGGCCAGGAACAGAAGGGCCGGATAGGCCGGTGTCCGCGCGAGGACGAAGGCGCCGAAGGCCAGGCAGGCGAGGGCGGCGGCCGAGATCCGCACGCGGTCGCGCCACAAATAGAGGCCCGCGCCGGCCGCGAAGAGCAGCGGCAGGCGCAGCGCCGTCTCCGTGCCCTTGGGCAAATCCGGACCGCGAAGGCCGCAGGCGATCGTCAGGGCAAGCACCAGAACGGCCACGATCAGGGGCGCCGACCATCGCCGCCGGAGCAGGCCGCACAGGGCGGCGACGAGAACGCCGAGGTAGCACAGAACCTCGTATTTCAGCGTCCAGATTGTGCCGAGGGGGGCCCGGTAGGGATTGGATTCGAAGACGCCGGGGAGGGCGGCGTTGCTCTTGAAGGTCGTCAGCGTCCCGCGGATGAACGACCACAGGCCGGGATCGCCCAGATAGGCGGAGACGGGCAGGCGGGTGAGAACCGCGCCGAGCCCCAACGAGACGACGAGCGTCGCCGCCACGAGTCCCGGGAGGATCCGCAGGGTTCGCGCAACGGCGTAATCGCGAAGACCCCGGCGGTCGCAGCTCATCGTGACCAGGAAGCCCGACACCGCGAAGAAGCCGTTCACCGCGTGCTCGCCGAGGGTGTAGCCGGTGAGCCGGGCGAGGGGTTCGTCGCCGGCCGCACCGGTCGCAACGCTGAACGCGTGGGACACGACCACCGCCAAGGCCAGAATCAGTCGGAGACCGGTGAAGCCGTTGCGGCCCCGATCCAGCGCGGCCGCGATCGTCGGCGCGCTCATCGGGTCAGACCCTCGCGGGACAGCGCGGTCCGGCCGCGCAGGAAGGCGAGGGCGCCTGCGGCCGAGCCGCCATAGCGCTCCAGACCCGCCCGGCGCAGGATTAGGGCCGACAGGAGCGCCTTCGGCACGTTGGTCATCAGGGCGGCGAGGCTCGGGCCGGGCAGACCGTATTTGCGGCTGACATAGGCGCGCGACCATGCCTGATGCCATCGCGACCGGAACACCCGGCCGGGCTCGGGCGCCGACGAGCGGCCGCGACCGTGCAGAGCTTCGGCGCCATGGACATGGATCAGGGCGCGGCCGTGCTCGGCCACGCGGCGGCACAGATCGTCATCCTCGTAGAACAGGAAGATGTTCTCGTCGAAGCCGCCGAGGTCCAGGAATAGGGCGCGCGGCATCATCAGGCAGGCCCCGGAGAGGAACGGCGCGCAGGCATCGCCCTGCGGCAGTGCGAGCCTGCCGCCGGGATTGGTCAAATAGGGCGCCAGCAGCGAGCGCGCCTGGAAGAAAAAGCGTCCGTCGGGCTCGACGAGGCGGGGCGCCAGCAGGCCCGCATCCGGCCAGGATCGGGCCGCCGCCAGCAGGGCGTCCGCGGCGCCCGGGCGCAGAACCACGTCCGGGTTGACGATGAGGACATGCTCCGCCGTCTCGGCCGCCCGAACGCCGCAATTGTTGGCGCGGCCGTAACCCTCGTTGCGGGCGTTTCGGATCACCTGCGCGCCGGCCGCCTCCGCGACCGACGCGGAGGCGTCCCGGCTGGCATTGTCGACCACGATCGCCGGCACGTGCTGGCCGGCGAGCGCCGCGAGGCAGCCGGGCAGCACGTCGGCACTGTCATGCGCGACGACGATCGCGACGAGGCTCGGCACCGGGCAGCGAAGCGCGGCGCCTCAGGCCTTCTTCTCGGGGAGGTTGAGACGGATATGCAGCTCGCGCAGCTGCTTGGGCGTCGCCTCCGAGGGCGCGCCCATCATCAGATCCTCGGCGCGCTGGTTCATCGGGAACAGCACCACCTCGCGGATGTTCGGCTCGTTGCACAGGAGCATGACGATGCGGTCCACCCCCGGCGCGATGCCGCCGTGCGGCGGGGCGCCCATGCGCAGCGCGTTCAGCATGCCGCCGAACTTCTGCTCCAGCACTTCGTGGCCGTAGCCCGCGATGGCGAAGGCCTTCTCCATGACGTCGGGACGGTGGTTACGGATCGCCCCGGAGGACAGTTCCACGCCGTTGCAGACGATGTCGTACTGGAACGCCTTGATCCCCAGGATGCGCTTGGTGTTCGGACCGTTCTCGTCCTCGGAGGACAGCGCATCGAGGTCGAGCGCCAGGAACTCCTCGCGGTCGATGTTCGGCATCGAGAACGGGTTGTGAGAGAAGTCGACCCGCTTCTCCTCCTCGCTCCACTCGTACATCGGGAAGTCGGTGATCCAGCAGAACGCGTACTGGTCCTTGTCGCACAGGCCCAGCTCGTCGCCGATGCGGATTCGGGCCTTGCCGGCGAGGCCGGCCGCCTTGCCCTCGACACCGGCGGAGAAGAACACCGCGTCGCCGGCCTTCGCGCCGGCCCGCTCGGCGATCAGCGCCTGAACCTCGGCGGGGATGAACTTGGCGATCGGCCCCTTGCCGGTAAGCTCGCCGTTCTCCGCCTCGAACACGACGTAGCCAAGGCCCGGCGCGCCCTCGGAGCGGGCCCAGTCATTGAGCTTGTCGAAGAAGGAGCGCGGCTGCGCGCCCGCGCCGGTCGCCGGAATCGCGCGGACCACGCCGCCGGAGGCGATCACGCCCTTGAACGCCTTGAACGCCACGTCGTCGCGGGCGAACAGGTCGGTGACGTCGGCGATGATCAGCGGGTTGCGCAGATCCGGCTTGTCGACGCCGTATTTCAGCATGGAATCCGCGTAGGTGATGCGCGGGAATTCCTTGGTGACGCGCCTACCCTCGGCGAACTCCTCGAACACGCCGCGCAGCACCGGCTCCACCGCCTGGAACACGTCCTCCTGGGTGACGAAGCTCATCTCGATGTCGAGCTGGTAGAACTCGCCAGGGCTCCGGTCGGCGCGGGCATCCTCGTCGCGGAAGCAGGGCGCGATCTGGAAGTACCGATCGAAGCCCGCAATCATCGTCAGCTGCTTGAACTGCTGCGGCGCCTGCGGAAGTGCATAGAACTTGCCAGGATGCACACGTGACGGCACGAGGTAGTCGCGCGCACCTTCGGGTGACGAGGCGGTCAGAATCGGGGTCTGGAACTCGAAGAAGCCGCCCTCGCGCATCCGGCGGCGAAGCGAATCGATGATCGCGCCGCGCTTCATGATGTTGGCGTGGAGCTTCTCCCGGCGCAGGTCGAGGAAGCGGTAGCGCAGCCGCGTCTCCTCTGGATATTCGAGATCACCGAAGACCGGCAGCGGCAGCTCGCCGGCCGGGCCCAACACCTCGAGTTCATCGATATAAACCTCGACCGCGCCGGTCGGCAGCTCGCCATTCTCGGTGCCGGCCGGGCGCGTGCGAACGCGGCCGTCGATCCGCACAACCCATTCCGAACGCACAGCTTCGGCAGCCTTGAAGGCGGGCGAATCGGAGTCGATCACGCACTGCGTCAGGC
The DNA here is from genome assembly GCF_008329595.1 of Methylobacterium sp. P1-11. Lineage (NCBI taxonomy): Bacteria > Pseudomonadati > Pseudomonadota > Alphaproteobacteria > Hyphomicrobiales > Methylobacteriaceae > Methylobacterium > Methylobacterium sp. P1-11. Next base: position 254,430 of record NZ_NPKS01000004.1, read on the forward strand.
CGTAATGGTCCCGCAGGTCCACGAACAGCACGCCCCCGTGGTCACGGATGCGGTGGCACCAGCCGGAGAGGCGGACACTCTGCCCGACGTCGGACGGGCGAAGCGCCCCGCAGGTGTGGGAACGGTAACGGTGCATGATGGGCTTCTTCTGAGGGAAGGCCGGCACCATTCACGCGAGGCCCCCCAAGTCAAGCGCGGGGTGTGCAGCACGGCCCCAAAAGCCGCTCCGCAAGGGTCCTGCGGCCTACCGGGCGGGGCCTTGCATCCCCATATGATGTCCATGAACGACAACGCTTTTTTCGTCCAGGAGCAGCCCGTGAAGTCGGCACCCGGACGCGCTTCGGCCGGGTGGCGGACGCTGCCCCTCGAAGGCCACTTCGACCTCGTCTACGAGGACGCGACCGGCGCCTGGAGCAACCGGTCGCTCGACGCGCGCGAACTCAAGCTCGGTCCGGGCCGGACGCTGCTTGGCGGCATCGACGCGCGGCGCGGCGGCTATCGCGGGTTTCGGGTGGACCGGATCCGCCGTCTCGTCGACGGGACCACCGGCGAGCGCATCGAGACCGGGATCCTCGACCGGCTGCTCGGACGCGCCGAGGCGCAACGCCGGGCCGACGCGCTGCGGATCCGGCGACAGGCACGCGTGCGCCGGAAGGCGGCCATTCCTGCCCTGGCTTAGCGATGTTGCCTGGCGATGACGGGCTGTGCGCGAAAGATGGGGACCTGCGCGGGCGCGTCTCCCCATGTTGGCTGCGGTTGCGTATAGCCGATGAATGGACCTGATCACCAACACTGACGCACTGCGCCAGATCTGCACACGCCTCGCCGAGCAGCCCTTCGTGACCGTCGACACGGAGTTCATGCGTGAGACGACGTACTATCCCAAGCTCTGCCTGATCCAGTTGGCGGCTCCGGATGGCACGGGCGTGCTGGTCGATCCTCTGGCCCCGGGGATCGACCTCCAGCCGTTCATCGCGCTCATGGCCGACGAGCGCACGGTCAAGGTGTTTCACTCCGCCCGTCAGGACCTGGAGATCATCTGGCTGATCGGCGGGATCCTGCCGCATCCGTTCTTCGATACGCAGGTCGCCGCCATGGTCTGCGGCTACGGCGATTCCGTCTCGTACGAGCAACTCGTCAACGATGTCGCGAAGGCCAAGATCGATAAGTCGTCCCGCTTCACGGACTGGTCGCGACGGCCGCTCTCCGAGGCGCAGCTGACCTACGCGCTGTCGGACGTGACCCACTTGGTGAAGATCTACGAGGTGCTCGTCGCTGAATTGCTGCGGACCGATCGCGGCGCTTGGCTCGACGAGGAGATGGCGGTGCTGACCTCTCCCGAGACCTACCGCGCTGACCCCGCCCAGGCTTGGCGGCGCCTCTCCGGGCGGATGCGCAAGCCGCGGGAGATCGCCGTGTTGATGGAAGTGGCGGCTTGGCGCGAGAGCGAGGCCCAGGCGCGCAACGTTCCGCGCGGGCGGGTCCTGAAGGACGAGGCGGTGATCGACATCGCGTCGGCGGCGCCACGCAATGCCGAGGCGCTCGGCCGATTGCGCACGATTCCGGCGGGGTTCGAGCGCTCACGGACGGGAGTCGACATCGTCGCCGCCGTGGAGCGCGGTCTTGCCCGCGATACCAGCGCCGTCCGGATGCCCGAGCGCGCGCGGCGGAGCGGCGGCAACGGCGCGATCGTCGAACTCCTGAAGGTCCTGCTGAAGGCCGTCTGCGAGTCCGAAGGTGTCGCACCCAAGATCATCGCCACGGTCGACGATCTGGAGGCGATCGCTGACGACGATGCCGCAGAGGTGGCGGCTCTCCAGGGATGGCGCCGCGCGCTGTTCGGCCAAAAGGCCCTGGCGCTGAAGCAGGGCAGGCTGGCGCTTTCGGTCGAGAGCGGCCGGATCGTGGTACGCGCTCTGCAGACCGAGCCGGTGGAGACTAGCGACGACCCGGCCGAATGACAGCGGCGCGACGGTCGTGGGACAATCCGAGCCCACAGGCGTGACTTGCCACCGGAGCGGGATTAAATGGCAATTGGATTGCCATTTAATCCCGCCCGTGCATCCCGCGTATGTTCGAACCCAACGAGATTTTGAAGACGCTGACCGGGCGCGGTCTCGTATCGGCAGAGGGATGCGAATCCGCTCGGGTCCGCTATCGGCTGGTTGTCGAACGGCGTGGAGGCGGGCTTGTCGCGTACGGTAACCTCTACGGTAGTTATGCGGGCTTGCGGCCGATCTGGCTGGAGCCGGATGCCCAGCTCCGGCTCTCCAACGGCCGCCGCCTCAACATCTCCGTGACGGACTTGGTTGGCGAGGTTGCCGAATTCGAGAGCACAGGACCGGTCGGCGCTCTTTGACAGCGGTCCTGAGCCACCAGACATTATCGGCAGCGGGTGTCTTCGGCATTCGCGCTGGGCCTGGCCGAAGGCCCAATGATTCTGAGAAGCGGGACGATCTGGCAATTTGTCGCGCGCGAACACGAGTCCGGTCCACCGGATCCGTCAAAATATCGGATGCGGCGACTGGGCGCACGCGGCTGGACCGGGAAAATTCGGCAGGACAAAACGGCCAAGCCGTCTTGCACTGCGATCGAGCGGAAGCGGCCTCCGCTTTGGCCGGACTGGCCGCCCGCGCAACAAGCGCATGCTAATGCCGAGCAAAGCGCTCGCGACTGCAAGTTCTGCATGGAAGCCGCATCCGTACCCGTGTGATGCAGCTAAAGGAACCGACCGCCTCTTGTGCGCCGCACCATTTCTTTTCGCAAAAGCATGACATCGACCGTGCATTTGTCACAAGAAAAGAAGCTTTCACTGTGTGCTCACAGGTGCCGAACTGCGAGTTGACGGCGCTCAAAAATCTCTTAAGGTCCGGGCAAGCCTCGGTTTCGAGGGAGCCGCCTCAGGGATGGCGGCTCCTGGCTAGGGGATCAGTAGATCTCCTCGAAGTCCACTATGCCCGCTACCGAGGCGTCCATCCCTGTCGCAAACAGTCAGGTCGGAGTCCGAGCGACGCCACTCTTTTCGTGCGCCGCGAGAACTCTCAAGACTTGTCGGAGGAACCCATGAGAGCGGTACATCTCCTTGCGCTCGGCGCAGGTGTCGCGGCCGTCGCCGCGCCGGCGCTGGCCAATGAAAGCGTCATGAAGGGCATCGCCAACCCGGCGGAACAGGTTCTTCAGACGGTCGATTACGCGAATACGCGTTACTCGAAGCTCGACCAGATCAATGCCAAGAACGTCAAGGACCTACAGGTCGCCTGGACGTTCTCGACCGGCGTGCTCCGCGGCCACGAGGGCTCGCCGCTCGTCGTCGGCAACATCATGTACGTGCACACGCCGTTCCCGAACATCGTGTACGCCCTCGACCTCGACCACGAGGCGAAGATCCTCTGGAAGTACGAGCCGAAGCAGGATCCGTCCGTGATCCCGGTCATGTGCTGTGACACGGTCAACCGCGGCCTCGCCTACGCCGACGGCGCCATACTCCTGCACCAGGCCGACACCACCCTCGTGTCGCTCGACGCCAAGACCGGCAAGGTCAACTGGTCGGTCGTGAACGGTGACCCGAAGAAGGGCGAGACCAACACTGCCACGGTTCTGCCCGTGAAGGACAAGGTCATCGTCGGCATCTCGGGCGGCGAGTTCGGCGTGCAGTGCCACGTCACCGCCTACGACCTGAAGACCGGCAAGAAGGTGTGGCGCGGCTACTCCGAGGGCCCGGACGATCAGCTGATCGTCGACCCGGAGAAGACCACGTCGCTCGGCAAGCCGATCGGCAAGGACTCCTCGCTGAAGACCTGGGAAGGCGATCAGTGGAAGACCGGCGGCGGCTGCACCTGGGGCTGGTTCTCCTACGATCCCAAGCTGGACCTGATGTACTACGGTTCGGGCAACCCCTCGACCTGGAACCCCAAGCAGCGTCCGGGCGACAACAAGTGGTCCATGACCATCTGGGCGCGTAACCCGGATACCGGCATGGCCAAGTGGGTCTATCAGATGACCCCCCACGACGAGTGGGACTACGACGGCATCAACGAGATGATCCTCACGGATCAGAAGGTTGACGGCAAGGAGCAGCCGCTCCTGACCCACTTCGACCGTAACGGCTTCGGCTACACCCTGAACCGCGCGGACGGCACCCTCCTGGTGGCCGAGAAGTTCGACCCGGCCGTCAACTGGGCGACCAAGGTCGACATGGACAAGGGCTCGAAGAACTACGGCCGTCCGCTGGTCGTGTCGAAGTACTCGACCGAGCAGAATGGTGAGGACACCAACTCCAAGGGCATCTGCCCGGCGGCGCTGGGCACCAAGGATCAGCAGCCTGCGGCCTTCTCGCCGAAGACCAACCTGTTCTACGTGCCCACCAACCACGTCTGCATGGACTACGAGCCGTTCCGGGTGACCTACACCCCGGGCCAGCCCTACGTCGGTGCGACCCTCTCGATGTACCCGGCCCCGAACTCGCACGGCGGCATGGGCAACTTCATCGCGTGGGATGGCGTCAACGGCAAGATCAAGTGGTCCAACGCCGAGCAGTTCTCGGTGTGGTCCGGTGCTCTGGCCACCGCCGGCGACGTGGTGTTCTACGGAACGCTTGAGGGCTACCTGAAGGCGGTCGACGACAAGACCGGCAAGGAGCTGTTCAAGTTCAAGACCCCGTCGGGCATCATCGGCAACGTGATGACCTACCAGCACAAGGGCAAGCAATACGTGGGCGTCCTGTCGGGCGTCGGCGGCTGGGCGGGTATCGGCCTCGCGGCCGGCCTGACCGACCCGAACGCCGGTCTCGGCGCGGTGGGTGGCTACGCGGCTCTGTCGCAGTACACCAACCTCGGCGGCCAGCTGACGGTCTTCGCCCTGCCGAACTAATCGGCCGCAGGGTTCGACATGGAAAACGATGCCGGCGCGGGTTCCCGCGCCGGCATCCTTGTGATTAGACATTCTCGCAAGAGGCTGCGGCTCGGAGGGAGACGAAGAGCCTCGATCCAGGGAGACAGATGCGTTGCTCAACCTCAGCAAGATCGTAACGCGGCCGGTTATCGCCGCCCTCGCCCTAGCGACCGTCTCGACGGTTGCCGTACATGCTGAGGATGCCAAGCCTGCCGACCCCAAGCTCGCGAACTCGTACAACGCGAACGACAAGACCGCCGAACAGGATCCCAAGCTTCTGAAGCAGGATGCTGCGGTGAAGGTCGAGGACGGCAAGTACTTCGATGCCGACGGTCACCCGACGTTCCACGTGACCCAGGACGGCAAGATGCTCGACTGGTACACCTACTCGGGCTATCGCCGTTATCACGCCGAGTGCCACGTCTGTCACGGTCCGGATGGCATGGGCTCGACCTACGCACCGGCGCTCAAGGATTCGTTGAAGCACCTCTCCTACGAGGAGTTCATCGGCATCCTGGCGGGCGGCAAGCAGGATGTGAATGCCGCCGAGCAGAAGGTCATGCCCGCCTTCGGCGACAACAAGAACGTCATGTGCTATTCGGACGACCTCTACGTCTACCTCAAGGCTCGGGCCGCCGGAGCGATCGGGCGTATCCGCCCCTCCGATCATGAGGACAAGCCCGATACCGCCAAGAAGGCGGAGAAGGAATGCATGGGCGGCTGATGTCGTCTTTTGCCCGGATCGCAACCCTCTGCGCCTTGGCTCTGACCGGGACGCAGGGAGCTCTTGCCCAGCATCTGCCGGATACGGTCACAACCGACGTGCTGCGCGTCTGCGGTGATCCGGGCAACATGCCGTTTTCCGAACGGAAGGAGGACGGCTTCGAAAACAAGATCGCAGCGATCATCGCTGACGAGTTGAAGATCAAGGTCCGCTACTACTGGCTGACACAGGGTCCCGGTTTCGTGCGCAACACGCTCGGCACCGGGTTGTGCGACGTCATCATGGGCCAGGCCTTCGGGAGCGACCTCGTCCAGACCACGAATCCCTATTATCGATCGGCTTACACGCTGGTCACTCGACAGGGTGAGTATGACGGCGTGACCGGTCTCGATGACCCGCGTCTGAAGGGCAAGAGCATCGGCGTGATCGCCGGTACGCCGCCGGTGAACCGAATGGGCGAACTCGGCCTCGTCTCGAACATGAAGGCCTACGCGCCCTACCAGCTCGACCCGGCGCGCAAGTACCAGACGGTCGCCGCCGAGATCATCGCGGCCCTGGCGGCCAAAGAAATCGACGCAGCCGTGCTCTGGGGGCCGGCGGCGGGGTGGCTCGCCAAGCAATCGGGGACCGCCATGAGCGTCGTGCCACTGCTCAAGGAGCCGGAGCGGCCCCCGATGGCCTACCGGATCGCCATGGGCGTCCGGATCGGCGAGAATGATTGGAAGCGCTCGCTCAACACCGTTCTGCGCAAGCGCAAGGCCGATATCAACAAGGTGCTGCGCGATTACGACGTTCCCCTCCTCGATGATGAGGAGAACAAGCTGGCCGATCCGGGCGAGCGCTGACAAGCGGCGCTAATGTGCCCCTCAAGTTCGCCCCTTCGGTCGCGAAGGGTCAGGCGCGCTCGATCCCGGTCCGGTCAAGTTTCGCCAGAGCATCGGCCACACGTTCGCCGCCGATCACAAGATCGGGCGCAATCTCGGCCAGTGGCACCAGCACGAAGGCTCGTTCGCGCACATAACGGTGCGGTAGAACCAGACGTGCATCGTCGATGCTAGCGCCTTCGTAGGCCAGAACATCGATATCGATCACGCGCGGCCCCCACCGCTCCTCGCGGATACGCCCGAGTTTGTGCTCCACGCGCAGGCAAGCGTCGAGCAGGCCGTGGGGATCGAGACTCGTTTCCACCGCGACAGCTCCGTTCAGAAACCACGGCTGGTCAGTCTTGCCCCACGGTGGCGTGCGATAATCGGAAGACCGCGCGGTGACCGTAAGGCCGGGGATCGCCGCGAGACCCGCCACCGCGGCGTCGAGCATCGCGGCCATGTCACCGACATTGCTGCCGATGCCCAGATAGGCCTTCATCGACCGGCTCCGCGGCGGCGCGTGATCTCAACGCCGACACTTTCCAAGATTGCGGGGACGGGCGCGCTCGGCTTGTCGACGCGGACCGTGATGACATCGATCGGAGCGAAACGGCCCAAGATTTCTGTAGCGATCACTTCGGCCAGGGCCTCGATCAGGTTGAAGCGTCGCTCGGTGGCGATCCCAACCGCGACCGCAGTGAGATCCGCGTAGCTGACAGTCCCGGCCACGTCGTCCGAGCGGCCCGCGGCCTCAAGGTCCATCTGGGCTTCCAGGGAGATGTAGAAGCGCTGGCCGAGCACTGCCTCCTCGGCCAGTACGCCGTGCCTGCCGAAGACGGCAATCCGGGTGACGCGGATCAGGTCGCCCGCCATGCTCACCGAGCCTCAGGGCGCATCACGGCATCGACGACGCGCATCGCGTCGATATGCGCCGCCACGTCGTGCACACGAACAATATCGGCGCCGAGCGTCGCCGCAACGGCGTGAGCGGCAAGGGAGCCGTGGAGGCGGTCCGCCGGCCGGGTCTCACGATCGTGGAGGCGTCCGAGGAGAGACTTGCGGGAAACACCGACGAGTACGGGAAACCCGAGGGCCCGGATCTCCGGCAGACGCCGTAACGCTTCGAGATGCTGGTTCCAGGTCTTGCCGAAGCCGACGCCCGGGTCGAGCACGATCTCGGAATCCGCGATGCCGGCCCGATGAGCGATGGTGAGAGACCGCTCGAAAAAGGCCAGCATGTCAGCGACGATGTCGAGATTCGGATCGATCGTCTCGCGATTGTGCATGATGATGACCGGCGCGCCGTGCGAGGCCGCCACGGAGGCGATGTCGGGCTCGCGCTGAAGTCCCCAGACGTCGTTCACGATCCGAGCGCCCGCCTTGAGGGCAACGCGCGCCGTGGACGCCTTGTAGGTATCGATGGAGATCGGCACCGATAGCCGCGGCCCCACGGCCCGGATAACCGGCAGGACGCGCGCCTGCTCCTCGTCGGCGGAGATCGGAACGTGACCGGGCCGAGTCGATTCCCCGCCGATGTCGAGAATTGCGGCTCCCTCTGCGACCAGACGTTCGGCCTGCGCCACCGCCTCGGCCTCAGCGGCGAACAGGCCGCCATCCGAGAAGGAATCGGGCGTGACATTGAGGATGCCCATGACCAAGGTGCGGCCGCCGAGGGCGGGCAACAGATGGGACAGGCGAGACGAGGAGGTCACGGAGCGGGTCCCGTTCACAGGCGCGATTCGGGAGCCGGTTTGCGCGAATCGGGAGACCGGCGCAACGCCGGCCTCGTCGCGAATCTCAGCCGCGATAGCAGCGGATCTCGGCCTCGGCCTGGGCGCGGCGCAGTTCAGCGACCTTGTCGTCGAAGATTTTGGTCGACTTGAACTCGTTCGCCCGGTTGCCGACGCCCTGTCGCATCGACAGGACCGTGCTTGCCTGGACGTACTTGTCGTACGGCAGGATCGCGGCAAGCTGGTCCAGCGAGCAGGAGCATTTCTGCAGGCTTTCGCGGGTTTGCCCGTTGGCCGCCATGCAGCCAAACACGTAATCGACCCGCGCGTCGGTCGGGTAGTCGTTCTCCTCGGCCGCCCAGCCGGCCAGGCCTGACAACGTCAGAGCGAGGACGGCCAGGGTGCCCCGTTCAGCCAGCCTTCTGATCATAGTTCAGCTTCTCCTCGAGCAGCTCGCCGCCATCCGGGCTCTTCGACGATGCCTCGATCGAGACGATCTCGCCCGGGACGGCGGGGGCGATGACGAAGGTATAGGTCATGTCGTCCATGCCGCGCATGCGCTGCGCCATCGAGTCGCCCGCGAACGGCTTGGTGACGACGCGCCAGCCATCAACCTCGCGGCCGCCGATATTCACCTTCGTGGGCGTCACAACGGCCTTCTCGCGGAGACCCTTGCGGATTGCGAGCTTGAGGTAGCGCGGGTTCGCTTCCAGTACCTTGGCCAGACCACGCAGGTGGTTCTCTAGAAACAGCGACACGACCGGATTGCCCGGCATGTCCTCGAATGGGCCAGCCGGTACCCGGTTCAACCCGGAGAACATCACCACGCTGATATCGCGCGCCTCGGCACTCTTGCCGGGCTCAACCTTCAGCTGGACCGTGTCCGCCAGCGGCGGCCCAAACGGACCCTTCGCGATGCCCGAGCGGCGCAGGTAATCGTAGGTCAGCGTCGAACCCGACGCGGTATTTTTCATGTGCGGCTGATCGAACAGCAGATCCGCCGCCGAAGGCGGAGCGGCCGCGTTGGCCTGGGTGACGGTGGCAGGCTTTGAGGCATCCTCTGCAAGGGCCGGCGACGCGGCCAGAGCCAGCCCAACGGTCGTCGCGGCAAGGCTCCTCACGACAAGACTTCTCACGAGTGCACGTCCTCCTTGAGCGGCGACCGGACGTTGCTGCCGATCGTCCGATAAACGTAGTCGGGGGGGGTTTCGGCCGCTTCCTCGGTAGCAAGGGCCCTGACCTTGGCGTGGAGTGGGGAGAGCGAGCAGGCCGGATCCGTGGCGGCCGCGTCGCCGGCGAGCGCGAGCGCCTGGCAGCGGCAGCCGCCCCAATCCTTCTCGCGCCGGTCGCAGGAGCGGCAGGGCTCCTTCATCCACTCGGTGCCGCGATAGGCCGTGAAGGCGGGCGAGTCGCGCCAGATCTCGCCGAGCGCGTGGTCGTTGACGTTCCAGAACTCCAGCCCTGGGATCGTCTCGGCCGCGTGACAGGGCAGGACCTTGCCCTGGGGCGTGACGTTCATCAGCTTGCGGCCCCAGCCACCCGCGCAGGCCTTCGGGTATTTCGCGTAATAGTCGGGCACGACGAGGTCGATGACGAGCTGACCCTTCAGGCGCTCCCGGGCCGCCTCAACGATCCGAATCGATTCGTCGACCTGCGCCTTGTCGGGCATCAAAGCGGCCCGGTTGACGTAGGCCCAACCGTAATACTGCGTGTGCGCCACCTCGAGGCGCTTGGCCCCCATCTTCACGGCGAGATCGATGAAGCCCGCCACCTCGTGGATGTTGCCGCGGTGGATCACCGAATTCAGCGTGAGGGGCAGGCCGAGTTCGACCACCTTGGCGGCGAACGCGAATTTCTGCGGCTGGGCGTTCTTAAGGCCGCCGATCTTCTCGGCGTTCTGCGCGTCGACGCCCTGCACCGAGAGCTGCACGTGGTCGAGCCCGACGTCGTAGAGCGCCTGCAGCTTCGCCAGCGCCCCGCCGACGCCGGAAGTGATCAGGTTCGAGTACAGGCCGAGATCTGCACAGGTCTTTGTGATCTCGACGATGTCGTTGCGCGCCGTCGGCTCGCCACCGGACAGGTGCACGTGCAGGACACCGAGCGCCGCCGCCTCCCCGAGCACGCGCTGCCACGTCTGCGTGTCGAGCTCGCCCGACCGCCGGTCGAGATCCAGCGGGTTCGAGCAGTACGGGCAGCGCAGCGGGCAGCGATGGGTCAGCTCAGCGAGCAGACCCACCGGGGCCGGCGCATCAGGGCGGTTCGGCGTCAGCGCGTTCATCGCTCGAGAACCCGTTTCTCCGCGAGGCCTTCGAGCATCACCAGGATGTCGGCCTCGATGGCGCGGGGATCGGCCGCGTAGGTCTTGCCCAGCTCGTCCGCGATGTCGGCGACGCTGCGAGCCCCGTCCACGAGCTTAAGGACCGCGACGGCGTTGTCGTCGAGATCGAAGGTGCGCTCTGGGGCGAGCAGCACCCACTTGCCGCGGGTCTCGTCGTTGCGCAGCCGAACGCCGCGCGGCAGCCGCGGGCGGTCGCCGGCCGCCATCGTCCCGCTGGCCGCGCCCGGTCTGGCCCGCGACGCCTCGGCCACGAGCCCCTCGCCGGGCTGCCACGCGTCCGGGGGGACCATGCCGGGGGCGACGTAGGCGAAGTACAGCGCGTCGAGCTGCGTCCAGAGCACGGTGCACTTGAACGTCAGCGCCGCCAGCGCCTGCCGCTGCAGCTCGGGCGTCGTCGCGTGCTGCTTGACGTAGTCC